>CAIVSQ010000303.1 GCA_903908605.1 uncultured Anaerolineae bacterium
CAGTGACTTTCAATCCGCCTTGGAACCAACCCCCATCCCAATGGAAGAGGGCTTCTTCAAGGAAATAAAAGAAGCGCCACAACCGGCACTTCACAAAATGATCAGGTAATCAAAAAAGGAGCTCCCAAATGCGGGGGCTCCTTTTTTGTTGATGCTAGATGGCTTTTACAATCTGTTTCACCAGGCCGGGTCCGGCGTAAATCAATCCGGTATAAACCTGCACAAGACTGGCGCCCAGTTCCATTTTTCGGCGGGCATCTACAGCGCTCATTATGCCACCCACGCCAACGACAGGGATACGTCCATCCACCAGTTTGACCACTTTTTTGAGCACTTCATCGCTCAGGTGTGTTAGTGGTCTGCCGCTCAACCCACCGGCTTCATCCTGCTGCGGTGAGCGCAAACCCGACCTATCCAGGGTTGTATTGGTGGCAATCACGCCATCCATGCCGGTTTCAATAATGACGCCAACAGCGTCTTCCAACTCCTGATCAGATAAATCGGGAGCGAGCTTAACCAATAATGGTAGGCGTTTTTTGAGGCGGGTTTGTTCAAGCAGGCGCTGGGCGTGCAGATGCCTCAATAATCCCTGCAAAGCATCTCGTCCCTGCAAACTGCGCAACCCCACAGTATTGGGTGAACTGACATTGATCGTCAGGTAATCCGCCAGGGATGCATAATTTTGAAGCAGGGCAAGGTAATCGTAGACTGCCTCTTCATTGGGAGTATCCTTGTTTTTTCCAAGGTTAACGCCCAGCACAGTTCCCAAAGGCCTGGCTTTTTTTGGGTTCCTCGTTGTTGGAAAGCCGAGCAGCCATTCAATTACACCAGCTGCCAGGGCGGGGTTGAGCTGTATCTGCACAAATTCGGTGCCTCGGCTGGGGAAACCCATCCGATTAATAACGGCTTCGTCTTCTACCAGGCGATAAACTCGTGGTTTGGGATTGCCAGGCTGTGGCCGCGGAGTGACTGTACCAATTTCAATATGCCCAAAGCCCAAGGCTGCCAGGCCACGCAGCGCAGTACCATCTTTATCATATCCTGCCGCCAGACCAACCGGGTTTCGGAATTTCAACCCAAAAACTTCGACCGGTTTGCGTGGCCCGGCAAATAATGCCGACAGCAGTTGTGGCCCCAGTGGCAGCCGGCCAACCGTGCCCACCATCTGAAGAGTCAACCCATGCGCCTTTTCTGGGTCGAGCTTGAATAATTGGTCGCGAAAAAAAGGATACATGCTCATCTGGTGGATACCTTATTCAAAATACGTAATTCTGGCCATATTTTCATGATGAGCAAAAACTTCATCAAGAATACGATTATTGGTACGCGTTTCAGATAGTGGCGGAAGATGATCCCGCTCAAAAAAACCTACTTCCAGGGTTTCCATGCTGGGGGTGGCTTCTCCGCTCAGGATCGAACAGAGGAAAACCAGCTTATAAGCATGGTAAAACTCGAGCGGTTCCAGCCGATTGCCATCGAAAACCGCTATCAACTTATCAACCCTGACGGTGAAACCACTTTCTTCCCAGACTTCGCGAGCCACCATGGCAGCAGGAGCATCACCAATATCGCCCCAGCCTCCCGGCATAGCCCATCGACCATCCGCTTTTTCCCTGACTAATAATATTTGTCCATCACGAAAGATAGCACCCCGCACATCCACTTTGGGAGTGGCGTATCCACTTTGCATGGATAAATTCTTCAGAATATCCTCCGCCTTTAGGTCAGAGTAATTGGAGAGAATTTCGGCGCTGATTTCCTGCAGCCGTTTATAGCGATCAATATCATAATCATTGACGCTGTACGCCAACCCGGCCTGCGAGAGTGAAAAAATCTCACGCGCCCAACCTAACCAATTCGGAGTATCTGGCATTCTTTTTGGCTTCCCTTAGTTGTTTGCTAGAAACTCACGTGTTGCCTGGATATAAGCCTGGGATACTTTCCCGGTGGCTTCCCAATGGGCCAACATTTCACTGATGGTTAATACAGAGTGCATCGCGTATCCGGCTTGTGCCAGCGACTCACGGGCACCCGACTGCCTGTCCACCAGTACAACCACATCCTTTACCACCAGGCCTGCCGCTGTAAGTTTATCGATGGCCTCAAATTTGCTTCCCCCAGTAGTGGCAAGATCATCGATCACCACCACAATTTCACCCGGGTGGTATTCACCCTCAATCTCGGCCTTGGTTCCATAGGACTTGACCTCTTTACGTGGGTAAATAAGCGGATAATCACCTGCCAGGCTAATCGCAGTGGCAATCGGGATGGCAGCATAGGGCAATCCAGCAAGCCTTTTAAATTCCAGCTTTTCCAATAGTGGTAAATAAGCAGAACCAACTTGCTGAAGCAGCCGCGGGTAGGTAATAATCTGGCGTAAATCGATGTAGATGGGCGATTTTAAGCCAGATTTGAGCGTGAATTCACCGAACTTGATACATCCGGCCTCTAACAAACCATCCGCTAATAATGCTATTTGGGAATCGGTCATAATTTATGGCTCCTGTAGACTGGCAACACTCAACCGAGCTGATGTTTGATGGAGATAATCTGGTCACGCAATTCGGCGGCAGCCTGTCCGGGATCAGCCGCACGGGCAACACCGCGCGAAACCGGCAGCAGCAGACCCTTGCCATCCTTGCGCAAACCTGCCTTTAGGGCTACTTCCAAATCACCGCCCTGGGCACCCACACCCGGTGCGAGAAACCAGAGATCAGGTGCAACCTTGCGCACACGTTCCAATGCCTCAGGTTTTGTAGCGCCTACAACCAGTCCAATATTATTGCGCGTATTCCATTTTTGGGCCATCATTGCCACACGCTCATAGAGCAAATCGCCACCTTCGAGACGCAAATCCTGCAAATCACCCGAACCAGGATTGGATGTTTTGCATAATAAGAAAACACCTTTCTCCTGGTTGACCAAAAACGGGTCAATCGAGTCCTTACCGAGGTAAGGACTGAGTGTTATGCAGTGTGCCCCCAGTTTGGTAAACGCTGATAGAGCATAAGCATCCGCAGTTGAAGCAATATCGCCACGCTTGGCGTCCAGGATGACCGGGATGCGTGATCCCATCCGGTCGGATTCGTACTGGATGGCATCAATTACTTCCTTCAGCGCGATCCAACCCTCTGGACCATACTGCTCAAAAAAAGCGGCGTTGGGCTTGAAAGCGGCAGCATATGGGGCAGTCTTTCGAACAAGTTTGAGGCTAAAATCCAACGCCGAGGCTGCAGTGGGGGATTCGAGATCCGCACTGTGCGGATCAATCCCAATGCAAAGCAGGGAGGAACAATCATCAACACGTTTTTCAAGAAAAGAGAAGAAAGTTTCCATATAATCAGTTTGTCCTAGGCTTTTCCAAGTACCATGGCCAGCAGGGCCATTCTGACGTACAGACCGTATTCCATCTGCCGGAAATACGCAGCGCGCGGATCATCGTCAAAGTCAACGCTGATCTCCCCCACCCTGGGCAGCGGGTGCATGACTATCATTTCCTGGCGGGCAATCTTCATCACATCGGGGTCAACCACAAAGGCTCCTTTAACGCTTTCGTAAATCGCCTGATCCTCGAACCGTTCTTTCTGAACCCGTGTAACATACAACACATCCGTTTCGGGCAGTACCTGCTCGAGGCTGGTAAATTCGGCCTGAGGAATGCCTTTTTCGCCAACTTCTTCCATCACCTCCCTGGGCATTCGCAAAATATCAGGGGAGACGTAATTCAGCTTGATACCGCTGAAGTTAGAAAGCAGGCGTGCCAGCGAATGAACCGTGCGCCCATATTTCAAATCACCGAGCATGGTAATCGTCAGGTTATCGAGACGCCCCAATTCTTCCATAATGGTGAAGGCATCCAGCAAGGCCTGGGTGGGATGCTCGCCAACACCATCGCCCGCGTTGATAACAGGCTTACGCGCATATTTTGCCGCCAGGGCGGCAGAACCAGTTTCGGGATGGCGCAGCACAATGACATCCGCATAGCATTCAAGCGTTCGAACAGTATCGGGTAAGCTTTCGCCCTTCGATACCGAGGAATATTTCACTTCACTGATCGGAATGACACTGCCACCCAGTCGTTCCATGGCGGCGGTGAAGGATGACGAGGTACGCGTGGAAGGTTCATAGAACAGATTTGCGAGGATCTTACCTTTCAACAAGTCAAAGGTACCCACGCGTTCAACCATTCCGCGCATTTCATGCGCCACGCCAAAAACGTAACGAAGATCATCGTGACTGAATTGTTTGACGGAAAGGATATCTTTGCCGTACCAGGGCGCATTTTTATCATCGCCAAACGGCAAGTGGGGATTGGTGGGGGTAGTTGGCATGAGTCTCTCCTTTTTTTCTAAATAGTTCATCCGGATAATAAACCGCTCTGTGGTACCTGGTTCGCACCCTGGCAGCAGCGGCGACAATTTTTTATAGAATGATCACTTTTTTATATACAACGATCGGCTGATGATAATCATCCAGCAAACCGAATAAAAAAATAATAATGGATGTTACATGAATATTAATCCCAATCAACTTCTCGTACATTTTTTCCAAAACCAGGCTGCACAAGAATTTTGCCATCCTTGAACGCTTCAGTACCACGCAAAACAACCCTGGTTACCCGGCCTCTCACCTTCCAACCTTCGAAGGGAGTCCAACCGCAGCGTGAATGCATCTCTGCTGCGTGTAATTCATAGACAGCATTTTCGTCCACTTCAACCCAGGTTTCATGCTGAACCGGTAGTTTGAAAATTCTCCTTGGATTGGTTACTGCCTTTTCAACCAACTGTTCCATCGTCAGCCGCCCTTCTTGAACGGCAGTCAACAGCAAAGGCAGCAAACTTTCCAGACCAGGAAAACCGGGCGGAGGATTTTCGCTATCCTTTTCGGGCACGGTATGGGGTGCATGATCGGTTGCAAAACAATCAATCACATCCAGATTCTCCCAAAGTGCTGCGGCATCCTGCGCGGTTGCCAGGCGTGGACGTACCTCAGCTCGACCACCACTCAACCCTTCAGTACAACAAGCCCCCGATGTGGAAAGTGGTATTCCACCTTCGGATAGAAATAAATGGTGCGGACAAACTTCACAGGTGACCCGAATGCCATGTTCCTTGGCCGCTTTGATCAACAATACCTCTTCGCGCAAGGAAATATGTGCAATATGAATGGGTTTATTATACATTTGCGCCATTAATAATGCAGCGCCCATCGAACGACTCTCAGAATGGGTCACAATGGGCGTATCGCCAGGCCAGCGCATGAAATGCTCCATCCACAAGGTCATATCATCCAGACGAAGCTGGCCAAAGGTGGCATCCAGGTACATTTTTAGTGCGGCCGCACGGGGCGCCAGGGCTGCAGCGACAGTTGCATTATCGGCACCAGCTCCCACATATTGGGCATAATCACAGCGCGCCTTTTGCTGGGCTGAGTTAAGTACACTATCCAGCGTATCGGCATCAAAAATAGGGGGTTTCGTGTTGGGCATGGCCAATACCATCGTCACACCACCCGCCAGCGCAGAGGCAGTACCGCTGTCATAATCTTCCTTGTGAACTGCGCCTGGTTCACGCAAGTGGACATGTGGATCAATCAAGCCAGGTAAACGAATCATTTTGCCAATTACTCCATCTTCGAGGTAAAAACCACAACGCCTTATCTTTATCTACAATTCTCGTGCGAGCTATCCCAGGCATAACCGGTTTATTCGGGCACATGGAAAGGGGATTGGGTACGGAAACCGTCCCAATCCCCAGTATACAACTATCAATCGATTTCGCGGTACTTATGCCTTCGAAGCTTCTGGGGCCTTGAACACCAGGAAAATTGTATTGATCAAAATGCCAAGGAACGCAGCAAAAACAATCGCCGGAATACCGTTCGGGAACAGGAAGGGCACCTGGAAGGGAAACATGCCATCTTTGAGAGACAGGTTACCACCGATACCACAAACCAGAATAACGGAACCAACAGCCAGCTGCTTCGGGTCAAACAAGTTGACCTTTTCAGATTGAAGCAAAGCAATACCTTGCATGCCAATCACACCAAAGAGGTAAATACTCAGCCCACCGACCACAGCGGCCGGAATGGTATTGACCAGGGCCACCAGCTTGCCAAAGAAACCAAATACAATCGCCATGGCTCCAGCGGTCATCAACACCGAGGTCGAATAATTACGAGTAATCGCCATCAGGGAATTATTCTCACCATAATTGGTACCGGCGCAGCCACCCAGGAAACCAACAACCAAGTCATCAGCACCATCAGCCACCAGGTTGAGGCCAATCAATTCCTTAATGTTATAAGGCTTGCGCTTCATTTCATGGGCAAGTTCATCAATGTACAGGCTCATCTGGTAAAGGTGAGCGGTGCTCTCTGGCACTGTCGCAATGAAAATCAAAGCGATGCTCAGGGCCATGCCCCATGCGGCAGGATTGTTAAAGGCGGGGAAGGTAAATTTGGGCAGCGCAACCCAGGCAGCGGACGCTACATTGTTGAAATTTACCAGGCCGGCAAAGTACGCCACAATATAACCTGCGATGGCGCCGAATAAGATCGGCAGCATCCCAATCAGGCCCTTGCCCTGCAAATAAACTGAGAACAGGATGGTCGCGATCAGTGTAAAGAATGCAACGCCCCAGGATGTGGCGGCAAGTTCGGGAGCTGCCCAGTTACCTGCATTTCCGAGGGCGGCATTGGCCAGGGCAATACCGATCACAATGGCCATCGAACCAGTCACAATGGGAGGAAGTACACGATCCAGGGCGGCCTTCCCCAGGCGCATGATCAGGAAGCCAATCAGGATTTCAAACACAGCCGTCAAAATAATACCGACCTGCACAATTTGAACACCTTCAGGGCAGTATACAGCTGCAGAATTGAAGCAGTCCGGTGCAAATTTACTCATCACCGTAATAATGACGGCGATGTACGAAAAAGAGGAGCCGTAGTACATTGGGATTTTGCGCTGGGAGACCAACAATGCAATGATGGTACCCAAACCAGAAGCGAGCAGCGTGATGCCAACATCGAACTTGGTCAGGATGGCAACCAGTGCCGTGGCGGGAAACATCGTCAGGAATTGTTGAAAACCAAGGCTCAGCATGGCACCAATGGGTGGGGTATCATCAGGAAGAAACCCGATGAGTTTGCCCTGACGGGCGGCACTTGCAGAATTGTTTTTCGCTGCCATTTCTCCTCCGTAAAACAAAAAAATAAATTAGGCTCGACCGTTCCAGCTTTCCTCGCTCAAGCAGGACACAGGCATAAAAAAAGAGCCGCCCAAAAGCGACTCTCCTTCTATTTCAAAAATAATGAAACACCAATCCCGCTAAGTTTGTGACGTGCAAAAAGATAAAAACAAGCGGAATATTTACACATATTGCACGCAATTCTATTCGAAATGAAGTTCCTGTCAAGAGTGAAAAACATTGTGTTAGCGCCAAGTAGAAATACCCCTTTTTAATGGGAGCAAAAATGAACGAACTACCCACAATGAGGGAAAAAGAAATCACTCGCCCATGTACAAACCACCTGTTTGCTCCATCCAGTCGGCTATTTTCTCAACAGCCCCAGCTATATCATTATCCGAGATATCCACTTCAAATTTGAGCAGGCTTGATTCAGAAACCAGCCGCCTGATCAATGTTTGTTCCTCAACAAAACGATTGAGATCGTTATACTGTCCAGGGTTGCCGGAAACTTTTAACCGTTCGGCACGGGCATCGGCAAATGAATCTGGGGTACGGTTGAGAAAAACCATCCGAAATCCCAATGGGACCAATCTCTGTTCCAACCAGCGAAAATCGTAATCTCGTTGGTAGGTCATCCACTGGTAAGCACGGGTGGAAATGTGGAAACGGTCAATAACCCAGGAATAATATTTTTGCAACTCGAACAACCGCATCCAAGTATGGTACGTCTCCATCGCCTGGGCTTCTTCATCGGGCTCAAAGTTGATCAGCCCCCTACCCCATGGAAAGTTGGTAAACGAGCACCATTCAGCCGAAATAAGCGGTGAATGGTAGCGATAGCGGCGCGGTCCAACCACACGTGGATGTTCGTTCAAGGCGAAAGCAATATCTGTCTTGAATGTCAGGCGCGTACCTTCCAGAATTATTTTTGGACATAATTTTGAACCCATACCAGCCTCTTTACGAATCTTTTGGTGGGGCGGCTGGTCCATAATCCAACACGGGGCGCACACCAGTATTGTCCTGTGGGGTACCAATAATTTTCTTTTCTTCCATGGTATCAATTAACCGTGAAGCCCGCGTATAACCTATACGCAATTTACGCTGCAACATGGATACCGAAGCCCGCCCTTCACGACGTACCAAATCCACCGCTTCAGACATCAACACATCCCCTTCCTCAGCCTTGGCAGCGATATCCTCGCCAAAGAAAGAGGTTTGCTTGAGCGGCACGTTGGAAGGCAGACCATCCACCGGCCCTCCAGCCGGATCGGCTGTCGAAAGCGTGTTCTGTTTCTGCCAAAAATCCACCAGGCTGTGAATCTCATGGTCAGAAACAAACACACCTTGCAGGCGAACCGGGGCAGGCGCATCAGGCGCCTGGTAAAGCATATCTCCACGCCCGAGTAAACGTTCAGCGCCTGGTTGGTCCAAAATGACACGGCTATCGGTATTCGAAGATACCGCAAACGCGATGCGCGCAGGGAAATTTGCCTTAATAAGACCGGTGACCACATCAACCGATGGACGCTGTGTGGCAAGAACCATGTGAATACCTGTTGCACGCGCCAACTGCGCCAGGCGCGTGATGGTCTTTTCGGTTTCATCAGGTGCAATCATCATCAAATCAGCCAATTCATCGATGACGATCACCAGGTATGGCAGCTTCTTGTGCCCCTGGGCTTTCATTTTGGTATTGAAATCGACAATATTTCTCGCACCCGCCTGAGCAAAGGTATGATAACGACGATCCATCTCGCGCGTCATCCACTGCAACGCACCCAGAACACGATCCATCTCAACCACCACCGGCGCTAATAAGTGAGGGATGTTGTTATAGCCCGTCAATTCCACACGCTTGGGATCAACAAGCACCATTCGCACTTCATCTGGGGTATTGTAGAGAAGTAAACTTGTCAGAATTGAGTTTACACAGACTGATTTACCCGAACCAGTCGTACCCGCAATCAATAAATGCGGCATCGAAGCCAGGTCCGCGCCAATCGGTCCGCCAGCAACATCACGTCCCAGGGCGAAGGATAGCAATTTTCGGTTTCTGTTAAAACTCTCTTCTTCAAGAATATCACGCAGGGTGACCAGAGACATTTCACTATTGGGCACTTCAATGCCAACATAACTACGACCTGGAACCGGTGCCTGGATGCGTATTCGCGGCGCTGCCAGGGCTAGAGCGAGATCATCCGACAGGCTGACAATTTTACTCACCCGGACACGAGTGCGCCCACCGCGTGATTCAACAAATCCCGGTTCAACTCCGAATTGGGTAATGGTAGGACCTCGGCTGGTGTGCACAACCTTGACTGGTGCCCCAAACGATAATAGCGTTTCTTCAATTAACTGCGCCCGCGATTCAACAAATTCCTGGTTGACCTCCGGAGCACTGCCGGTTTCAAGGGTTTCCTTAATGGAAGGCAACACCCACGCAACCTGTTTCAATGGCGTTGAAACCGGAATACCGATATCCGCCGCTACAACAACAGGGCGCTTTTCAGCTATCTCGGGAATACCTGGTTGAATTGGCTTATAACCATCCTGTGCAAAACCTGGTTCACCTTCATCTTCTTGCGCAGGACCTCTCAATCGATCAGCCAGCCTGTTTATCAGAACCGCAAAAACTACAAAAAGAGGCCGTAGCTTGGCTGCCAACTCAGGCAGGCTAATATCAAAAGACATGGTCAGGACGATCAGACCCCAGGCAACCAGGGCAACCAGCATACCACCCCAACCAAGATTTTCATTTAAAATGCGGAAAAATAAATTTCCAAGCCAGCCACCTTTTTCAGTTATTACCTGAATGACGGTTTGCATAAAAAGGAACAGTAACAATAACCCTGAAACACGCTCCACCGAAACAGGTGGAATACGGTCAATTTTCCTCAGAACCAACCAGCCGCCAAAAAGAATCAAGGCCACCGGCAAAATATATGCGCCAAGTCCCAGCAAATAATCCAGCGCTTTCAATACCGCCCCTGTAATGGAACTACGACTTAACGAAAACAATGCCAGGGCAAGGACAACCCCAGACAGTGACAGGACAATCCCCAGGATGTCCAGTTTTCGCTCATCAGATATTTCAATCAACGGTGGCAGGGGTGGAGGAGGTGGCGCGGGTTTTCGCCCAACCGGGGCAGTTGACCTGGCAGGTGCAAGAGCGGGTTTCGCCACAGGCTTTGAGGCGGGCTTTGAGACCGGCTTTTTATCATCCTTACGTGACAGGCTTTTCTCTTCTTTTCTGGGCCCGGATGATTTCCCTTTGCCTCGCGCAGGCTGGGATGGCTTGATGAAAGGTAATTTTAGTGGCATGGGTTCATCGCTTTTCTAATGCAAAAAGTAGAACATATTTTCATTATAGCATACCCAACCTGGAGCAGGCTGGCGCACTGGGGCAGGAGAACCAGTGCAAGAAACCGTATTTATTTTACCCGGGGTTTGAGATTGGACCACAAATCGCAAGGCAGCTCAGAGAACCTGTAAAGTTTAGGGTAAAATAATTCGACTTATTTACTCCGCTATGCACATTGCGGTACATCACAACCCTGAGGACCAACCGTGTTTGAAATTCTATTCCTGGGAACATCCGCATCAGCACCTTCAGCCCGGCGTGGGCTTTCAGCGCAGGTTGTAAAACATGACGAATACCGATTCCTAATCGATTGCGGGGAAGGCACTCAACGCCAGATACTACAATCTGGCATCGGATTTAAACAGTTGAATCGCATCCTGCTCACCCATGGTCACCTGGACCATATATTAGGCCTTGGTGGTTTGATGTCCACATTTTTACGTTGGGAAGCCATTGAAGAACTGGAAATATTTGGTGGAAAAAGCGCGCTGGAACGAGTACGCACATTGATCAACGATGTTGTTCTGCGAGGGACCAACCCTCCAATGTCGTTGAAATACCGTGAGATTGGACCAGGCATCCTATTTGAGGCCGATGATTTTACAGTGACAGCCTTTCCAGTAACCCACCGCGGCCCTGATTGCCTGGGATACATGTTCGAGGAAAAAGCGCGCCGTCCCTTCCTGGCGGAAAAGGCCACCGAAATGGGAGTGCCCTTTGGCCCGGAAAGACGCCTGTTAGTCAATGGCGAATCCATCACCCTGGCCAATGGCCAAACAATCGGACCAGAAGATGTATTGGGGCCACTCCAAAGAGGTACTCGCCTAATGGTGGTTGGTGATACCGGCCGAACGGATGACCTGTTGGTTCACGCCCAGGATGCCGATGCCCTGGTGATCGAATCCACCTATCTCGATGAGGAAGCGGACATGGCTCGCCAGTTTTCGCACATGACCGCCAAGGGAGCAGCCGACCTGGCCTTGAAAGCCGGTGTCAAGCAATTAATCCTGACCCACATTTCCAGGCGCTACCGCGAAAAAGATGTCCTGGCCGAAGCACAATCAGTTTTTCCAAATACAGTCGTGGCACGCGATTTCGACAGCTTCACGGTCAGGCGCGAAGCCTAACCAATTACCTTTATTAAGAAAAGGATGGCCAGGCCAAACATCATCGCCCTGCCATCCTTTTTGATTCAAGCAATTGTTCTAAACACCCACAGCAGCAGTCTCTCAGCAGCTATATCCAGGTTGGCTCTGCATAAATACCAAGTTCCTTTTTCATCACGCCAATGATTTCGCCCAGGGTGCAGTAAGCACGCACAGCATCGAGAATAAATGGCATGGTATTTTCCGTTCCCTGGCATGCGATCCGAAGCCGGTCGAGAGACTGTCCCACGCGGCCTGCATCGCGTGTCCGGCGTACTTCATTTAGTCGGCTCACCTGACGTTCATACCCAGTGGGATCCATTACCAGGATCGGCACCGCAGGAGCGCGGCCCTCTGCATACACATTCAACCCAACAATATTGCGTGTCCCTGCGTCAATTTCACGCTGGTAGCGATATGCCGCATCCGATATCTCTCCCTGGAAAAAACCACGTTCAATCGCCGGCAAGACACCACCTAAATCAGCAATTCGCTGGAAATACTCGTAAGCCTGGGCTTCCATCCGGTTGGTTTGCGCTTCCACAAAAAAGGACCCGCCCAAAGGATCGACGGTATGCGTAACCCCAGATTCTTCAGCGATAATCTGCTGAGTACGCAGCGCAATGGTCACTGCATGTTCTGAGGGCAGCGCAAGGGCTTCATCCAGGCTGTTCGTGTGCAAAGATTGCGTCCCGCCCAAAACAGCTGCAAGCGCTTGGATGGCGACCCGCACCACGTTATTCTCAGGCTGTTGTGCGGTCAGTGATACTCCGGCCGTCTGCGTATGAAAACGTAGGATCCACGAGCGCGGATTTTTTGCGCCAAATGTTTCCTTCATCTCCCGTGCCCAAATACGCCGGGCAGCCCGATATTTGGCGATTTCTTCAAAAAAGTCGTTATGCGCGTTAAAGAAAAAGGACAGGCGTGGTGCAAATTCGTCAACATCCATCCCGCGCCGGATTCCCCACCGAACATATTCCATGCCATCGGCCAGGGTAAACGCCAATTCCTGGGCTGCCGTCGAACCGGCTTCGCGAATATGATAGCCACTGATCGAGATCGTGTTCCACTGCGGTAATTGTTCGGTACCAAACTCGATGGTATCTGTCACCAGCCGCATCGAAGGTTCAGGTGGAAAGATGTATTCTTTTTGAGCAATAAATTCTTTAAGAATGTCATTTTGTGTAGTGCCGCGCAGTTGATCCGGGCGTACGCCCTGCTTCTCAGCAGCAGCAATATACATGGCCCAAATAATGGAAGCCGGGGAATTGATGGTCATACTGGTGGAAACCTGGTCGAGCGGTATCCCATCCAGTAGAAGTTCCATATCCCGCAAGGATGATATCCCCACGCCACACTTGCCAAACTCGCCCTCGGATTCAGGCGCGTCCGCATCATACCCCATCAGGGTTGGCAGATCAAACGCGATGGAAAGACCTGTCTGACCCTGGCTGAGTAGGTATTTGAAACGTGCATTCGTTTCTTCTGCTGTTCCAAAACCGGCAAACATGCGCATGGTCCATAGCTTGCTGCGATGCAAGGTGGCATGCACACCGCGGGTGTACGGATACTCACCCGGCAATCCCAAATCTCGCTCATAGTCCAGGTCGGCCACATCGGCCGGAGTATATAACCGGTTGACAGGTTCGGAGGAAGTGGTAATAAAAGTCTCGCGGCGTTCCGGCAGGGATGCCAAGGATTTTTTTAACCGGTTGGCTTCCCAATATTTGAGCGAGTTCTGCAGTTCGACAAGCTTTTTTCTATCGTACATACGCTCTCCTCAATAGAAATCATTATCTGAAGTGATTATACCTTTACTTATAAAATATCAGTTTCTCTTATCGCTCGCTATCAACCAAACCAGCACTATCCAAAAGAAATGATTGAACAGGTTGATTTTGTAAAAAAATAATTTCTTTCAACCCGGCACTACATTTTCAAAAGCATTTTCTACTCCTTCCCAGGCCGAAACATGCAATATTTTTCACCTTTAACCAATCCAGACAACTCAGATGATGATAAAATTGTACGTTGTTACCGCCGCTGAAGGCAACCAGCAGAATATATTTCATCACCTGTTGTCCAAATGTGGTAGAATTTGCAGTTGTGCAAAAATTCACAATTCAAACCCGAGGAGGTTTACAATGACAATTAAAGTTGGTATTAACGGTTTTGGCCGTATCGGCCGCCAGGTTCTCAAGGCAATCCGCGATCGGTATCCTGAAGAACTGGAAGTAGTAGCGTTCAATGACATCGGTGATGTCCCCACTATGGCGCACCTGCTCAAATACGACTCAAACTACGGGCGTTTCGATGGCACTGTGGAAGTTGCTGAAGATGCTTTGATTATCGACGGCAAAAGAGTAAAGGTTTTCAAGGAAACCGACCCCGCCAATATTCCGTGGTCCAGCCTTGGAATCGACATCGTGGTTGAATCCACCGGTATTTTCACCGTCAAGGCCGATGGCGTCAACAAGAAGGGCAAAGTTGTTAAAGGCGCTGAGAACCACATCACCAAGGGCGGCGCCAAGAAAGTCATCATTTCGGCTCCCGCCGAAGGCGAAGATCTGACCGTTGTGTTGGGCGTCAATGAAGACAAATATGATCCCCAGTTACACCACGTCGTTTCCAACGCTTCCTGCACCACCAACTGTCTTGCTCCGGCCGCCAAGGTCGTTCACGACAACTGGCGGATCAAGCGCGCTTTCATGACCACCATCCATTCCTACACCAACGATCAGAAGATTCTGGACTTACCCCATTCAGACCTGCGCCGCGCCCGCGCCGCTGGTGTGAGCATCATCCCCACCACCACCGGTGCCGCCAAGGCTATCAAACTGGTCATCCCCGACCTGGCCGGCAAATTTGACGGCTATGCCCTGCGCGTTCCGACCCCCACCGTTTCCGTGGTAGATTTCACCGCTGAACTCGAGAAGG
Source organism: uncultured Anaerolineae bacterium (assembly GCA_903908605.1). Taxonomy (GTDB): domain Bacteria; phylum Chloroflexota; class Anaerolineae; order Anaerolineales; family Villigracilaceae; genus UBA5195. The sequence goes on from CAIVSQ010000303.1 coordinate 14,640, forward strand.
AAACCACCACCGAAGAACTGCGCCAAGCCTTCCGCGATGCTGCCAAGCTGCCGCGCTTCAAGGGCATTCTGGCCGCCATCGACGAACCTCTGGTTTCGATCGACTTCAAGGGTGATCAGCATTCGTCCTCCGTCGACCTGCCCTTCACTTCCGTGCTTGGCAAAGACAGGAGCAACTTTATCAAGGTTGTGACCTGGTACGATAATGAATGGGGCTATTCCTGCCGCACCGCCGATCTGGCGGCGCTGATGGCGAAAAGCATGTAAAGGGTAAACTGGTAAATTGGTAGATCTTTCGATCTACCAATTTACTTTCTGCTGGTCACGAGGATATTATGGACAAGAAAACTGTAAAAGATATCGATCTGGTTGGCAAACGCGTCATTATGCGCGTTGATTTCAACGTGCCAATGGACAAAGGGATTGTCACCGATGACAAGCGCATCAAGGCTGCCCTGCCCACCATCAAGTATGTACTCGAACAAGGTGCTTCCCTGTTGCTGATGAGTCACCTTGGCCGCCCGAAGGGTGGAGCGGATCCCGAGTTCAGCCTAAAGGCAGCCGCCGAAGTTTTGGCTGGTCACCTGGGCAAACCGGTTATGATGGCCCCCGATTGCGTTGGCCCTGAAGTCGAAAAAATAGCCGCAGCCCTCAAACCGGGCGAGGTTGTCATGCTGGAAAACACCCGTTTTTACCCGGGTGAAGAGAAAAACGATCTTGAGCTGGCCAAGAAAATGGCCGCCCTGGCTGATGTGTACGTGAATGATGCCTTTGGTTCTGCTCACCGCGCCCACTCATCCACCGAAGGTATTGCCCGCTTCCTGCCCGCTGTTTCCGGTTTCCTGATGGAACAGGAACTGGAATATCTTGGGCGCGCTGTCAGTAATCCCGAACATCCCTACATCGCCATTCTTGGCGGGGCCAAAATCAGCGACAAGATACTGGTCGTCGAAACCCTGCTTTCTAAATGCGACAAGCTCATCATTGGCGGCGGTATGGCAAACACCTTCCTCGCAGCCAAGGGTTTGAACATGCAAGACAGCCTGGTGGAAAGCACCTCCCTCGAAACTGCCAAAGCCATTCTTTCACGCGTGAGCGACAAACTTGTCTTACCCGTGGACGCTGTTGTAGCCGATAAATTCGACGCCGAGGCTAACAGCCAGGTTGTGGATGTCGAGGCCATTCCTGCCGGTTGGCGCATGCTGGATGTCGGCCCGAAGACACTTGAACTCTACAAGCAGACTCTCGCCGGTGCCAAACTGATCGTTTGGAACGGTCCAGTAGGTGTTTTTGAATTCCCCAAGTTTGCCGAGGGTACCTTCACACTGGCGAAACTGCTGGCTGAATCAGGCGCGACCACCGTCATAGGTGGAGGCGACAGCGCCAGCGCCGTAAAAAAAGCTGGCGTTGCCAAGCAGATGACCCATGTTTCAACGGGCGGCGGCGCTTCACTGGAATTCCTGGAAGGCAAGGAACTCCCTGGTGTCGCAGCGCTAAACGCAAAATAATATATACAGAAAAGAGGGTGGTTTTGAACCGCCCTCTTTTCTTGTTATGAAAAATTCCCACGCGGATTTTTTCATAATATCGTGATGGGAGAAAGGGGGTAAAATCAGCGCAACAACCTCTTTGACAATCCTTTACCCATAGCTCCAACCCACCTGTACGAAGGCGGTATCATCACATTATCCACTCATTCCAAATGAACAGTTCCATTACCGCTCAAGAATTAATTGACTTGGCAGACAATATTTCTGATGTTGTCTGTAATTTTCGTATTGTTCCCAAACAAGCTATCGCCTTTATCAACCGGGCGATTGTGAACATGAGTTTATATACACAAGAAGAGTTCTATCAAGACCCTGAACTCATTTTTCGTATTGTGCATACCGATGACAGGCATATCCTGAAAAACATGCTTAAGGAAGGTCATCCCCTGCAGGCCGAATTCAGAATGTGCCGTAGAAACGGGGTGATTTTCAGGGTGCAGGGAAATTTCAATGATGTCTACAATTCCAACCATGAATTGACCGCGGTCTATGCTGTCCTACGGCTTGTCCCGGATGAAGACGAAGATAGCAAAACCAGCAAAACCATTGCCGTGGATGTCGATCAACGCATGCAGCGGTATATTGAAGAGTTGAAAATCATCAGCGATATTGGCCGCACGTTAGGCGAAAGCCTGGATTTGGCTGAGATATTCAAACGCCTTGGAACCTCCGTGCATCGTATGTTTCCGGATGTTCACGCTCAATACATCTCCAAGTATCACCCAGAGGATGACAACATCACCTGCGAATACTGTGTTATCAATGGCGAAGAACTAGATATTAGCGAACTTCCCCCGGTGCCCCTGGATTATTCCCCCATGGCTACCCAAAGTAAAGCCATTATTCAGCGAGAACCATATATCATTTCAGATATGGTGGCCCACCGCGGAGGTGCCCAAAACATGGGGCAACTGATTGGCTCCGGGCAAATTCCGCGTTCCGCGCTGTATGTGCCCATGCTATCAAAAAACAATGTACTGGGTGTCATCCAGGTCCAATCGACCGAATTGAATCGATTTAATGATGAAGATGCCCGTTTGTTGGCCGTGGTAGCCAATGCGGCCGCAACCGTGATGCAAAACGCACAAATTCATCTTGAACTGATGGATTCATATAACCAGACGCTTGAAGGTTGGGGGCAGGCAGTCGATCTCAGGGATAAGGAAACCGAAGGCCACAGCCTGCGAGTGGCAGATTTGGCCCGGCGCATGGCCACGCGCCTTGGAATTGTCGGAGACGCACTCACCGATATCTGGCGAGGAGCATTACTGCATGACATAGGCAAATTGGGCGTTCCAGATGCGGTTCTCTTCAAACCTGGTGCGTTTACTCCCGAAGAATGGGCAGAAATGCGCAAACACCCACAATTAGCGTTGGACATGCTCAAATCAATCAGTTTTTTGAAGGGCGCCTTGGATATCCCTTACGGGCACCATGAATGCTGGGATGGCAGCGGTTACCCACGCGGATTGCAGGGCGAAGACATTCCGCTGGCAGCACGAATTTTTGCCTACGTGGATGTTTGGGATGCGGTTACTTCAGATCGCCCGTACAGACCAGCCTGGAGCAAAGATAAAGCCCTGGAGTACATACATTCACACCTGGGCACACAGCTCGACCCTAAACTGGAATTAATCTTCCTGGAAGTAATCCGGGAAGTTAATGGCTGATCAGGATCGTCCTGGCTGGAGCTCCATCTGCGCCAAAAATCTTAAGCGGCAGGCAGTATAGATCATAAAAACCACGCGGCACCTTGGAGAGGTTCAGGCCTTCCAGGATGATTACACCTGCGCTTAATAAAGTGATATGTGCAGGATGGGGGTCTTCATATGCAGCCACCGACAAATAATCCACCCCTACCAGCTTAATTCCATGTGCCACCAACCACTCGGCTCCATCCTGGGTCACCGAGACATAATTCGTCTGGAATTGTCGTTCTTCGGCCGACCACCACTTGGAATTTCGTGTGCCAAACAACAGCCTGGTCGTATGAGTACCAACCGGTACTCTTTCCAATACTTCGGCGCTGATTTCATCGACATCATCGGGCAGCTGGGTGACATAGCAGGGTCCTGTGAGGATATCAAGCGCAAGGTTATCCACCGTACGCCGGTCATTAAGAAAATGATGCGGGGCATCCACATGCGTTCCCGTATGTGCAGAAAGTGCCAGCCGGGTCACATTGACCATATCACCTTGATCCATGGACGCCGCCAGGCCCACCTCCACCCTGGGATCCCCAGGCCAGACCGGCATATCGGATGAAATGGTGAGTGAAACATCATAAATCGTCATTCGTACCTCCTGAGTAATAAACCGCCACGACCACAAATCAGGGCTGCCAACCACTGGCGAGAAAATATTCCTCCAAAAAAGCACTCCGCTCTTCGGGAGTCATGGGCCGGGGTTTTGAATAATCTTCCAACACCGCAGTCAGAAGTTCAATGCTAACCAGCCTGTCGCCGTAAAATACATAACGATCAAGGAACTCGCGGCGAATATCCGTGGTGGAAACACCATTATCGTAATAATGTTGCATTTGATCAAAGAACAGGTTGCCTAAACCATAATGGATAAAGACCCCGCTGTGAAACTCCATCGCCTGGGCAAAATGAGCCTGGGACCCACTAACCAGGATGGCACCGGCCTCCGCCAAGCGCTCGAAATCATCGCGTTGGGATGGGCGAATTTCTGGGCTGTAATATTCATAATGCTGTAGCGTCACAATCACCACATAGCCGTTGGCCTTCTGTCGCTTGATTTCATCCACCAACCAATCGAAATTTCCGCACGCTGCTGAGCCAGGTGAATCCTTGGCGGCCCAGGCGAATTCGGGTCCAGGCAGGTTGCAACCCAGGAAAACAAACCGAGTGCCACCCCGTTCAACCACAGCTGGCTGTTTTGCGGTGTCCTCGTCCATTCCACCTGCATAGACTGGCCAGCCATGCGCCGCATAATTATCCAGGGTGGAACGAAGAGCGTCCACCCCCCAGTCATTTACATGGTTACCACTCAGTTCAATGACATCCACACCGGCGTAATCCAATAGCTGAATATTTTCGAGGGCACTGCAAAATCGCAGACTGGTACTGTACGGATCAGGCTCAGGACAATCCGCAACAAAGGCGACCTCACTGCTGGTATGAAAAATATCTGCGCCACGCAGCCAATCACCAATATCTCGTGCCGGATACTCCACCCCATTTTGGCGCATTTTAGCCGAGATGGCGCGTACCAGGGCCGTGGTTCCAGTCATCAGGACAGTGGTCAAGCGGGATGAATCACGATTGCTGACGGGTAGTCTGAAGACAGGCGGCGTGAGACGATAATTTGCCTTAAGGGGATAATTCACTTCCTGGAAATCCTTGCGAACAGGCGAAATACCATCAATTTCAAGAACTTTCAACTGCGGGTCCAGTGATTCAAATGGCACAATTCCCCAACTACCGGGTTGCGCCCATAAGCTGGTCATTAATTCATTGCCAACCACCAGCCTGACACCAGGCGATTGCTGGCCAAAGATTGTCTGCATGGCAGCGTAAGTGGTCTCAGTCATTAATAGTGAAGGCCCGGTGCCCAGCCAGCTATTTTTCAATTCATCAAAGGTGACAGAATCCCGTACGGTTGGGAAGGCAGCCACCAATGCATAAAACCAGGTGGCAGTCGCTTCACCATCCGGGCTTCCCGCCAGTTCCAGCCGGGCAAGCGCAACAGAAGCAGAGCTGGCACGGTTGTAGCCCTGTTGTATGACCAGGGTGCGTAAGTCCGCTGGCACCGCCGCTTCCACCCAAACCTCCTTGTTCGGGGGAATTACAGTGCTTGTGGAAAGTGGTGAAACTGTCGGCAGCACGGGAGAATCGACAAACTTCTTTTCAGCTGCAGGCAGTGAACAGGACGTAATGAATAGCATTAATAAAAATACTCGGGACATGAACCGTTGGATCATGATACCCGAGTATACTCTGCAAAAGGATTGGGAAACAAGCGCTAATTTATGAGACCGTTTCTTCCCCAAAAGCGAATTCCCTGACAGCCGCTTCGTCCACCGTCACACCCAGGCCAGGGCCGGTGGGTACGTCAATGGTGCTATCGGCGTTGAGTTTGAAACGCTCAAAGGTGACATCGCGTGTGTAATAGCGATCCGAGGCAGAAATATCACCTGGAAGACTGAAACCAGGCAGGGAAGCAATCGCAAGATTAGATGCGCGCCCAATACCAGTTTCCAACATTCCACCACACCAAACCGGAAGCCCAGCTTGCTGGCACATGCTGTGAATTTCAAGCGCCTGACTTAATCCACCTACCCGCCCGGGCTTGATATTGATAATCCGGCAGGCTTCCATTTCGATGGCGTATCGCGCATGCCTCGGGGAAATGACGCTTTCATCCAGGCATATCGGCGTGCGCAGTTGTTTCTGAAACAAGCGGTGATCCCAAATATCATCCTCAAAAAGCGGTTGTTCAATGAGCAATAAGTTGAGGTCATCCAAAGGTCGAAGAATATGCGCATTTTCCAGGCTGTATGCCGAGTTGGCATCCACTTGCAACCTGATATCCGGGTAAGCCTTGCGTACAGCCTCAGCCTCGCTGACATCCCGCCCCGGCTTGATCTTGATCTTGATCCGGCGATAGCCATTGGTAATATAGCCATCCACTACTCTCACCAGATCGGCAGTGGTGTCTTGTAAACCGACCGAAACGCCTACATCCACCTTACCCCGCGTTGCACCAAACATTTGGAGCAGGGATTGGCCTGTTCTCTTTCCAAGTAAATCCCAAATCGCCATTTCCACACCGGCCTTGGCCAGGTGATGTCCCCTAATACCACTGATACGTTTTTGAAAATCAGCGGCGTCTACAACATCCTGCCCCACCAGCAGGGGCAAAACAAAATCCTTAAGGATGTGCATGACTGTACCGGTAGTTTCATAGGAGTAGCCAGGGTCCCGGTCAGCGGCGCATTCACCCCAACCAACCAATCCCTCGGACTCAATCCTCACCAGCACGCATTCCCGGTCATAGATGCGGCCAAATGAGGTTTCAAAATGTGAGACTAGCGGCATTTTTACTGGATAGATAGTAATTTTAGATAGTTTCATACGAATTCCTACTTATTCTGCTGGATTTTCTGATTCAACTGGCTCAACTTGCTCATCTACAGCAATTTCGATCTTCATACCCGGAACAGGCGTTGCACAGTATGGGCAGACCTTCCAGGGAAGTTCCAGCAGCTTTTTACAGTGCTGGCACTCCTTGCGAAGTACAGTATGACAATTAGGGCAGACCTGCCAATCATCATGCACCCGACGCTCACAACCCGGGCAAAGTAATTGATCTTCAATCGATGCCAGGAGGGCTTCCTCCTCCAGGTTGCGTTGATATCCATCCTCAAGCGTAAGCGCAGGACGCAGGATGAGATAAATCAAAACGCCGGGCAGGTTAAGCACCAAAACCACCAGTACGGCAAGTGATATATACATTGGGTCCCGGGTCCGGCTGCGAATGTCACGCCAGGTCCACACCAGGCAGGCCAACCATAAAGCAGCCAAAAATGCGGCGCCAAATGCTACCAGGATCATCATCAAGCTACTCATAAGGGTCGGATCAATGGTCATAAAAATTTCTCCCGGCTTCTTAACTGGGGAAAATCAACTACGCAAACGTCTAAAATCGCCATCACGAATTGTAACTCCAATCGCATCCAAGTGTTCAAGCAGACCCAACGCAAATTTCCTACTGGTACCGAACAAATCGCGCACCCCGGCAGCTGATATCGGTCCATGCTCATGGATGGCAGCCGTAATCCTGGCAACCATGAGATCATAATCTGTACGACGAAAAACCACTTCCGCAGAAACCTGGATCAGATCGCTCAATTCCAGCAATGCAGCAAAGACATCTTCGCCCACTTCAGCCTGGCTTTCTTTCACCGATGGAGGAGCAAAAGGCGCAATCTCAAATTTTTGGAGCAAGCCTGCTATCTTGATCTTTTGAGTTGGCGAAAATTGAACAGCATGCCCGGGAAGTGCCAACCAGGACTTGGTAGTTTGCAGTGCGCCCTCCTGTGCTTCGAGTCGGGCGGTCACCTGGCTGTACAATCGGGGAGATATCTTCAATCGGCTTTTTAGTTCTTCACGCGGCATACCACGTCTTAACGGCCAGGACCTGTGATAGCTTTCCAGGATGGAAAGGATATTGGCACGCAGGTCATTCCAATGAGAGACGGGCATAACCCAATCCTCCTCCTTGGGATTATCCACGGACGCCTGGTCAAGCAAGGTTAGCAATCCGGTTTGGATGCATTCGATGGCAGCAGGCCAGGCCTGGTCTGATTGCAGGCGTGCCTTTGCAATCACATCACGAATGGGGGCTGCGCCAAGAGCCAGGGCAGCCTGAAATAGAACCTCAGATGGACTGCCGTGGGAAAGAGATTCCAGATTCTTCAGCACCTGCTCATCAAAACGTTTATGACGCTGACTTGGGTGCGGATCGACCACCTGCCCGCCGCCAAGTGTTTCACCAGGCGAGGGTCGCCGCAAAATAAACCGATCCCCGCGCACAACAGCCAGGGGATTGCGCAATTCCAACTGGATCCAACCTTGTTCAGCGGCATTCAAGTCATCCGCGCCCAGGATACGAACTTTCGCCATGCTTTCAGAGGTACCAGTAAATACCTTGACCTCCGTGCCGTGTTTTAGCACAGCAGTAAGATCGCGCACCAGGCGCAAACGAGCATCAAAACGTCTCGTGACCTGATAATGCCCCGGGGTGACAAGAGTCTCCCCGCGCGCAATCTCGTCCACCGCAATGCCTGAAATGTTCACTGCTGTGCGACTTCCTGGGATCGAGACGTCTTCTTTTTTCTTATGGGTTTGCAATCCACGAACCCGGCCAGTACGGCCTGAGGGTAGCAGTTCAATCTCAGCGCCTACTTGTAACCGCCCATCACTCAGCGTTCCGGTGACAACTGTACCAAAACCGGGCATGGAAAAGACCCGATCCACCGGTAGCCGCGGCCGGCCCAGATCCAGGCGCTCGGGCAGGTCTTGCAGCAGGTTTTCAAGCACACGCTTAAGCTCTTCCAGGCCAGTACCAACCCGGGCAGATACACGTATCATGGGGGCTTTTTCAAGTACAGTGCCAATCAGCACACCGCGGATATCATTTTCCACCATATCCAACCATTCAGGGTCATCGAGCATATCGATCTTGGAAATCACCACCAGACCACGTTGGATCTCAAGCAAGTCAAGGATGGCAAGATGTTCTCTGGTTTGCGGCATGACCCCTTCGTCAGCGGCAATCACCAGCAAAGCAGCATCGATACCCCCAACCCCTGCGAGCATATTTTCGATAAAATCACGGTGACCGGGAACGTCCACGATACCTATCTCCTGGCCACCTGGCAAAATCAGCCAGCCAAAGCCAAGTTCGATGGTCATCTCGCGTTCCTGCTCTTCTTTCAAACGATCGGGGTGAATACCCGTCAGGGCGGCGATAAGGGTGGATTTGCCGTGATCAACATGCCCGGCAGTACCGATAACACGCAAAGGGACTCCTAATGCCCAGCCCGATCACATGCAATTTGTGACCGCAGGCAGTATGGTAAATCCAGGGGCGACTGATCATCGCCCCTGATGGTTGTTACCTACCTGGTCTGGAACGACCAGTAATACGTTCATAATTGGAAAGGAATTCGTGAGTCCAGTTCATCAATTCCTGCAGGTGTGTTTCAGTGGTTTCAGTTGTCTGCTGGAACATGTCCTGCAAGGAAAGATACACATCGTCAAGACTAGCCATACGCTGGGCAAGTTTGTCAAGCTCAGCGCGCAAATCCTTGACCCAATCATCCTGGGTAAGAGTATAGTTCGTCCAACGTTTCTGATCATCGGCCTTGAGCGTGACCCATTCCTGCCGGAAACGTTCTTCCGTCAGGCGTTGAATCTCGGTGATTTCATTTATGCGGCGTTCGATACGGGTGTTCATATCCTCAAACGCTTCTTGTGAGCGTTTTACCGAGCGCTGGGTTTCTTCCAGGGCAACAAGTTGCTGGTCAATATTGGAATTCTGACGGACAAAACCTTCAAAGCGGGTTTGAATTTCCTTCCAACCGCGATCCCGCTCAACGGTGGACATACTTTGTTGTTCGATGAAGGCAATCTGGGCCTGGCGCCGGTCGGTTTCAGAAGCAAGCAGTTCATTGATACGGTTATCCAGCTGGTGCAGACTGTCGAAATTCAAGTCTGATTTTTCACGTGCATCATCTGCCCGTTTGCGGATGGATGCCAATTCGCCCTGGATATCCGCAAGCCGTTTTACATCATTCCGGCGAGCCTCATCAACATTACGCACGCTGCGGCGGATTTCATCATCAGCAAATGTAAATTGATCCAGCTTCTTTTCCAACTCGCCAAAAACCCTTGCCAGGCGAATATCTTCTTCTATCCGTTCACGCAAGCCGCGCCGGAGTTCCTGCAGCGCATCAATACTGGCGCGTACTTCGATCAAGGATTTATTGATGACTTCCACTTCCATACGGCGCCGGTCTTCGACATCACGCTCATGTTTAACACGGCGTTTCTCAACCTCATCAATGGCCTTAGTGACTTCAGAACGATACTGCGTAACCATTGAATCAAATTGATCCAGCCGTGCCCCAGTGGATTTATAACGTGAAAGATCAGTGCTCAACTCTTTAATCTGGTTTTGAAGAATGCCAAAACTACCTTCATAGCCAACCAGCTTTTCCTGGAGGTCAGCAATTGTGGCTCTATCTTTTCGGTGTTCTTTTTCCAGCCAATCCAGTTTTTTTGCAAGATCTTCAATTTCCATAGCAACATATCTCCACGAAACTATTCGACACTCCGGCTGTTGGGTCAATCAGTCATAAGGCCGGATACCGCACCGATTATAGCATGGTAAAAAACAACGAGATACGGGTGGTTTTATTTGCCTAACAACTCGAACATGGAAGGCAAACTGGCCAAAAACGGCTTCGCCCATTGGGGATATAGGCCAAGGACCAGCATGCTTACCACTCCAGCCAGGATAAGCACTCTCTGACTCCATGATTCAGCCATCTGCCAAAGCGTCTGCTCAGGTGCCATGGTGAGCACTGCCAATGAACGCAGCGCGGCAAACACCAATCCCAGGCTGGCAAATCCGAACAAAGAAGCCGCAGTCAGAGATTGAACCGCCAATTTTTCCCAAAGAGATTGGCGTACCGGAAAACTGGCAAATAAAGGGATTCCGGCCAGGGCCAGGTTCGCCAGGATCACCCCGATACTGGCCAGGGGAAGCCTGCGTGCCATTCCTTTAACATTTGAAAATTTCAAATCAAGTGCAGTAGCTTTGATAATGCTCAGCCCCATCGTCCAAACACCATAGGCCAAAGCACGGGGAACCAGAAGAAAAAATACGATCTGCAAGCCAACCTGCCTGTCAGGCAAGCTCATGGCCAACAGGGACATACCCGTCTCGACCACGGACGCATAGGCGAAAATCCTACCCAGATGACGTTGAAAGGCAGCCCAAAATCCTGCGGTAATCAACATTAACAGTCCAACCAGGCGCAGCCCATTGCTTAATTCAACCGAATCACGCAACCAGGAATATCTATCGATAAAATTTACCCCAAATATCAATGTAAATGCAGGGAAAATCGTCAAGATAAAACCCGCCGCATACGGCAAGGATTCTTGCAATAACATAGGAATCCAGGTGTAAAGCGGGAAAACAGAAAACAGGAAAGCAAACCCGAGCCCCAATAGCAATCCTGCCTGGGCAACGATGGCAATGTCCGCCGAACCTGCTTCGACCCCAGAGAGCAGGAAACCTGCCATTAAGATAAAAGGCATGGCGAAAGTCTGGTAAATAAGGAACCGAAGCAAACCACGGCCGGGTTTTTGCCCTGGCTCTGCCAAAAGCGGAACCGCAAGCAGCACCGCTCCTTCAATAAATAAGGCAGCATATAAAAAAGGTTCAACAGTCAGGGAAGCTACCAATAAGGAAATGATTGCCAGCCCGAGCGGTACGATCCTACGAGCCTGCCCTGTCGCAATAGTGCCAAAGAACCAAAAGGCACTGACAGCATAGACAAGAATCAAAATCACCTGGTCGCGGGATGTCAGGCTAATAACACGTCCTAATAAGGTAAAGGTTGAATCAATACGCAATGAAAACGGACCGAATCGCTGGGCTGTATCAGGGGGTAGCCAATAAGCCATACCGGCCAATGTAAGCGATACAAGCGTACCAAGGTAAGTGATCCATCGCTCACGCGGCAAAACAAGCAGCAAAATTGAAACCACAAAGGGAAACGCGATCCAGACCAGTGGCGCACTCATGCAGTTTGTTCTCCCAGCATTAATAGGTAACAACCTTCCAGGGCAAGCCCCAGTGTCACAGCCACGACCAGTCCTGAAACCAGGATTGAACTTTCAACGATTGAATAGAAAAGCTCAAAGCCCAGCAAGGTGGTCAGTAACCCAATAATCACCCGCATTGGTTGCAAGGTCATCCCCAAATGCAGAAAGCCCAGGCCAACCAGGATGGATGCTCCCCAGGTAATATCTGGAGCGCTGTGAGGCATCCATGAATCCAGGCTGCCTGCCCCAACTGTCACTGCCAATAATACGAGGCCCGATGCAAACAGCCGAAAAAAACCGCCTTGTGGCCAGGATGTATCACCCTCAGAATCTTCCTTTGTATTCAGACGGGTCATCCCCAACGCAGCTGCGGACATCCAGCCAGTCAACAACATGGCCGCAGACATACTCAAAGACCAGTGTTTCTGCATCAAAAAAAAAGCAGCCAGATTTTGCAGGGCAAGCAAACCCAGGCTTATGCGCCAACTGCGGCTGAGAAGCAACCCCGTAGCAGTAAGAGCAAGTGTTCCAACGGCAACCCATGACATCCAAACAGGCATTATTGGCCTCGCATAACGGAAATTAACAAAACCAGGAGCAGCAATGTCCATAGCAAGCCACCATCTCCTTCAAGGAGATTGGATGCCATCTCGAATGTCCTGGCGGTAAATCGAAACATTGTCCAAAACAGCTGGCCTGGCAATTTCAGCAAACCCTCCATCCACGAGAACTGGGGAAATGATCCGGTTCTCGTTTCTCCAGGCGCAAAACGTCTGAAACGATAATAAGCGAACCCAACCAGTACCAACAACACAAGCAGGATGACCGCGGGAATCCAGTTTTGCACCTGCAAAGCCCCGACCCAACCCCAAACACCCAGCACCAGGATGGTAATTGCTAAAAAGGCAAGACCAATTGGATAGGCAGCCTGCGCCCAGGTTGGCAGCTCGGCATAAGAGGTATCGCTGCCGCTAAATAGGTGACGTAGATAGCCAGCCACCAACATGAGATGCGCAGCCAAAAATAATGGCCAAAATAGCCCTGGCAACGGGAATGTGCCTGACCAACCATTGGCCGTGAGTGTAAATGGCAAACCCAGCAAAAATAGCCCCAAGCCAGCCAATATTCGGCTGAGGAGAGGACGCCTGGCGGAATACAGGAATGAAATTCCGCCAAATAAAATCAAGGCGGCTCCCCAGGCTGCACTTCCAGCCGAATTACCACTCAAATTGGCGGCCAGCGCAATAGCGCTCATCCCGATAATCCAGAAGGGACGTCCAATCAGCTCATCCTTGGCAATAAGCCAATTCCAAGCGCCATAAATCGCTGCAAAAGCAACGAGACCTAAAATATAAGGAACGAAGGTGGGATTTAGGGCCGTGGCAGGGATACGCGCCAGGACGATCAGGCTGGTGGCAGCTGCCATCAACCGCAATGTTGTACCAAAGCCCCGTCTTAAGATGGGCTCACTACGATAGGCCAGGTGCAGCGGTATCACTCCCAATCGCAGTCCAACAGCCAGAAGCAAGAAAATCCCAGCCAGAGAAGTAACATTTTCAAATAATAAAGATTGACCCGTAAGAGAAATTAACACACTGGCCCACAACACCAACCCGGTGCCTGAAGCTCGAATAGCAAAGGAAATAACCGTACGTTCACTCAGTGAGGGGGAATCAGAGGCCCGCAAAGTATAAAGGAACTCGGTTAAATCGATGGCGGTCCAAGCCAGGACAAGGGTTAGAGGATTGTCAGCCAAAATTGCGGATAACCCGATCGCAGAGATTGCCAGTGAGCCAGCCCAGGCAGCAGGATTAACAGCGCTGGTGGTGCGGGCCGGCGAGGTGAGCACAACGGCAACCGCCAAGGCCGACAGGCTGAGCGCGTAAAGCCAGGCATAGGAATCCACCAATAGCTCAGGGGAAGTACCAAAAAGTCCGACAGGCGCCCATAGACTGGGATGTATTCGAAAAGGCAAATTAACCTGCCAGGCAAGAATGCTTGCCCAGGCAAACAAAGCACCCAGGGCAGCGCTCATCCATGAATAAGATATGGGGGAACGCGATATTCGTAACCCCACCATCACCAGGATCGCCAGTATGTAAAGAAGTAAAGTAATTAATATAACCATAATAAATTTATTTTATCAGGTTTGCGGCATGCCCCGCCCACATAAAAAATGGAGCAGAGCTGGAAAGCGGTATAATCGCTGAAATGAAAGCATCCAAGCTAAAAACCATCGCCATAATCATTTGGGCCGCAATCGTAGGGGTTTGCATCCTCTTGGTTATGATTATCTTGACCCGCCAGGATCTTACGTTTTCCACGTTTACTAAACCGCAAGCCACCCAGGTCACACCTTCACCAACCAAAACCGTGACCCACACACCCAGCCCTGCGATTGTGTACCTGCCCTCAACCACTGCCCGGGCAGCCACAGACATGCCGGCCACAGCCACATCAACCCCCGGCCTGGTAATACCATTACTACAATACTCGCTCACCTTGCCCGTAGACTTCAACCCGCTCACCGGCCTCAGGCCTGACCAACCTGATTTATTAAATCGGCGGCCCATGGCAGTCAAGGTCAGCACATTTCCAAGGGGAATCGTACGCCCAAACCAATACGGGTTGACACACGCCGACCTGGTATACGAATACTACATTGAAGATGGCCTAACCCGCTTTATTGCAGTTTATTATTCACATGATGCCTCACGCGCCGGCCCGGTGCGTTCTGGACGTTACTTCGATGAATACGTCATGCGTATGTACCGAAGCTCGCTGGTTTTCGCCAACGCCGATGAACGCGTGGAAAAGCACCTGCTCGAGAGTGAATTAAAACCATTGCTATTTTTGCCACGAGACGACAACTGCCCGCCATTATGCCGCGATACCACCATCGAAGGGTATAACAACGTCTATGTCGATACAGCCGGAGTCGGCCCGAAACTGACCGACAACAGCCGCCAGGATCTACGCGCTACGCTATTCGGTGCGCTGATGTACCCAATGTCACTTCCGATGACAAACCGTATTTCGACGCATTACTCCATTTACAGCTATAACTACTGGGAATATGATCCCATGCACGGCAAATACTTGCGCTACTCAGATGCCGCAGATGCCACCAGCTTCACGCAGGATGAAGTTTACCTGCCGCACATAGACCATTTAAACGACGAACAACTCAAAGCAGACAATGTCGTCGTGCTTTTGGTACCCCACATTTTTCATAACGAATATGATCGCGAAGACCAGTTAATCGACATCACCCTGGAAGGCAGCAATGACGCCTATATCTTCAGGGATGGTCGCATGATTAAAGGCAAATGGATCCGTGACGTAATTGACCAACCCATCCGGCTGGAAGATGATCATGGACAACCGGTCCCCCTAAAGCCTGGCAACACGTATTTCCAGGTGATCGATCCAGAAAGCACCATACAACGAGATGGTGAAAACATGGATTTTAAATTTTTCATACCCCTGCGCAAAGTCACACCCACGCCAACTCCTTTCGGCTTTAAACCTTCCGCCACGCCTCGCAAACGTCCTTAAATTTTCCAATGCCAGGCAATTCATCCTCCATGAGGTGCACAAATGTGTGGACGCTTTACACTGACTGTCGACCCCGCCGATTTACAGGCGGCTTTCCCCGAGTTCTCCTTTCCCGTACAGCACGCCCCACGCTTTAATATTGCCCCAACGCAGCCAATAATGGTCTTGCCCAACGATGGAAAAAACCGGGCAGATTATTACACCTGGGGCTTGGTCCCTGTCTGGGCCAAGGACCCGGGTATGGGTGCACGGCTGATAAATGCACGCGCTGACACCCTGGCCGAAAAATCCTCCTTTCGAGGCGCATTTAAATATAAACGCTGCCTGATTTTTACAGACGGATTTTACGAATGGAAAAGCCAGGCCGGTGCAAAGACAAAAATCCCATACCACATCCACCTGCTCTCTGGCCAACCCTTCGCATTTGCGGGTTTATGGGATGAGTGGCTGTCTCCAGATGGGTCCGAATTACGCTCATGCACCATTATCACCACTGAGCCAAATGTATTAATGTCCAACCTGCACAACCGCATGCCGGTCATCCTGCCAACCAGCGCGTACTCACAATGGTTGGATCCAAACCCTCAGAAGGCTGAATCGTTACAGCATTTACTTGTGCCATACCCTGCCGAGGAAATGACAGCCCATCCAGTCAGCACACTGGTCAACAACCCAGCAAATGATCGGTCAGAACTGCTTGCACCTCTGACCTTTGATAAATCAGCCCGCGATCCCAAAAAAGATTTTTCCTGAACATTAACCCATATCAATATATGACTGAATTCCTTCAATGAACAATTTTGGGCTGACCGTTCTTCAACAATTTACCCGGCGTTACCCGGCGTTGAGTAATCGTAATTTTTTAATTTTTTGGATTGGGCAATTTGTATCCCTGATTGGGACATGGATGCAGAGCACGACCCAACCCTACCTGGCTTACCGGTTAAGCGGGAAACCATTTGATCTTGGCCTGATTGGTTTCATGGGGGCATTACCCACCTTAATCCTGGCGCTGCCAGGCGGAGTACTGGTGGAAAGACTCGACAAGCGTAAGGTGGTCATTGTTATGCAGTTTGTCATGATGCTGCAAGCATTTTTCCTGGCATTCCTGGCCCTAACAGGCCTGATTCAGATTTGGCATATCGCAGCATTGGCATTTATTCTCGGCACCGCCAATGCAATCGAGATTACCGCTCGCCAGGCAATGCTGATTGAGTTGGTCGGAAAGGAATCCCTGCCCAACGCGATTGCCCTGCAATCGACCATCTTTAATGCGGCCCGGGTAATCGGCCCTTCACTTGTGGCTCCATTCCTAATCCTGATCCAGGAAAGTGGAGAGGGTTGGGCATTCCTGGTAAACGGCATTAGTTACCTGGTGATCATCATCAGCCTATTTTTTATCAGCACACCATTCAAAACAGAACTGGCGGAAAAAACCCGCAACTGGATTTCCGAATTTATGGAAGGCCAGGCGTACATCCGGCAAACGCGTCTGGTTGCCATGCTGATATTGATGGCATCCGTTATGGGTTTTCTTGGCTTCCCTTTGATGCAGCAAATCCCGGTCATCGCGCGTGACGTGCTCGCCCAACCAGCCGATACCGAAGCATCCAGCGCAGCCCGTAACAGCGCCATCTTCACAGCCCAGGGTATCGGCGCTCTAATCGCCGCCTTATCATTGGCATCTTTCAATCCCCCTCACAAGGGGCGGCTGCTGGCAACAGGCCAGGGGCTATTTATAATTGGGTTATTCGCAATTGCACTTACCCGCAGCGTCCCAATCGTGCTGCTTCTGTTCATCGTAATTGGCTGGGGATCAATCACCGCCCTGGCAAATATGAACACCATGATCCAACTGGAGGTGCCAGACAAGCTTCGTGGGCGTGTTTTCAGCACCTATTTATGGGGATTGCAGGGCATCGCTCCTTTTGGCAGCTTGTTGGTTGGCTGGATGGCTCAAACCTGGGGAGTGCCAAAAACTGCTCTAGCTTGTGGGGTCATCTGCATGGTGGTTATTAGTTCGATACACATCGCGAATCCCGAAATCCGCGATAAAGTTTTTTAGCGCAGAGATCCTGGTAAATTAATCCTCCATTAAGGGTCGTCTTGACGGCCTTTTTTGGGCATGTTATGATGAATTTACAAGGAAAAATGAATGGACCCAGAATTCCAAGAAGTGGCCGACCAAGGGACAGAACGGCCGATTGAAGATAAAACTCCGGAAATAAAACCCCAACGCTCACCAGGCTGGTTGGAAATGCTGGTTCGCATGGGCCTCGGTGAAACCGTAGCTAGAATCGGCACAGGCTTCCTGACTTTGGCGCTTGTCATGACTGTGGTGTGGCTGATGCGCCCTGTTTACCAGGGCCAGACAGTAAATACCCCGGTAGCAAACACCGCTGGTACGGCCATGCCGACGAATGAACCCCAAATCGACCTGGTGTCACTCCCAGAAATTAAGGCCAGTACCAGTGGGGTGGCACGCAACGCGCTGATCCATACCAATATCCCCTCCAGGCCACGTCAGGATATCATCAAGTACACCATTGCCAAGGGCGACACGGTGATTGGTATTGCGCAGAAATTCAATCTGAAAGCTCAAACCATCATGTTTGGAAATTATTACACCCTGAGAGATGATCCCCACAATCTCTCGATTGGCGCTGAACTCAATATTTTGCCGGTGGATGGCTATTATTATGAGTGGCATGAGGGTGATGGGTTAAACGGGGTGGCAAAAAATTTAAACGTCGCACCCGAAGACATTATTAACTTTCCGCTAAACAAGCTGGACATGGCCACCATTGGCAGTTATTCCAATCCAAACATAAAACCTGGCACATGGTTGATCGTACCAGGCGGCAACCGACCTTACACCTCATGGAGTGCGCCGGTAGGTATCACCCGCAGTAATCCCGCCATTGCCCGTGTCATGGGCGCGGGCTCATGTGGCAAGATCATGGATGGCGCCATCGGGTTGGGCTATTTTATCTGGCCTACCATCGGCCACACCCTTTCGGGCTTTGACTATTCCCCCGATACAAACCACCGTGGCATTGACATCGGTGGTAATACCGGCGAACCCATCTTCTCGGCAGATGCCGGTGTTATCGTGTACGCTGGTTGGAATGACTGGGGTTACGGTAACATGATTATGGTGGATCATGGCAACGGGTGGCAATCTCTTTACGCACATTTAAACAGCGTCGGTGTAATTTGTGGACAAAGTGTTGACCAGGGCACGGTCATCGGCACCCTCGGCAGCACAGGCCGGTCAACAGGTTCTCACCTTCATTTTGAGTTGATGCACTCCATATACAGCAAGGTCAACCCCTGGAGTTATCTGCCCCCACCATAGAATAGTGTGTTTATTTACACATGTCTGGCA
>CAIVSQ010000304.1 GCA_903908605.1 uncultured Anaerolineae bacterium
ACTGTTCTTTGGGTGGTTCCATAATCTCTACTTTCAGAAATTACCCATCCTTGTTTTTCCAATTCGGCTTTGTAATAGATGTTCAGGTCATCAAAGCCCGATTTACTTGTATAAGTTACGCCAGATCCTGGGTGGCTATCGGGAAAAGTGGTTTGAAATTCTCCCACAAAAACCGACTGTGGGTCGGGGGTAATTGTTTTCGCCAGTTGCAGAGCATTGCCTGCACTTAACAGCCCACAGGCTAAAATGCCGAAGTAAACAATGACGAGCCAGGCAATATTTTTCTTTTTCACCGGTCGGCTCCTATCCATCCTGATTATTAAAGAAAATGAGTTTATTGGTTGACCACACAACGAAATCCTATTGTGTCGAATGATTCATTTGGATTCAAACTTGCGCGCACCACGGTTCTCAATTCCTCGGGGCTGAAATCGATCCAGGAACCCCCGCGGAACACCCTGCGAGACCCAGAGGCAGGGCCTTTGGGATTCTTGTATTCATAGGATGTGTATCCATCTTTCCAATCAATCACCCACTCGTGAACATTTCCGGCCATGTCGAGCACCCCGTAGGGACTTGAATCCAGGGGGTGCATCCCAACAGGTGCAACATCTGGATAACTATCCAGCAACGGACCGCTATTGCCTGGCTCGGCACAATGAGTGTCACACAGGTTGACCTGGTCTTTAGCCGGGGGGGTGTCTCCCCATGGAAACAGCCGTTCATCATCACCACGGGCAGCTTTTTCCCATTGAGCTTCGCTGGGGAGTTTTCCACCTGCCCACACGCAATATGATTGCGCGCTGACCCAATTTACATAAATAACAGGGTAATTGGCGTATTGGGGGTTGCCATAATAATCTGTTACCGTTCTTGAATTAAATTTTGCGGGTTTTGGACAGGCTTTTTCTTTCACGCAAGCCTGGTACATGGCATTGGTGACCTCAGTGAGGTAAATAGAATAAGCAGATAGGTATATTTTATGGGCCGGGCCTTCTGCACCGCTGAAATAGGGAGAACCAGGGTCTGCGCCCATAATAAATTCACCTTCAGGAATAAAAACAAGCGTGGCCCCATCTTTTAACCCTTTGGTGAATGCAGCGGCAGTAGGTGATGGAAGTGGAGGCTCGGTTGCTGTCGGGTCAGGTATGTCTGTGGGAGCCGGGGCGGGTTCGTCTGTCGGCTGCTGCGTTGGTACCGCTACCACGAACGGGGGATTGCCAACCTCGGTTGCAGGCAGGTTGCTATTGATCTGTTTGTTTGCTGTTGGTGGGACCGGGTTACTTGCTGGTTTTCTAAAAAAAAGGGATGCGCCAAACAACAGCAATAGTGAGCAAATTACGGCGGTTATCCAAATGGACCATTTATTTTGATTACTTGCTTGTGGTTGACCGATTAGCCGGTCAGGCTCAATGAGCACAGCGCCTTGAGAGGTGGATGGCACTGGGCGCATGTTCCGACCGTCGTTGGATGGGCGGGTAGTTTCAGTGTAATCAATTGCGGAATATACAGCCTCATATAATTGCCGTATCGATTCGTATCGAGCATTAGGTTTTTTTTCCAGGCATTTTAAAATAGCCTGGCCTAACTCATGTGAAATGGACGGGTTGATCTGGCAGGGATCGGCAGGGGATAGGTGCAGGTGTCCGAAGCGAATGCGCTCGGCGTTGGTTTGCCCGGCAGTTTCAGCGCCAGGTTCTGAACCACGAAAAGGTCGTTGACCGGTAAACATTTCATATAAAACCACACCAAGAGAATAAATATCGGTTGCCGGAGAAACCGCCTCAGCGCGAATTTGCTCGGGTGCCATGTAGCCTGGGGTTCCTGCAGCCCCCATGGTGGTATTGCTGCTTTCGGTATGGCGAGCGATACCAAAGTCAGTAAGATATATGCCCCCGCCTGCGTCTATCATAACGTTGCCCGGTTTAATATCACAGTGAATTACACCATTGGCATGCGCATAGCCGATTGCCGAGGCGATGGCTTTGAAATATTGCAAGGCCTGATTAAGTTCCAGTGGTTGGCCCTTATCCTGCTTTAGAATGGTCCCCAGGGAGGGACCATCTATAAATTTTTCTAAAATAAAAGCGAATTCGCCACTGTTATAAAACCCATAAAATGGCACAATATTGGGGTGAGCCAGTTTCTTCAATGCTCTTGCTTCGCGTTCAAAACGTTTGAAAATTTGCGGATCTTCTGCGAATTCAGCGTGAAGTATTTTCATCGCCAGGGGAACATTTCGTTTGATGTCCCAAACACGATAAACAGCGCCCATGCCTCCTGAGGCAATAAAGGACTCTACACGGAACTGGTTAAGAAGGGTATGACCAATCAAATTTGTCATGCTTTTTTTCCGCTAAAATCCAATGGTGTCCTAAGCAGCCTCGATTGCATATTGCCTAACCTTGCTTTTTATATTCAAAAACGTCATAGTGGCCAAATTGCAACACGTCGCTGGGTTTGAGCGTAACGGGTATTTTGGCAGGAATAGGATGTCCATTTAATAACGTCCCAGACGAACTTCCTTCATCTTGAATATATATTCCTCTCCTGGTCACAATTAGGCTGGCATGAAAACGCGAAACGCTTTGATCGGTCAGTTGTATCTGGTTGGTTGAAGTTCGGCCAATTAATAATGTGCCAATTTTGGGCATGCTAATTGA
>CAIVSQ010000305.1 GCA_903908605.1 uncultured Anaerolineae bacterium
ATTTTCATATTGCCACCAGTAAATTTCTGGCAATTTCCACCAAGGACCGTAGGCTACATCATCCGGAGGAACCGTGCCATTTAAGTATTCGGAATATTTCGCGGATGCAGGTGTACCACGAATTGCACGGTAATGATTTACTTCCAATGGCGCAGATAAAATAGCAACAATAGGATTCATGACACCGTAAATAGGAATACATCCCCCATTATTCCCGATTGATACAGATTTGGCATCTGCCTTTTCCCAAACAGTATGCGTAAACTGCATGTATTCGCGCAGCGTGATCCCTGGAGCAAGTCGCTGGGCCGCTGCTACCTGCATTGGCTGGTCGGATTTGTAGTAAAAGTAACCAGCCAACGAGACCACGCCAACTACCAGCGTCAGTAGCGCCAGCCCAATCAATTTCGCGATTAATATAACGCTCCAACCCATTAGTTTTCCAATCATGCTCTATGCTCCTGTGTGTTTGCCACAACGCTCGTGAACTCCCGGTTACACACAGAATTTAAACCTGTTCACGGCAAAATGTCAAACATTTTGGGGCAATTGGCAAGTTGCTCGCTCCCCACTGATTTGGATTACAGATTCAGTGCTATTGGCAGATGAGATGGCCAATAGCCGTTGCGTTTTACTATGCAAGACTCGCCGTATTGGTTCGGGTGCAAATCGGCAGATTGCGGATTAGCTGCCGGACCAGCAGTGGTCGCGATAAATGTGACCAATCTTTGGCTTTTGCATGGTTTTTTATCAACCGGTAAGTGTTTGAAAAACCTATTTCTCCAGGGTCAGGGTCTCGATATCGAATTTCTCACCTGCCTGGATCAGCGTGCGTTCGGAGCTGATGCCAAACTGGTCAGTTAATTGTGCCCAGTTGCTGCCTGTTTCGGCCACGACGACGTAATAGCCAGCCGGGATGTTTTCGAACAGAAAAACGCCATTCTCGTCGGTTTTGGTTGATAAGAAGAAAGGCTGGTCGGAACAGGGGGTGGCTCCATTGTACGCTGAACCCACAATTTCCACACAAATTTCCACACGCATATCAACCAACGGATTCTGATCAGCATCGCGCAGTTTGCCGGTCAGGGATGCCTTTTCTTTTTCCGCGGGTACTGGCAATGCAGGCCCATCGTTTGTTACCAGGATAAACCTGATATTGTTGTCGCCCAAATCAGAATTGCCCATCAAAAAGGTTCGCCAATTTGTGCCGTCAAAAACTGTCAGCCCATAGGTCGTGCCAAGCCAGACACGCCCGCTGCTATCGACCGCCAGGGCAGCCACATGGTTGCTCGAGAGGCTTTCTGAACTACGATCGTGCTGCACCCAGGCAAAGTTATCAAACATAAGAGCGCCGGCGCTTAAAGTTCCAAGCCAGATCTGGCCTTTGGCATCCACGGCGATGCTTGTGGTTGAGTTGAAATCTGTTTTCTTGATTAACTGCCAGGTTCCATTTTCGAAGACGTCCACGCCACTGCTGTGTGCTGCCCATGGACGTCCCATGGCATCCACTGTCAGCGCGTTAAAGAATCTGCTTTCAGGAAAACCTTGATCTTCTTGATAAATTGTCCAGGTCCCGTCCGAAAACATCGCCACACTGCGAGAAGCCAGTACCCAGACTTTTCCATCAGGGGCAACCTCGACAGCGTACACTAGTTCGCTGGCCGAATCGCCGCTGCCGAGCTCTTGTGAGCCGTAGGTGGTCCACAGCCCTTTGGCGTAGTAACTCACACCTCTAAAGTGCGCCACCCAGATCCCATTATTGGCTTCACAGGCAATGCTCTC
>CAIVSQ010000306.1 GCA_903908605.1 uncultured Anaerolineae bacterium
AATCAGCCCAGACCTGGTGGTGGTGAACGCAGCTTCATTTGGATCTACAGGTGTTCGGATTTGTCAATCGTTGCGCGAAAAGCAGGACGATCACTTGCCAATTGTTTTAATTCTTGAAGCTGAAAAAAGCGTTGACAAATCAACGGCAGATATCATTGCGAACCTGCCATTTTCTGTGCAAAAACTTGTCAACCGGATTAAGCCTTTATTGCCGGGAGACAGCGCTAATATCATCCATGCCGGGCCGATCAGGTTGGATACGGAACACCGTCGTGTCAAGTGCTTGAGTAAAAACTCCCGGCTTACGCCCCGCCTGACTGTCCTGCTGCAAGTTTTATTACAGCATCGCGGTGAAGTGATTGGGCGTGAGGACCTTTTTAGACAGGTTTGGGAAACCAGTTATACGGGTGATACGCGTACGTTGGATGTGCATGTTTCCTGGTTAAGAAGGGCGATTGAGTTGGATCCCAACCATCCGCGCTTTTTACATACCGTCCGTGGAGTGGGTTACCGGTTGGATGTTTAATTTAAAAAAATATAAAAAAATGGCCTGGAGTTTTTCACTCCGGCCATTTTTATTTTAAGCTAACCTGGAACTGTTGACCACTTTCATCCACAGCGCGCGCGCTGATGTGCCGTCCGATGGAGAGTTCCCCGAGATTGAGTGAATGGTTTATTTTACCGGAGCGTAATGGCAAAACAGCCTGAAGCGCACTTCTGAAGATGGTTTGATTCCAATTTGGGTCAATTTCCCAGTATGCGATTGGTTGGTTGGTTACCAGGCGAATTTCTCCGTCATGAATTTCGAAGGAAAAGTCGGGGTCTGTCCGTGTTGAAATGGTTTGTCCAGCGGACGTGTATACGCAGAAAGCGGGACTACCTGCCCGCACGAGACGTTCGCGGGCGGTGTGTAGAGCGCGGAAGGTCGCGTCTACCGCCAGGAAACGCCTGCCATGGCGTGCAGCGACCAACGGGGTGGTGCCTGAGCCGCAAAAAAAATCAGCGACCAGGTCGCCAGGGTTGGATGAGGCCAGGATGATGCGTTCCAACAGCATCTCGGGTTTTTGGGTGGGGTACCCGGTCCGCTCGCTGTGCAAACGCGCCACCACTGGGAAATACCACCAATCTTCCGGAACTTTTCCACGGTTGAGATCGGGAACTTTGCCAAAACCAGCCTTGGGAGATGCGGCGAAGGTTTTCAGCGTTGAGTCGTTGTATGGGATTCGGACTGCATCCGCGTTGAAAGTATAATTAGGCCCCTTGGTGTAGACCAAAATGGTGTCGTGTTTTCGGTTGAAGGCTGAACGGATGGGGGATGGGCCATGGTATGCCCAAATAATTTCATTAAGAAAATTATCTGCTCCAAGCAGTTCGTCCAACAGCAAACGTGCATAAGCGTCGGCGTGCCAGTCGAGGTGCAGGTAAAGTGTGCCGCCCTCCGCCAGCAGGCGCACCATCAAAGCCAGGCGCTGGTAGAGAAAATCAATGTATGCATCCGCCGTGCCCCACTGATCGGCGTACCCGGTGGCAAGCTGCCATTCGCGGGGCTTACGTGAATCTTCACCGCGACCTACCCTGGCAGGAAAGTGGCGATTGGTAAAAAAAGGCGGGTCGGCATAAATTAAGTTGATGCGGCTTTCGTACTCAGGTAGTAAGGCAGCCATAATGGCCAGGTTATCCCCCAGGATGAGCTGGTTGCCCGGAATGGCCTCGGGCCAGCCCAGGCCATGGGGATGAATGATTGAATCAAGCTGCAATGTGGCAGGTTGAGGGTTTTGAAGGGATTTCCCGGTCCAGTTGAGTATTGGCATATTAAGCCAGGATAATGCCCTGGGTTCCGTAACCCTTCTTGTCCAGAGTCAGCGGGTCAATTTGGTCGGCAGCGGCGAGAGGCAGGCACCAACGGAATAGCCACTTGGCTTCTTCTGAACGCATATTCAGGCAGCCGCTGCTCATTGGTACACCGAAGTTATCGTGCCAATAAGTGCCGTGAAAGGCATGACCCTGGAATGGGCGTCCTTCGAATTTTATAAAGGAAGTCCACGGTACGCCTGGCAGCTGGTAGGCTTCAATGTCAGATGCGGAAGCCAGGTCACCACTGCCCATGTGTTTGGAGGGCATTTTAACGCTGATATTAAATTTCCCTGTCGGCGTACGGGTTGGGATGCCGTTGGGTCCCGGGTTGCTGTTCAACCGTCCAGATGAGATGATGGTTGTAAAAACTACTTTTTCATCTTCATAGCAGGTAAGTCGTTGGGCAGACAGCGAAACCTCGATGCGCTTTTTCTCAAAAGGTAATTCAGGTGTAATCGGCGCAATTTCCTGGTCGGGAATCAGGCGCAGGTGAGTGGCGGGGACATTGTAAGTAATATCGACTAGTTCATCGAGAATACGGTACCAGGTTTGTCCGTCAGGACCAATATCGACGCCCTTAACCCAGTGTACACTACTGAAGTATAGGCGGTTGAGCGGTTGCCAGGTTTTTCCTACCAGGCGCAGTGCCTGGGTAAAAGGAACGGTTACTTCTGCCAACTGTCCGGTTTCGCGGATGGATTGGGTGATTGGATTAAATACATATTGGACTTTTTGGGTACGGGCCCTGTGAACATAACCGCCCCATACCCGGTACCAGATTGGGTTGTAACCTGGCGTACCGGAGTCGACTTCTTCGTACACATTCAGCAGGTTGTCACGAAAGACCGACCTGACAATTCGGCTTTGGTCGTTTGGTTGGTTGTAAACCGGGATGCCCATTTCATCGATCCCGCTGCTTGTGATGCGGATCATTGCCCCATTATCAAATTCACCCAGCGGGGGGAGCAGCGGAGTCAGTGCCAGGCCTCCCAGGCTGCCGCCCGATATTTTTAGAAAATCTCGTCGCGATATTTTATTATTCATAAAACAAATTGTACCTGAAAAATAAGACCCTGAAGGGTTATCTCCTCCAGGGTCTCAGTCAAACGATATTTAATTGTAAATCACACTTCTTCAGAGGCTGGAATCATATCTTTAAGCAGGATTTCGAGGGCCATCGTGTGACCGCAGCGTTTGTGGGTCATGAAGAATTCACAGTCACAATGGAAACCATCGTTTTCAAAACTTACATGGTGTTCATTATTGTCTCCATGAAAGGTTACATCAAATTTATTAAAGCGGAATCGTTTGCGTTCCTCAGCGTAGCGTTTGGCTTTTTCGATCTTTCCAATCATCCCGTAATCCATATTGTAATTCTCCTTTTCCGCGTAATGAAAAAGGCACGCAGACAGGCGCGTGCCTTTTTAAAAATTGTTCACCAGGGTTTTCCGATAAAAGCGCATGGATGGGTAACCTCTATTAGAAAATAGTATATGACGATTCAGGGTCAGAGTCAACGGCTTAGGGCACATCGTATGACAATCATAGGACAAAAGGCAGGTTGTGTCATGTGTTTTTTCTCATACGCAGGTTTTTCCCAGATCGTTTATTTATTGCCAGGGCAGGCTGGAATTACCAACCTGCCCTGGCGAACTTATCTTTAGTAAACCAGGGTCTTTTTGTCTGTGGTGATGCGTTTGCGGAACATGTAATAGCTCCAGCCCTGGTAGGCCAGGATGACGGGGAAGAAAATCAGGGCGGCGACAGACATGACCGTCAGTGAATATTGAGAAGCAGATGCGTTATAGATCGTCAGGCTCCAGGCGGGGTTGGTGGATGAGATCATTACATTTGGGAAGATCATGCTAAAGAAGGTGACCTGGGTCAGGATAATGTTTAACCCAACGAAAATGAAGGCCCATCCTTCCTGTTTATTGTTGATGAAAACTCCAGCCACTAGTAGAACAACCACAGCCGCAATAGGGGCGATGCCAGGGTCGATGATGCCCTTGGCCCAGAAACCGGCGATATAGGTATAAATGCCGAGCGCAAGGTAAACAACCGACGCGAATACCCACAACTGTTTTGCGAGGACATTGGCGCGTTGGCGCAGGTCGCCATCCAACTTGAGGCTGAGGAAATTTACACCGTGAAGCAGAAAAACCGCCACGGTGGTCAGGCCGCCCAGTAACCCGTAGGGGTTCAGCAGGGTGAGCAAATTGCCTGTGTACATCATATCTTGGTTGATTGGTACACCGGCCGCCAGGTTGGCGAATATGGTTCCGAGGATAAATGAGCTCAGGAATGAACCGATGGCGATCATCCAGTCAAACATGTTGCGCCACATGGGAGAGGCGTCTTTTGAGCGGTATTCAAAAGAAATACCGCGCATGATGAGGCCAACAATGAGTAGGAATACGATCAGGTAAAAACCACTGAACATGGTTGCGTACCATTGGGGGAAGGTGGCAAAGGTGGCGCTACCGGCAATCAGCAACCAGACCTCGTTGCCATCCCAGGTTGGGCCAATGGCATTGATGATGGCGCGGCGTTCGATATCTTTTTTGCCGAAAAAGGGCAACAGCATGCCCACTCCGAAATCGAAACCTTCCAGGAATTGGAAACCGATCCATAACGCAGCGATCAAGATAAACCAAAGAATTTGAAGAGAAGTGTAGGTCATTGGGCTCCTCCCTTAGTCTTGTAAGCCGACGAGGGTGGGGGCCACGTCAACTGATTCATGCATGGCGGCATCCGGGCCAGCGATGGCGTATTTGCGCATCAGGTAGACCATGGCGATACCGATGGATATGTATAGGATCGAAAAACCAACCAGGGAAATCCATAGATCGCCGACGGTCAGATTGGGTGAAATAGCATCCTGAACCCGAAGTAAGCCATACACAATCCATGGCTGACGGCCCATTTCAGTTAATATCCAGCCACTGGCGTTGGCCAGGTAGGGCAGGATCAACAACCACGGAACCCATTTCATCCATTTGGCTTTGGCGATGTCGATACGGGTATTGACCCATACCAGGAAGGCGGTGGCGCCGATCATCAGGAAGCCAAACGCCATCATAATACGGAAGGTCCAGTAGGTCACCACCATTAATGGTATGTAATCACCGGGACCGTATTTTTGGACGGCCTCGGCTTGTAAGTCATTGACCCCTTGTACCTCACAGGAGAAATTATTGCAGGCCAGGAAGCTCATTGCGTAAGGAATGCGCAGTGACCAAACTTCCTGTTTGCCAGTGAGGTCGCCGATTGTGATCAATGAGAAAGAGGCCGGTTGTTCAGTTTCCCATATTGCTTCAAGGGCGGCCATTTTCATTGGTTGTACTTCCTTCATGTACTGGCCCATGGTGTGCCCACCCAGGAAGATGAGCACGCCTGCCACCAGGCCTACCAATGCGGCCAGGTTGAAGGATCGTTTGAAAATTTCCACATTTTGCTTACGAACAAGGTGATATGCGCTAACTGCCAGGATCAGGAAAGCGGCCATGGCCAGCCCGTCAGAAATGGTGTGCCAGAAGAGCACCCAGCCTTTAATGTTGCCCGCCAGCGCGAAGAAATTGACCAATTCGAGGCGGCCGGTGGTCGGGTTGGTAACAAATGAGTTGGCAGGAGGGGCCTGCATAAAGCCGTTTACCAAGAGGACGAACAAAGCTGACAGGTTGGAGCCGATCGCCGCCAGCCAGATCGCCGCAAGGTGGACTTTTTCGGGGATCTTGTTTTCTCCAAAAATCCAAATACCCAGGAAGGTTGATTCGAGAAAGAAGGCCAGCAAGGTTTCGATGGCCAAGGGGGCGCCAATAACGTCGCCCACGTAGCGGCTGTATTCGCTCCAGTTCATGCCGAATTGAAATTCCTGCACGATACCGGTGACGACGCCGATGGCAAAGTTGATCAGAAACAACTTGCCCCAAAACTTCGACATTTTCCGCCATGCTTCGTCATGGGTTTGGTAATAACGGGTCTGCATATAGGCCACAAACCATCCCATACCAAGCGTGAGTGGGACAAACAACCAGTGATAAAGGGTGGTCAGGGCAAACTGCCACCGCGAAAGTGATACTACATCCATGTCGTCTCCATAAAAATAATACGAATTTCAAATCCCAGGGAAAGCCGGGTTTACTGATGTACCATTGGAATAATCGTTTCCAGTGGATTTGTTTTTGCCTCTTTGGCCAGATCAGCGAAGTTGATTGCGGCCATTTCGCGCAGCATGGCGACCTGGATGCGGCCCCATTTGGTGCGCACATGACAATTGTTATGAAAAGGGTAGTTATCTTCGTCTTTGCCTTGTATGCATCCGGACAGCAAAATTGGCCCTTCGAAAGCCTCAACCACTTCTTGGATTGAGATTTGCGCCGGTGGGCGCGCCAGTTCCAGACCGCCATCGCGTCCTGCGTATGTTTTTACCAGGCCGTTGTTGGCCAGCTGGGATACGATGCGTGGCATAAAGGAAACTGGGATGTGCATGTTGGATTGAATCACGCGCGATGACATGCGGGTATTTGTCTCGTGTTCAGCCAGGGCTAGCACAACGCGTACGGCATAGTCTGTCTGTCGATTTATTCGGATCATGATGGTCTGACAACCTCTTTTGTTAAAAAGTTGATGGTTGCGATGATGTGAAGGCTGTAATTTCTCAACAGGTGTGATTGTTACGTTCTTTTGTGATAATAGTCACGAATGTAATGATTATATTACAGATGTTGGATATTATAAAAAAACAAAAAACACTGGCGAGTATCAACCAGTGCTTTTTGAGATGATATGTAAAATTGTTTGATAATTAGTTGCTTGGAGAGGCGGCGGGGGCAGGTTCAGGCCCATCATAGTTTTTAAGTACAGGCCAATTGGTCATAATGACAATGGCAGCTAGGATGGTGCCAATTCCACCTGATATGATCGCGAAGGGCACGCCAAATGCTGCTGCTACCAGGCCAGACTCGACTTCACCCAGCTGGGGGCCACCCTGGAAGAATATCTGGTTGATGCTTGTCATTCGCCCGCGGATGTGATCTGGGGTTTGCAACTGGCGAATGGTATTGCGTATGATCGTACTGACAGTGTCGGCGGCACCGATGAAGATCAGGCTGAGCATGGCAAGGAAAAATGAATTCGCCAACCCAAAGGCGATTGTGGCGAAGCCAAACAGAACAACTGAAGTGAGAAAGACGGGTCCCTGTTTGCGGATGATCGGGATTTGTGAAACTACCAATCCGGCGGTTACAGAACCAATCGCCTGGGCGGAAATTAGCAGACCATAGCCCACCTCTCCTACTTGCAAGATATCGCGGGCGACGATCGGCATCATGGTGTTGGCCGAGGCGAAAAAAGTGGCGAAGAAGTCCATGATCATGGTGGAAAGAATGATCTTGCGGGAGAAGATAAAACGAACTCCGTCACCCATGGCGCGCAGGTTTACTCCACTGGCTTTCTTTATATCCTGGGGAATATCACCGATGGCTACCAGGGCAATGATCACTGCCAGGAAGGAAATGGCATTGAAAAGATAGGTATAGCCCTGCCCGAGTGTGGCAATCACCAGGCCGCTCAGGGCCGGGCCGATGACGGCGCCGGTATTGAATGCGATCGAATTCAGGCTAAAGGCATTAGGCAGGTCCTGGCTGTCAACCAGGTTGGGAACAATCGCCTGGCGGGCCGGGCCATCGAAGGCGATGGCAGCAGCCTGGATGGCTGTCAGCGTGTAAATATGCCAGATCTGGATGTGTCCCCAATAGGTGAGTATGGCCAGCCCAGCCGCAGTCAGTGCCATCAGGCTTTGGGTGATAAACAGGATCGTGCGGCGATTATAGGTGTCGGCAAAGGCGCCGCCAAATAATGAGAAAACGATCACGGGCAGGATGCGCGCCAATCCGATGCCACCCAGAGCCAGCGGGTCCGGGGTGCCTGTCAGGCTGCGGATGTGCCAGTGGATGGCCGCCAGTTGCATTTGAGAACCGGCGATGGAAATCAGTAAACCGGCCCACAGCATGAAAAAGCGCTTATTCTTTAAAGCAGGTGGGATGTGCAGGTGCATGGATTTTACTTTCAGATGGGAATAACATCTATCGCGATTGTGTTTTGGGGGACAGGGTGGGCAGCTGAATCAGGCTTACGTGCCCCAATCGCGGATATAGAGGAAGTCATAACCGGCAGTCCGCGAGCTGATTTTTGCCACAGGTGGCATGACACGTTTGAAGTGATTGCGGCGGATGCGGGTGAGGACCGTTTGAACAAACCTGGGGTCAAAACCTGCTTCAACGCATTCTTCAGGGCTGTAGCGCTGGTCAACCAACAGGAATATTAAACGATCGGCCTGTTCATAGGTGAAGCCCAACTCCTGTTCATCGGTTTGCCCGGCCCACAGGTCGGCAGAGGGGGCCTTGTCGATGATGGCTGCGGGGACGCCAACGGCTCGCGAGAGCTGGCGAACCTGGGCTTTGTAGAGGTCACCGATCGGGTTGAGCGCGTGCGCGGAATCGCCATACAGGGTTGAATAGCCCAGCATGATCTCGGTTTTGTTGCCGGTGCCGAGGACCAATCCCTTGAACGCTTCTGATTGGTCATACAGGGTAATCATGCGGCAGCGTGCCATGATGTTGCCTTTGCGCATGTTGGACATGTCTGGAAAGGCATTAATCAAGCCATCCGCCATATCCGTGATAGGCAGGGTTAGAAATGGCATTTGCAGGTCGTCGATTACCATTTGGGCATGGTCTAGCGAATCTTGCGAGGATGTTTTGTAAGGCATGCGCACGCCGAGTACGTTTTCACGGCCAAGGGCTGCCACGGCCAGGTAGGCTACCAGGGCCGAATCGATCCCACCGGAAACACCCAGTACCGCGCGTTTGAAACCGGTGCGCGTGATTTCCGTTTTTATAAAGCGCGTTAGCATGTCCTGGACAAGATCTGTATTGATTGAAAGGTCAATATTCATGGTTTTTTGTGAGTGGAGTTGTTGGCGATACGGGAGAGTTCGCGGGTGACTAGGTCGCTGCGTTCATCTCTGAGCAAGGGCAGCCTGACTCTCGTTCGTCGTAATTGATTCAGGTCTAACTCGACCAGGGTAATCCCTTCTTCATTAAATGGGGCTTGCCCGACCAGTTTTCCATCCGGGTCGTATACGGTCGCTCCGCCCCAAAAGTTCAAACCGTCCTCAAAGCCCACCCGGTTGGCGTGGGCAACAAAGGTGGTGAACAATCCCGCGTATGTGCGGTTGACAGTTTCCACCCATTGGGCCGACCCAAGGATTTCCTCGGAGACACCGCGCCCGGGCGAGGCTGAGGTGAAGAGCAAAATATCAGCACCATCCATCCATAAAGTGTAAGGGGAGGAGACGTGCCAGAAATCCTCGCAAATTAGCAGACCCATGCGCCCAAAACGGGTATCGAAAGCCTGGAAGGAATCGCCTGCTGCAAAGTATCTTTTTTCGTCAAAAATGCCATAGGTAGGCAGGTAGACCTTGCGGTGCACGTGAATCACTTTGCCAGCAGAGAGATAAGCTCCTGAGATGTAATAACGGTAGCGCTCGTCTTCTTCCACGAAACCAACCACGAGATCGATCCCGAGGGAAGCCTCCAGTAGACGTTTAAAGACCGGGTCATCTTCGGTGGGACGGCAGGCGACAGTGGCGGCAATATCCTGTAGCACGTACCCAGTCAAGGATAATTCCGGAAAGATGATCAGATCAGCGCCCTGTTGCCCGGCCTGCTCGATCATTTGGATGTGTTTTTCAAGATTGGCGTTTAGGTCGCCCAGCTTGGTATTGACCTGGGCCCGCGCAAGAGTTAACTTTTTCATTTTTTTATTTGAGTTTATGAATTGGATGAATTTTTGAATCAATATTACCATAATTGCCAGTTTGAAAAGATTGGTGGGTGAGAGATGGTGCCTCCCGGTTTGTGGGTTGTTGTTTCTTAAAGATCAGCCTGGTAAAATTTACTTGTTGTTAGCTTCTTGTTCCTATTCCGATAGTCACTGGCCGAGTCGAGTATAAAACCCTTTCGCTCCCTGGAACCCATGCTTGTATCAGCCCAAAATATGGCCGCGCAGTGTTTGCCATCCTGCGGATGTTCTGGCTTGGTCTCTTTGGAGGTACAAAAAGAAGCGGGCTGCTGAAAGAATCAACAGCAGCCCGCGTTACTAATTGCATGGAGGTTATTCGAGGATTTCGATTTCCTGGCCGACGTGGATCTTGCCAGTTGTGACCGGGATGACATTTACGCCAAACATGATCTTCCCGTTTATTTTTCGGAAGCGAGCCAGGGTGGCGCTGGGTTCCTTGCCGCTTTCGGCGGTTTCCTGGTTGATGGTTGGGACGTTACAGCGCGCGCAAGGTTTGACCAGCGCTAACTCCACCTCACCGATGCGGATACGTTTCCAGGTGTCTTCTTCGAAGGGTTGGCAACCGCTCACCACCAGGTTCGTGCGAAAACGGTTCATTTGAATGGGGTTTTCCAACCGTTGGTTGAGGTCGTCCAGGGACGGCTGCGAAATAATCAGGATCGGAAACCCATCGGCGAAGCTGACATGGTCATCTTGCTTAACGGCGTAGTCGCGGCTGACTTTCCGTTGGTAGTCGTTTGCCATGCGCACCAGCCGGGCAGGCATGTGTAGGAATGTTGAAAGCCACTGCGCGGCTTCCTCGCCCTGGTCGATGGCTGCCACAGCGCTGCTGCTCCATATTTCCACGTCCTGGCGTAGACCAATGGTACGAATGGTGCATAAAAAGGGCTCCATTCCGGGGGCGTTCAGGCTTAGCCAGTCACCTTCAATAACTGTTTTGATCAGGGCCATTTGGGCGTGTTCACGTTGGGTCAGGAATTGGCCCTGTGGGTCTACCACCATCAAGCGCCGGTCGTTTTCCAGGCCCATGCGTTCCACCAGGGCAGAAGAAATATCATAACCTCGCAGGGATTTTACCGGGTAGATACTGATGTTTGAGAGCGTTGTCATTCGATTCCGTTTCTGAGCAGGGTGGGAAAGCGCTGTTGGTTAATCTGCTCAATTGATATTTGTATTGAATATAGCAGGGTTTTCGTGTGTTTTGGCTAATGTGCCATTGGGCGGGTGGAATTATTGATGGTTGCTCTTACCATCCCGGGTGCCTGGCTAAATTTCTTGAAATTGGGTACCTTAATGTGGCGCAGGGAAAATTTTCGTAAATTTTGCCGTTTCGGCAAACTCGCCTTAACTTTCTGGTAGGCCGCCACCGGGCCCTTCCACCAATCGCGGAAAATCGTTAACATGGCAATACCTACCCAGGCGGCATTAACACCCACCGAAGGATAAGCGCCAAGATAATAAGAATTGATCACCAACAGCAAAGCGCCAGCAATATTTAAGGCCTGGTAACCAGGCGAGTTGCCGCTTATCCAATCAATAGAGAGAAGTGCGTAGGCAACCAATACAAGAGCAGCACCCAGCCAACCGATCATGTCCATAAAAAAAGATGTAATATTCATACATCAAGTGTAGCAGAAAGTGGGGCGGTAAGTTATATTTCTGCTTATTTTCTCCGTATTTTGTTCAAATTGACCCGGAAAGATTCCAGCGAATATCCAGCGCGATGGCACCATGACTCAATACCCGCAGTGGATTGATCTCAATTTCTGTGATTTCATCGTGATCAACAGCCAGGTTTGAGAGGCTCAATAGTGCTTCTATCACAGCGTTTTTATCGGCCGGGGCGATACTGCGGTAGCCATCCAGCTTTCTACCTGCCCAGGTTTGTGCAAGCAGGTTTTCCGCTTCGGATCGGTGCAGGGGCGCCAGTGCAAAGGCCACATCTTTCAGCCCTTCGGCTTCGACTCCGCCGGAACCGAACATGATCATTGCGCCGAATTGAGGGTCGCGTAGTGCGCCAAGAATGACTTCCTGCCCAGGACCTACCTGGCGTTGCAGGGTGATGCCATCCAGGCGGGCATCTGGCCGGGCAGATTTCGCGCGCTCGATAAGCTGCGCGTAGCCGTGTTTAATTTCTTCAATGCTGCCCAGGTTGAGCAACACGCCGCCGATATCAGATTTGTGCAAAATATCTGGGCTGGCGATCTTGGCCACCAATGGGAAGCCCATCCCGGCGGCCAGTGTGGCGGCCTGGTTGGCTGATTGAGCCAGCCTGAGTGGGGTGGTGGTGATGCCGTAATGTGCCACCAATTCCTCCGGTGTGTTGGGCAAGTCTGTTTTTGCTGGGTGCGGTAAGGGTTCCAAGCTGGCAGGTGCCTGGGCGAGGAAGATGGCGCGCTGTTGCAGGACCCCCAGGGCAGAGGCGGCTCGCTCTGGAAAAGGGTAAACCGGGATGCCTAC
This sequence comes from uncultured Anaerolineae bacterium, assembly GCA_903908605.1. Taxonomy (GTDB): domain Bacteria; phylum Chloroflexota; class Anaerolineae; order Anaerolineales; family Villigracilaceae; genus UBA5195. The sequence continues at coordinate 12,181 of CAIVSQ010000306.1, forward strand.
ATTAACAAAATGTTCGTGCGCAATGACAGTGTTTGCGCCACCCATCTGGGCTATCAGGACCGGTTTGCTGGCAGCTTTGATCAAAGAGATCAATGCGTCGGCGATGTCTTCTGCGCGGTGACTGGGCGGTGGCAGTGTAATAACCAGCACGCCATCGACAGCGGCTTCGCCCAACAGGATTTCGAGGCAGTCAGCATATTGACTGGGGGAGGCAGAGGCGAGCATATCGACCGGGTTGTGTGCGCTGGCGGCTGCCGGCAGTAATGCCTGTATACGTGCTTCGCAATCTGCCGGGAGGTTAGCCAAGACCAGCCCGGAACTTTCCAGGGCATCACTGGCTATCACACCCGGGCCGCCCGCGCTGGTCAGGATGGCGATGTTTTTCCCTTGCAAAGGGGGATAGGTTGCCAGGGCCTGAGCCCAGTCAAAGAGCTGCTCGGCAGAGGCGGCCCGCAGCACGCCAGTTTTGGCCAGGGCTGCGTTGAGTGCCTGATCTGACCCGGCCATCGCGCCGGTGTGGGATGCCGCCGCTCTTTGCCCGGCAGAAGTGCGCCCGACCTTGAGAACCACGATTGGTTTTTCACGGCTGATGCGCTGTGTGGTTTCGATGAATCGGCGTCCGTTCGAGATGGTCTCCAGGTACAGGCAGATGGTTTTGGTGTGCTGGTCGGCTGCGATGATTGGCAGCAGGTCAGTCTCGTTCAGATCGGCCTGATTGCCAAGGGATACCAAGGTGGAAAAACCAAAGCCTTGCCCGCGTGACCAGTCGATCACCGCAGCACAAAAGGCCCCGGAGTGAGAAAGAAAGGCAATTCCACCCGGCCTGGGCATGGGGGGTGCTAAAAAGGTGGTGTCAAAGGGCAGGTGCGTGTCCATCATACCGACGCAGTTTGGGCCAACCAGGCGTATTGCGTATTTCTGGCAAATGGCAATGACTTCCTCTTCCAATCGTGCGCCTTCAGGCCCGGTTTCGCGGAAACCGCCAGAGGTTAGGATGGCAGCACGAATGCCGCGCTGGCCCACCTCGCGCATGGCCTCGGGCGCAGCAGGCGCGGGCACAATCACTACTGCCAGGTCAAGCGGGTCTGGCACGTTTTCCAGTTTTTGGTATAAGGGCAGGTCGAAAAGCCTGCCGCCACGCGGGTTGACCAGGTGGATATGACCTTGGTAGCCGCTTTGCACCAGGTTGCGCGCGACGGCGTAACCCAACTTGGCAGGATCGCCTGATGCACCGAGGATGGCGATACCACGAGGCTGAAGAAAAGCGTCCAGGCTAACGCTGGTCATGCGCGCCTGCCCCATTGATTCCAGTGGGTTACCTCATCCAGCTCACGGCGCCCGCCTTTTTTAGCGGGTGCGCTTAAGACTTCGCTCTCAAGTGGGTAACCGAAAGAAAGTGCTACGCGCAGGTGCCATTCGGCTGGGAAACCCAGGATTTGGCGGGCCTTTTCGGCCTGGTAGATCGAAGCGGGGCAGGAGCCAATCCCCACTTCCCAGGCTGCCAGTTGCATGAAGGCCGCTGCTTGCCCGGCATCGAACAATGTCTGAAATTTTTCTGCAGGGTCGGGTGTAAGTATGGCGACAGCCATGGCTGCCCCGGCCAGATGCCCGGCCCATTCTCCGCAGGTGGAGAGTGCTAGCAAGGTTTCCCGATCACGGATGGCGACAAACTGCCAGGCCTGGGTGTTCTTGGAGGATTGTGACCTACGCCCGGCGTTGAGAATGACTCGAGCGGTATCATCATCGATGAGCTGTTCGGAAAATTTGCGTACAGCGCGCTTGGTGCGGATGGCTTCAGCTACGTTCATGAGGTCTCCTGCTTGAATATGAGTTGAGAAGAACCAGGTCTTTTTTCGCTTTATGACTGGCTTTGCCAAGTGAAGGATGGTTAGGCCGAGGCCGGTTAGCGTGTGATTATTGTGCCATGAATGACAGGATATTTCAATGAAATTTGACCTGATGGTTTGTGTTTTATGTAACCTGGCTTTTTTCTTTTCGGACAATCAATATCTGACCCATTTTTATGGTCTGTTTAAATCAAAGGAAGGCGCCCAGGTAAGATGAGCGCCTTCCGAATCAGAAGATTACTTGATCAAATCTGCCAGTGCAGTTTTGAGCGCAACATTGGCCTGAAAGATCCCCCTGACGCGAATATGCTCAATTACCTCGCGGGCCAGTTCTGGAGAGACATCGTCGGTGATGTGAAAGAACCCGATGACATCAATTTTGAGTTTCTGCCCTTTTTTCTTGTACTCCTCGAAGTCTTTGTGGTTGTATACCAGTACACCGACCACATAAGAATAGCGCGTCACGGTCTGTTGAATTTCCTGGCTGTGTTTGTCGATCAGATTGCGAATGCTGGTACGAATGAAATCGGTCCGGTTGGAATACAACCCCTCCTGGACGAGCAGATCAATTTTCCCGAGATCGACGGCAGATACATTAATGGTAACTTTTTCAGTGTCGGGCATGGCTAATTATCCTTATGGGTGGCTGGCGAATTCGCAGATGAAAGATACGATTCCACCTGATGTAATTCCACTTGCCAGATGGTGTCCGCGCTGTATGGTTTGAAACCGAGCTCGTTGTTGATTTTCAGCATGGCGACGTTGGAATCGGCGTTGCCGGTGCGGATGAATTTCACTTGGGGACGTTCGCTTAGGATTTTTTCCAGCATGGCAGCCTTAAGCCAGCGACCGAAACCCTTATTGCGGAATTCAGGGAAGACGCCGGTTAACTCTTGCCGCACAACCTCTGGGCGGTTGGGGTTCCATATCGTTTCGGTAAATCCGGCAAATTTGCCGCCGCTGCGCTCGCGAATGAAGAAGGTCCAGCGCTGCCCACCCCGCGAGAAGAGGTTGTTTTCCATTTCGCGAAGTTGTTCAGGGCTGGTATGCATGTCTTCAATGTCCAGGTCTCCGATGGGTTGCTGGTTGGCGATATCACTCAGCCGCGCAATATCCTCAAGTTGTGCTTCAGGGTAGGGACCCATCCACAACCCCAGCTCAAACTCGAGGCTATTCTTTTTGCTACGCTCCAACCAATCCGTCACCAGGTCAGGATTTAAATCTTGCAGCGCAAGTTGGTTGGTGTGGGCCTGCATGCCCGCTTGAGCGCCGATACTTTTCATGAAAGCATCCCCGCCTGGGATTCGATCGCTCGTGTTGGTCATTAACAGGCGCCGGTTTTTTTTATTGGCTTCAGCGGCGACCAACCCGAGCATGTGGGTGCCAATCCCTTGACGCCGGTAACCTGCTTCGACGCTGATTTCAAACTGCTGCAAGTGTTGGTTTTCTGGTGTTTGCATGATGACACTGTCGCCCATTGCGATGATGTCATTTTGCCCTGGGAGGCGGACTACCCAAATTTGCAAGTCTACGAATGGGGGTATGGTTTGCAGGTTGGATATTGTTTCCTCTACCGGGAGCGGCGGGTCATCAGGCAGCCGTTCCTTACGCAGGGAGTTGAGCAGATTGTTTAATGCCTCGTATTCCGTTTTCGCCGAGTCCTTAGGAAAAGGTGATACTTCAAACTTGATTTTATTATTCATATTCTCCTATTATCATCCACTTGGATGGTGTGGGGATGATATAACATTATTTTAGCTCGAAAAAACGAAATGTCAAGTACCTGTTTTCCATGTCTGGCAAGTATTTATGATAAAAGCCCCTTTTCGCACCGGTCGACCGGGCAAAAGGGGCTTTTTGTTTTCAGGTATGAAATGGATCTGGTTGGATGGAGGGAATGGGTCAGTGAGTTTCCGCCAGGTATTTATCGCGATTTGCAGAGCGGGCAATCTTACCGCTCGAGGTTTTCAACAGCCATTTTGGTCCGACGGTATACACCAAACGCAGCGCAACAGCCGAGTTACGAGTGACGACCTGCCGGATTTTGTCTGCAATAACCTGGCGTTCCTCGCTCGTGGTTGGCTCCACTTCAGCCACCACCACGACTTCCTCGGTGCCCTGGCTTTCGTCAAATAGCCCGAATGCCACTGCACGGCCAAGGTGCACACCGGGTACGGTGTTGACCAAGGCCTCGATATCTTCGGGATAGATGTTTTTACCCCCTACGATGATCAGGTCTTTGCGACGACCAGTGACAAACAACTCGCCATCGGACATAAAGCCCAGGTCACCGGTGTGGTACCAACCGGAGTGAATTGCCCGGGTTGTCAGATCGGGACGTTGGTAGTAACCGTTCAGCATGGAATTGCTCTTCAGGATGATTTCGCCCATTTGCCCCTCCGTCAGCTCATGTCCTTTTCCATCCACAATGTGTATTTGGGTATTGGAAATCGGTTGACCGGAAGACATCATTTCGAGGGCTGGTTTGCCCGGTTGGGCCGGGTTGATCTTGTGTTCATGCTGAAAGTCATCCTGGTCAACCAGGATAGTCAACGGGTTTTTCCCCAGGGGGCTTTGTGTGACGCCAAAGACGTTTTCAGCCATGGCGTAACAGGTTTGCAGAGTTGAGTTTTTTAACCCGTAGGCCTGGAATTTTTCGTAGAACAGGTCGTGGCTGCTCTTGCGAACTGGTTCTGAGCAGTTGATGAATGCACGTAAGCCAGTCAGGTCTACCCCTTCCATATGCCGGTCGCGTATTTTTTGGGCGCAAAAATTATAAGCGAAGTTAGGCAGCCAGGTCAGCGTGCCGTGATATTGTGAAATGGCCTGGAACAAACGTTGGGGGGCGCGCACCCAGTCAAAGGGGGACATTAGCACAAGCGGGATGCCGCTCAGAATTGGCATCAGGAAGCTGGAGATGAGCCCCATGTCGTGGTACAACGGCAGCCAGGAAACCACCACGTCCTGTTCTACCAGCTGGATGGCGGCGCTGTAGGCCGATATTTGATTTAACAGGGCCTGGTGTGAAAGCGCCACCCCTTTTTGTAAGCCAGTGGTTCCAGAAGAGTGTTGCAGCACTACGATTGATTCTGGCGGCGAATTCAAGCCTGGCAAGTCATCAACATCCTGGCGCTGCTGCTGCTCTACTTCGTTGCATAACAGCAAGGCGCGGACCGTGCTTTCCTCACCCAGCGCCAGCCGGATTTCGGGTTCAAAATCCTGGTTGGTCACGATCGCTGCCGGTTTGGATACAGTCACGAGGTTGGCTAACTCAGATTTATAGCGTTCGGGGTTGAGTTTTTCGGTCAGGAAGGGCATGATGGCGGGAATTTGCCCACCCAGGATGGCGCCGAAGAAAGCACAAACCAGCTCCAACCCATGCGGCAGGATTAAAACCACCACCTCGCCAGGTTCGATTCGGCGTTGTTGGTAGGTGCTGGCGTAATCACGCGCCCGGCTAAGAAAAGCGCTGCGTGAAAGAACCAGGTCCGGCTGCCCGGCATACTGCAGCACAAGCGCAGTTTTCCCAGGCGCTGCTTTGAGTTGTTGGCGTAATATCTCGGCGACGTTGTTCATTCTGGTTCACATCCGCGAACGGATCAGGCTTTCCAGTTGCGACAGGGTGTCGAAGGTGGTGGCATTCAGCTCGGTGTCGTCGATCAGCACACCAAACGTGTCTTCTACGAAAAGGGCCAGGTCGACCAGGCAAAACGAGCCGATCAACCCGCTGGAAATCAGGGCTTCCTCAGCTTGGATTTGGCGCTTGGGTTCCTTTAGGATTTCTTTCGTAATAAAACCTACCAATTGGGGTTTCAGGTCTTCAGTCATACTTCTCCAGGCTTCAAGGATTGTCTGAGGTTGAACATGACACCATCAGGCAGCCACGCACAGGGCTGACGGTGCAGGCTGATTTGTTATTATATGCGCTCGAGGCCTGCTGCGCCACATCCAACTGGCAATCAATTCGCGATTGGATGAATTGGGTGGAGGCTGTGTTTGCCTAGGCCTCGATTATAATCACGCAGTTGGCATGAATGAGTGTTGAGGAGACCGCATGAGTTTTACCAGTATTACCTTTGCCGCGTTTTGCGCCATAACCTTGTTGCTCTATTGGCTTATGCGGCAAAAGCAATTGCAAAATATCGTTCTGCTAGCAGCCGGCCTGGTTTTTTATGGCTGGGTGCACCCATGGTACCTGGTTTTACTTGGTCTCTCTACTACCCTGGATTATTTCCTGGCGCTTGGCATGCTGCGTGTGCGTGAGCGCAAGCAATTTTTTCTCTACGCGAGCCTGGTCAGCAACCTGGGCGTGCTGGCATTTTTCAAATACTTCAATTTCTTTAATACCTTTCTGGCAGACAGGTTGGGTCAATTAGGCATTAACGGTGATTTTTTTCTGCTCACCATTGTGCTGCCGGCAGGTTTATCTTTTTACAGCCTAAAGAAATTGAGTTACATGTTGGATATCTCACGTGGAACCTTCAAGCCAGTTACCAACTATATCGATTTTTCCCTGTATGTTTCTTTTTTCCCGCAAATTGTATCCGGCCCGATTGACCGTCCACAGCAATTACTGCCGCAAATCGAAACCATGCGACGATGGAAGACCAGTTATTTTTCTTCGGCCTGGCCATTAATCTTAATGGGTTTTTTCAAAAAAGTGGTCATCGCTGACACCATCAAATCGATGGTGGATCGGGTGATTTCTTTGCAGCAGCCTTCCAAGCTGCTAGTGCTGGCGGCTGCTGTGGGTTTCACCTTGCAAATACTGGCTGATTTTTCCGCTTATACGGATATTTCACGGGGGGTGGCCTGGCTTTTTGGGTTTGAGACCTCACAAAACTTCCGCACTCCATATCTGTCCCTGACCCCTTCTGAATTTTGGAATCGCTGGCATATCAGTCTTTCCAACTTCCTGCGAGATTATATATTTTTCCCATTACGCCGCAGCCTGTTGCGAAAACGTACGTTACCAGGCTGGTTGGTAACCGCTCTGCCACCGTTGGTGACCATGTTCGTCAGTGGCCTTTGGCACGGCGCTGGTTGGACTTTTTTGATTTGGGGTATTTATTATGGCTTGCTGATCGTCGTATACCAGGCGGCAGGCATCCAGGGTGATTGGAAGCCGACTGGGTGGGTCAGGCGCGCCCTGGCTCACTTGTTAATGCTCAGCCTGATTGTTTTTGGTTGGTTGATTTTTCGTGCGCCTTCAGTGGCCTGGCTGGGGAAGGTGTTTTTCCAGTTTCCGTGGATTGGCACACCCTATGATTATGTCATCTTTCTCGTTATCGTCTCGATGGTGATTGCTTACAGCCTGCCGCTGCTAGTGAAGCTCCTGATCGACCGTTATTTCCCGGAACATTCCTGGATTCACGCTGCGTTCTTTGCAATGCTTACAGTAGCGGTTTTGCTGTACACCAACTCATCTAATCCAGATTTTATCTATTTCCAATTCTAGGTCATTTAATGCGTGCATTTTTCCGATACCTGCTGGTTTTTGGCGCTGTGCTGTTGATCACTACCTGGGTGATTCCTCAACGGTATGACGTTGTATACCCCAAGAAACTTGGTCCTAAATTGGATCAGTTTGTCCGTAAACAGTACCAGGAAGAAATCGTTCAGCAAAAATCGGACCTGGTATTGATCGGTGATTCTGTTTTGTTGTTGAGTGTGGATGCAGCCCAGCTCAGTACATCGATCGGGAAACAGTCTTACAGCCTGGCCATCCCTGGCTCTGCTTCGGCGGTTTGGTACCTGGTCATGAAGAATATCGTTGCATCATCGCCGCGCAAACCGGCCCAAGTGGTGATTGTCTTCCGTGATACGATCCTGACTGCACCGGGTTACCGGGTAAACGGCAAGTATTTCAACCTGGTGGATGAATTAGCCAGCCCGGATGATACCGTACTGGTGGATAAGGCCTTCATCCAGCAGATGAATCCGCTGGAAAAATGGGCTGACCGTTATTTGCCGCTGTATGGTTCGCGCCTGCGCCTGCGTGAAACGGTGGATTATTACATTCGATATACCCTCCCTGGGTTGGTGGGCTGCAGTAAACAGTGTAACGATGATGCCAATATTGCAGTTTTCCAGGATCTAAACCTGGATGCCAACCTGTTAGTTGAGGCGATTGCCACGGCCGAATCGTATCTGTATACGCCCGAACGTTTGGATTTTGCCAAGCAGCTTCCCCAATCTTTTTTACCTGAGATTGTCGAGCTTGCCAGGCAAAACAATATCCAATTAATCCTGGTACGCACCAAGCATCTAAATGATCCCTCCGCTGCCACTGAGGATGCCTCATTGCAGGCTTACATCACCGCACTCAAACAATATGCCAGCCAAAACAAGGTCATCGTGCTGGATTTTGCCCATGATGATCGCCTGACCAGTGATCTTTTTACAGATTCGCATCATCTTTCCCCGCGAGGGGCGGTGATATTTACGGGTATGCTGGCCGAAGCGCTTAATCCAATCGTAAATCCGTAGGCTCTCGGAGAGCTACGGGCACTTCGAACCGGTTAAATCTACTCATTTCGCTTTAAAAAAGGTATATTATGTTGATGGGAACATTTTTTATTGTTATTGCGTCTATTTTGTGGGGAGCGGTTCATTCCGTTCTGGCATCGCATGTCTTCAAGGGAATGGTGCGCCGGAGTTTCGGTGCGATTGTCTTTCGCCGGTTGTATCGTTTCTCGTATAACCTGTTTTCGGTGGTGAGCTTTTTGCCGCTGATTCTGATGTTGGTCACCTTTCCGGATCAAGTTCTTTACAAAATCCCCAGCCCGTGGATCTATCTCACCACGATTGTGCAGGGAATTGCCGTACTGGCCTTGATGGCAGGCGTTATGCAAACAGGCCCGATGGAGTTTTCTGGTCTGGCTCAGCTTGCCCCGGGTTACGAGGACCTAAAACAAGGTGGGCTGGTGGTGGATGGGTTGTATGCCTGGGTCCGTCACCCTCTTTATACCGCTGGCCTGGTATTTATTTGGTTGACATCGGAAATGACACTTAATCGCCTGGTTCTCTGGATTGTGTTTAGCCTGTATATTTTGATCGGCGCGTATTTTGAAGAAAGAAAATTACTAAAGGATTTTGGTTCTCAATACGCGGACTATCGATCCAGGACACCCATGTTGATTCCCTCTTGGAAGAGAAAAGCCTGACCTGATATGAATACCACCACACCGATCCGCTTTGTACGCCCACCAAGTGAACGTCGTCATCGACGTGATCATCGAGATTCCAATGAAAGCCTGGCTCAATTAATTGTGGCAGGCCTGGCTGGCTTTTCAATATTCTTGCTGGCGATCATCTCTCTTTCCATCGGATACCGCATCAATTACTCCGGCCGTATCTTCCCTGGAGTTTCCATCGCCGGCGTAGATGTTTCTGGCATGGCGCCGGTGGATGCTGCAGTCAAAATTCGCACGGCGCTGAGTTTTCCATACAGCGGGAAGGTTCTATTCAGGGATGGGGCCAATCTGTGGGTTGAGACCCCTTCCAACCTGGGAATGTCGCTTGACCCGGATGCGACTGCCAAAATCGCTTATGATTTTGGACGGGCAGATGGCATCTTTACCAGTATGAACGACCAGTTGAATGCCGCCCAGGTTGGCGCAGTGGTACCACCAGTAATCCAGTTTGACCAGCGTGTTGCCTACGCCTACTTACAAAACCTGGCCAAACAAGTTGAAAGACCGGTGGTAGAGGCCAGCCTGGTGATTAATGGGCTGGATGTAAGCGCGCAGCCCGGGCAGCCTGGGCGTCAGCTGGATATTGAGTCGACCATTGCTTACCTGCACGCCCAAATGCGCTTATTTCGCGATGGAGAGGTGACCCTCTTCATGACCGAACAGGCTCCGCAGGTGTTGGATGCCAACCCGCAGGCTGAAGCGGCCCGGCGTTTGCTTTCGGCTCCGTTTACCATCAACCTGCCTGATGCGCGCATGGGTGATCCTGGTCCGTGGCAAATTACACCTGCCGAACTGGCTCCCATGCTGAGGGTTGGTCGCGAGGGCATTGGTCCGGGTTCACGCTATGTACTGCAGTTGGATCACGATATGCTCAAGGCACGCCTGGACGACATTGCCAAGCAAGTCAACCGTACCGAAGAGGATGCGCGTTTCACTTTCAACCAACAAACCGGTCAGATCACTCCCACCCAGGCTTCAAAGGTGGGTTTACGGGTCGAACTTTTGGATGCAATGAAGGCGATCCAGAAGGCCGTCGGTTCTGGGGAGCAGACTGTCCAACTGGCAGTCAAGGCCACCCAACCGCTGGTTGAGGATACCGCCACCAGTGAACGCCTGGGTATTCGAGAACTGATAGGTTCACAGACCACCTATTTCTTTGGGTCCAGTGCTGCCCGCAGAAAGAATATCCAGACTGCGGCTGCCAGGTACAACGGTTTGCTAGTGGCACCCGGTGCGACTTTTTCGATGGGTGAGCACATGGGTGATGTCAGCCTGGATAGTGGCTTTGCCGAGGCATTGATCATTTATAACGGGAAGACCATCAAGGGCGTTGGCGGTGGTGTTTGCCAGGTATCTACAACTCTGTTTCGCACGGTTTTCTACGCTGGGTTGGAGATCGTTGAGCGCCACGCGCATGCTTACCGGGTCTATTATTATGAACAAGCGCCTGGTGGGTCGAATAACTCCCAGCTCTCGGGGTTTGACGCCACGGTTTATTTCCCGTTGGTCGATTTCAAATTCAAGAACGATACCCCATTCTGGATTTTGATGGAAACCTCATTCGATGATGCGGGTAGCTCGTTGACCTGGAATTTGTACTCCACCCCCGATGGGCGCACGGTGCAAGCGACTTTCTCAGGTCCGACCAACGTCACCCCGCCATTAGACCCGACCATTACCTTTAACCCGGATGCCGAACCAGGTTCAGTGGCCCACGTCGATTATGCCGCAGAAGGCGCTGATATCAACATCCATCGTACGGTAACGCGCAATGGGGAAGTGCTGTTTTCGCATGATATTGTCACCCGCTACCAACCCTGGGCGGATGCCTGTGAGTATGGTCCTGATGTCAAAGACCCCGAAAAAATCTTCAAAAAGCGCGGCTGGTGCCAGAAGCCCTGATGCGTGGTACAATTTTTGGCCTTTATCCTGAATATATTCGGTAGCCGCGGTACCATGTTTTCCACCGCCCACCTACCCGCCCATTGACAAGGAGAAACATATGGTCTCTCAAGAATTGCTCGAAATTTTACGCTGCCCGGCCTGTGTCCGCGAAAAAGATGGTCTGCTCACCATGGTGAAGGATACCTGGCTCGTGTGCCAGGATTGTGGTCGTAAATATCCCATCGTGGATGATATCCCGGTCATGTTGATTGACGAAGGCGACAAATGGGTGGCGACTGGCGCCGAGGCTTTGCCGGTCCCGCCTCCTGCCAGGTAGCATGATTGCGCTGGAGGCTTTGTGCGTTGAGTTGACCAGCGGCGATGATTTGCGCGCTGAAGTCGCCGCCGTCGGGTTCCCAGCTTATGGGCAGGAAGGTTTACTCTGTCTACAAAGCTTGCTGAAAGATAAAAGTGCCGATGTGCGCTGGTGGGCCGTTCGTGCCCTGGCAAGTTTTGAACAGGTAGAGCAGTTCCTCCCGGATCTGTTAACCGCGCTGGCCGACCCTGATGCAGATGTGCGTCAGGCTGCTGCCATGGCACTTTGTCATCATCCCAGCCCGAAAGCACTGGATGTACTCATCAAAGCACTGGCAGATGGGGATACAATGACTTCCCGCCTGGCTTCAAATGCGCTGGCACAGCTTGGCAGCCAGGCTACCCTGCCATTGTTGGATGTATTATCGAATGGCGCTGCTTCTGCCAGGTTGGAGGCAGCCCGGGCGCTGGTTGAAATCAAAGACCCGCGTTCCATTCCCGGCCTGATGATAGCCCAGGATACTGATTCGGCCCTGTTGCAATATTGGGCCGGGTTGGGCCTGGAACAAATGGGTGTTGGGATGCTCTATCTCAAACCCGAATAAGGATAAGTTGGGTGGTGTTCTACACCCACTTTGGAAATTGCACTAACAAAAGAAAAAAATATGAAAACTGGATCCATTTTTTCACTTAGAAATATTATTGTGGCGGTGTTGGCGGTAGTGTTTTTTGCCGGCGCATTTGTCGCAGCCCGTTTCCTGACTGTTACCATGCAGGCCGTGGGAGGTATCCCTGGTATTGCGCTCGCTAATAGCACTCCTGATGCGGCTTCCGTGGATACATTGCCCACCCCAGAGCCGGCTGCACCGGAAATCCCGTTGCCGCCAGGATGGGATGGCGCCAGTCGGGTGACCATTCTCTTACTGGGGATCGATACTGAAGTTCGCCTCGATTCCGAAGGCAAGGTCAGCCCGGACCGTGTCGGGCCAGCTCGTTCAGATACGATGATATTGCTGACGATTGATCCGCAAAGCAAAACTGCCGGCATGATGTCCATCCCGCGCGATCTGTGGGTCAACATCCCTGGTTTTGGGTATGCCAAGATCAATACAGCTTACTATGATGGCGAAGCATTCAAGGTTCCCGGTGGTGGTCCTGAGCTCGCCATGCGCACCGTGGAGCAGGTCATCGGTGTGCCGGTTCAGTATTATGCCCAAATTCAGTTCTGGGCCTTTACTCACCTGATTGATGCGATTGGCAAGGTGGAAGTCAATGTGCCCAAGAAGATCTTCATCGATCCGGTTGGCCCAGGTGCGGACGATATCATGTTATCAGCCGGTTTGCACAAGCTGGGTGGGGTGGAAGCGCTTGCGTATGTAAGGCAGCGCCACACCAAGGATGGCGATGTGGATCGTTCCAAGCGACAGCAGGATGTAATTATTGCTGCTCGCAATCAAGTGCTTAACCCAACCAATTTCCCCACTATTCTTGCCAATGCGCCAACTATTTACAGTGAAATTCAGTCCGGAGTACGGACCAACCTGACTTTCAACGATATTATGAAACTTGGCATACTGGCGAAAGATATTGATCTGACGAATATTAAAAAGGGTGTCATTGATTATAAAATGATGCTGCTTGATAACGTTGTGGTCAATGGCGAAAACCAGAGTATAGCCAAGCCGATCCCCGATAAAATTCGAGAATTGCGGGACGAGATTTTTGTGACCAACACAGCTGTTGGCCCCCTGGCTCAGGGTGAATTGATTGACATGGCGAAAGCCGAAGGCGCGACCATTGCTGTGTATAACGCCAGTTCTGTGCAAGGTACTGCCCAGAGAACTGCTGACTATCTCAAATCCCTGGGTTTGAATGTGATCCTGGTGGATAATGCTTCTTATTTACCAGGTGTTACCCAGGTTGTCAGTCATAGTAACAACCTGTACACGCTGAAGTATTTTTCGCAATTATTCAACCTCAAAAGCAGTTCTCAAGTCGTGAATAAGACCGACCAGGCAGCTGCTGCCAACATTGAATTGATCGTGGCTGACGATTGGGCTGTGAATAACCCAATGCCGTAGGAAGTCATTTATGAATAGACCTCTTGCATAAGTAACGATTTGCCGCCATAATCGGGGCATGAGATACGAAAACGTGCAAAGCCTAAAAGATGAAGCCTTCAAAAGGTCGACCGGTGTTAGTCGCGCCAT
>CAIVSQ010000307.1 GCA_903908605.1 uncultured Anaerolineae bacterium
CTCTTGCAAGCCAGTGAAACCACCATCCATGTATAATTAGGCAGCAGGTCGAAAAATATTCCTGTCAACTTATTTCATTTCATAACCAATCGCCAAATGGAAAATTCCCCCATGCAACCATTTACCCTACACCCCGAATATCGTGATTATGTTTGGGGAGGTGACCGGCTTCGACCGGGCCATTCTCCCACAGCCGAAATTTGGGCTGTTCACGAAAACAACCTGGTCGCATCAGGTCCGCACAGCGGGCAGTCACTACACCAGTTATCCTCCGAACATGGTGAACGGCTGCTGGGTCAAAACGTGCAAGGGAAAACCCCGGGAAGATTCCCACTACTGATCAAACTATTGGACTGCGCAGACTGGCTTTCACTCCAGGTGCACCCAGATGATACGCTGGCAATCGAATTGGAAGGCCCAGGCATGTTCGGCAAAACCGAAGCATGGCACGTTTTGGACGCAGCGCCTGGCGCACGATTGATTGCTGGGATGAAACCAGGCACAAGCGCACAAGAACTGGCGACTGCCATCAAAGATGGCAGCATCCTATCTCTCTCTCAATATCTTGATGCGCACATCGGGGATACTGTCTTCATGCCGGCCGGAACGATCCACGCCCTGGGCCCGGGATTGCTGATCTACGAAGTCCAGCAATCTTCAGATCTGACCTATCGCGTCTACGATTGGGGCCGCCCTGAAACCGAAAAGCGAAAACTTCATATTGATAAATCTCTTGCTGTCACAAACCCCCAGGCAGTTGCAACCGCGCTAAAATTACCACCCATGTCTGATGGTGACCGCCAGGTACTGGCAAGCTGCCAGTATTTCACTCTGGAAATGCTGACCGCCAAGGCAAGTGAGCTTACCATTGAACCTCGCGGTCTTAGTTTTCACATACTGACTGTAGTCGAAGGGCAGGCGCGTATCGCCAGCAGCGAGAATGAATGGACGCTCAATCGCTTCGAAACGTTGGTCATCCCGGCCGATTGCGCGGGGATTCACATCCTACCTGCTAATGGCTACCGCGCCTTGCATGCCAGCGTAGAGCAGCGTGCTGATTAAGCGGCTACTCCTGCCCAACTTCAATAAAACGTAAATCTGGATATTTTTCGGCGTAGTATTTAACAAAAAAAGCTGTACTGAATAAGATCACCCACAAACCGCGCGAATCGCGGGCTATGATAGCCTCGCTGCGTTCAGGTAGTTTTTCAATGCTGGCTTCAGGTCCCTTGATCCAGCGCAGGAAGGTGTGTGGCATCCTTTCCAGGGTGGTTGGAACGTTATACTCCACCTTTAGGCGAGACTGCACCACGTCAAACTGCAGTTGACCTACCACCGCCAGGATGGGTTCACGCTTGAAGGCGTTGACATTAAATAGCACCTGAACAGCGCCTTCGCTTTCCAGCTGGGAAAGCCCCTTTGTAAATTGCTTTTGTTTTCCCAGGTCAAGGTTGCGCAGCAAGGCAAAGTGTTCGGGTTGAAAGCGGGGAATGGGGGCAAAACGCACCGGATCGCCTGAGCAAAGCGAATCTCCAATGGCAAAATCACCTGTATTGGGCAAGCCTAGCACGTCGCCTGGATACGCTTCTTCAATAATTTCACGCTCACTTGCAAACAGCTTGTATGGACGCAGCAATCGCATCATCTTGCCGCTCTGGGCATGCAACAAATCCATACCTCGTTCAAAGCGACCGGAACAAATACGCATGAAAGCCACGCTGTCACGGTGCTTGGGGTTCATATTCGCTTGTATCTTGAAAATGAAACCGGTAAATTCTGGCATTTCAGGGCTAATGATGCCCACATCACTCAGGTAAGGTTGCGGGGGCGGGGCAAACTGCACAAATGCTTCCAGAAACAGGCGTACGCCAAAATTAGTTAACGCACTTCCAAAGAATACAGGGGTTTGCTTTTCCTGCAAAACGCTGGTGTGATCAAAAACCATTCCAACTTCGTCTAACAGGTTAATACTTTCCTGCAAAGCCGCAAAACGCTCGCGAGTTAAAACGCCATTCTTGACAAGCTCATCCAAAGGCAAAACAGTTTCGCCAGCCATGCGCTCATTTCGTTCGCTGCGTTCAAAGACAAAAACATCACGCGAAGCGCGATCATAAACACCCTTAAAGTCCGGTCCATCCCCCAACGGCCAGTTCATCGGGATGGGCTCCATGCCCAACACTTTCTTTATCTCATCCAGCAAGTCGAGGGGATCACGGGAAGGACGATCCATCTTGTTGATAAAGGTAAAAACTGGGATTCCGCGTTTTCGGCAAACTTCGAACAGCTTTAATGTTTGAGGTTCAATACCCTTGGCTGCGTCAATCACCATCACAGCGCTATCAACTGCCGAAAGAGTCCGGTAGGTATCCTCAGAAAAATCCTGGTGTCCCGGGGTATCCAGTAGATTAATAACCTGATTTTTGTAAGGAAACTGCAGGATGGTGGAAGTGATCGAAATACCACGTTCACGTTCCATCTCCATCCAATCGGAAGTGGTGGCGCGCTGGTTGCGACGCGCGCGCACATTTCCCGCCATTTCAATGGCGTTTCCGTATAAAAGCAATTTTTCAGTCAAGGTTGTTTTGCCCGCATCGGGATGCGAAATAATCGCGAAAGTGCGGCGATTGGCATACGTATTTACAGAGGGTAAATCCAGCACAGGTGTAACCCTTTCCTACTAACAAAAAGCAATCAAGTAGCAGGCTCTAGCCGCAAAAGTTTTCAATACTTGGAAAAAAACACAGAAGTGATTTTCGCCCCATAACCAATGCGCACTGAAGAACCCGAGGAATATAATCTTTTTCAAAGCATAGAAAAGGATTTTACCAATAAAAATGGGACTTTAACAAGGACTTTTCATGATCAGAGCTAATTTTGCCTGCTTTCATCAGGTACCGCCTTTTCCTTTGATATAATTAGCTTGTCAGCAGATACGCAAAGTAGTTGAGCATTTGTCCACAATGACCCTAGAATCTGGAAGGCTATTAAAAGAACGCTATAGAATTGTGGAGATCCTGGGCCAGGGAGGCATG
Organism: uncultured Anaerolineae bacterium; assembly: GCA_903908605.1. Classification (GTDB taxonomy): domain Bacteria; phylum Chloroflexota; class Anaerolineae; order Anaerolineales; family Villigracilaceae; genus UBA5195. Next base: position 3,033 of record CAIVSQ010000307.1, read on the forward strand.
GGGTCTGTTTACCGTGCCGTGGATGAAAACCTCAGCGTAGAAGTTGCTGTGAAGGAAAATTTATTCACAAGCGATGAATACTCACGTCAGTTCCGCCTCGAAGCCGTCATTCTTGCGAGCGTCAGGAACCAGCATTTACCGCGTGTCACCGACCATTTCGTTATTGAGAACGAAGGTCAATACCTTGTGATGGATTACATTGAAGGGGAAGACCTACGCCAACGCATGGAACGTCTCGGAACCATTACCGAGGAAGACGCGATCCTGGTTGGCGCGGCGGTATGCGACGCACTCACCTACCTGCACACACGTAAACCACCAGTATTACACCGTGACATCAAACCCGGCAACATCAAGATCACCCCGGTGGGTGAAATTTACCTTGTTGATTTTGGTTTGGCCAAGCTGGTGCAAGGCAGCCAGACCACCACCACCGGCGCCCGGGCAATGACACCTGGCTATTCCCCGCCAGAACAATATGGAACAGCACGGACCGATCCCCGCTCAGATATCTATTCCTTGGGAGCAACCCTTTACGCCGCTTTATCCGGGGTCATCCCTGAAGATGGTCTCGCGCGGGTAATGGACAATCTGCAGCTGACGCCCATTCGCAAAAACAACTCACGCATCTCCAGGCGGCTTTCTACCACGATTGAAAAAGCGATGGAAGCCTACCCGGACGATCGCTTTCAATCTGCCGAAGAGTTCAGGAACGCCCTGCTCTATTCCAGCTCAAAGACTTTACGCTTTGTGGATATGGATGTGCAGATCAGCGTCAAACCACCACCTGGCAGTGATGGCACCGCACTGGTTGAAAATGATGAGCAAATCCTTAGCTTAAAACCGCTCACACACCCCAAGACATTCCTCGATGATATTGTGCTGGCCTCAATGCGCTTTCGCCGCCGCCTGCGCCGCTTTGCCAACCCGTTGGTCTGGCTGGGTATGATTGTCATGCTCATGATTGGCTGGTTCTTATGGGGCAACAACCCAAGACTGGCCGGACTTGACCCGCAAGCAACAAACCCGATCATCCCACCACCTGCCACACTTACACGGACAGTGACGGTTCTGCCACCCATACCGGTTTCGACTGCTACCATCACCCCTCAGCCTAGCCCAACGAATACACCCCCTCCAACGGCAACCCCCCTGGGTGGTGGACGGGCGGAACTTGCCTTTGTTTCGTCTCGTACAGGCGTTCCACAGGTGTACATCATGAGCGCAGATGGCGAAAATGTACAACAAATTACCAACGAACGGGATGGAGCCTGTCAACCAGACTGGTCACCAGACGGTGAAAAGATCGTGTACGTGACGCCTTGTCGCCAAAAACAAGATATTTACCAGGGATCGAGCCTGTTTATTATTGATATCGCCACTCGCGAAAGAACTGCCTTACCCGCCAGCCCGGGCGGAGATTTTGAACCAGCCTGGTCACCGGATGGCAAACGAATTGCCTTCACGACTCTGCGCGATAATTACATGGAAATCTACTATATCAACCTGGAAAACAGCCAGTTCACCCGTCTGACCAGGGCACAAAGTATCGTGGCAGCCTCTTACGCCCGCCAGGCCGCCTGGAATCCGTATGGCACGCAAATCGCGTATGTACTTCGGCGCCAGGGAGTATCCCAGATATGGGTTACAACAGATGGCGATGCGAATATGAGTAAACCCAACAATCAGCTGGTTCAAAGCGGCAACAAGGTGATGGATTCATACCCCACATGGAGCTCGGATGGGCAATTCGTACTCTTCAACGAAACCAATTTCGACGGCACAGCGCCTTTCCAGTTAATGAGCATTCGGTACGAAGACCGCGATGCCCGCCAGGCGGTTCCGATCAATATTGAACCCCTGCCGGTGGTGGATGTGAGTATTTCTCCGGATGGCCAATGGTTAGCGTTTGAAAGCTGGCCGGATACCATCAACCAGGATATCTTTATTACCACCGTTTCCGGGGCAAGCCGGACACGGCTTACCACAGACCCGGGGCTGGATTTTGATCCTGTCTGGCGCCCGGCCCAAAAGAACTGATAGCGTCCGTTAAACACCGGCATGGGGCCAGGTATGTAGGCAGTTTGGGCTATATATTATCGTTTTCTTATTTGGTATAACTTAGAAGTCATGACACTCGGCCAAGGTAATCTTCTTCATAATCGTTATCGGATTCTAGATATTCTTGGGCGCGGAGGAATGGGGGCGGTTTACCGCGCTGTGGATGAAAGCCTGGGGGTAGAAGTTGCCGTCAAGGAAAATTTATTTATCACCGAAGACTACGCTCGCCAATTTAGGATGGAAGCCATCATCCTGGCTGGCATTCGCCATCCCAACCTGCCCCGGGTGACCGACCATTTTGTCATGGATGATTTAGGCCAATACCTGGTGATGGACTATATTGATGGTTATGATCTGCGCCAGCAATTGGAAAAAACCGGTCCCATTTCAGAAGCTGAGGCTATTCGCATTGGCGTGGCGGCCTGCGAAGCCCTGGCCTACCTGCACTCCCGCAAACCACCCATCTTGCATCGCGACATAAAGCTTGGAAATATAAAGATCGGGAACGATGGACAGGTCTTCCTGGTGGATTTCGGCCTGGCGAAAATGGGCGGTGAAAAAGATGAAACCATGACGGGCGCACGGGCCATGACCCCAGGTTATTCGCCGCCAGAACAATATGGTTCTGCACGCACAGATGCACGCTCCGATATTTATTCGCTCGGCGCTACATTGTACGCAGCGCTGACCGGGATCATCCCCGAGGACAGCCTGATTCGGGCCGTAGACGGTGTAAAGTTGACCCCGCTGCGTGAACACCGTCCCGAGGTATCCGAACGGCTGGCTTCCGTAATCGAAAAAGCGATGGAAACCAACTCGGCCCATCGCTACCAGACTGCGGAGGATTTAAAGGGCGCCTTATTAGGTAGGGCAGAACCCCCAACAGAAGTGCATTCGCGCGAGAATTTACAACAGGCTGCCAACCAGAAGCCGGCAAACCAGCACGAAAGGCCCTCAAACTCGCCTTTATTAGCCATTACCCTACTTTTACTGATCCTGCTCGTAGCGGGTGGAACAGTCTGGTATGCCAGCCTCAACCCTGGCTCCCTCCAAAGCGGGCTGCTGCCACTGGTATCGCTCATACGCACACAAACAGCACCCGCAGGCGTTGTGCCGACTTCACAACCCGTGGCAGCTTCACAACTGCCCCCCACCAGGTCCGCAAGTCCTTCAATCGCACCTACCAAGACCAACATTGCAGTAATCATCCCAACCCGTGCAGCAATTACCCCTACTCGCACTAGGGTTCCGACCAATATCCCCTCAATTACGCCTTCCCCAACTACCACACCAACACCGGCGCCCACCGCGTTGGGGGGTGGAACCGCCGAGATTGCCTTTGCATCCAAGATCGATTCGGTCTCGCAAATCTTTATCGCCTACATGAATGGCAGCAGCCCACAGCAGATCACTAATATTCCCGGCGGCGCATGCAGCATGGATTGGTCACCGGATGGACAACAACTCATATTCACATCCCCATGCAATGGCGAATCAGCCCAATACCCGGATGCCGGCCTGTATATCCTCGATATGCAAAGCGGGGAGACTCAACCACTACCATTTGCACCCGGTGGAGATTTTGAGCCAGCCTGGTCACCAGATGGTGAAAAAATCGTTTTTACCTCCATGCGTGATGGAGTCATGCAAATTTACCTATTTACGTTCAGCGATTCCAGCCTGACCAACCTGAGCAACAGCGGCATCCAGGCCCGCCACCCGGCCTGGTCACCCGATTCGAGCCGGATCGTTTTTACCACACTGCGACTTGGTCAATTACAAATTTGGAGTATGCTGGCAGATGGGACTCAAAAAGATCAGCTGCTGCGTACGGGCGGCAATTTCTCCGAATACCTGCCCGCCTGGGCACCGGACGGAGCCAGCCTGTATTTCAGCCGGACAAATAATAGCCTTTCCTCACCATCAGCGTTGATTAGCTATGATTTCAACACCGGAAATTACAATCAGCTCACCATTCCACGCCCCGTGGTGGATGTGGATATTTCGCCCGACGGGCGTTGGATCGCTTATGAAAGCACGAACGGCGAAAACCCGGATATCTATATTTGTGAACTACCCAACGGCATACCCCAAAGTATTAGCATTTCCCCATTGAATGATTTTGACCCAGCCTGGAGACCCATCAAGTAATCCTGACCGGCTTGCAAAATATAAACGCTACGTCAATCTCGTCATACCTGGCAAATAATTTCGCCCTGTTAATAAATATTTAAGGCAAACCTCAATCAATTTGGTTATAATTATTCCGACAAAAGGAGTCCATAATATATGTTTATGATTGAAGGACCAGACCGCCGGAAGGAAGAAGATCGAATTCGCAAGGAAGGCAGATTACCTCCCGGCCAAGCCCTGACCTTGAAATTTCCTGTATTACATTACGGCCCGGTACCGACATTTAATCCAGCTACATGGGATTTACGTGTGTGGGGTGAGGTTGAAGAAGATCAGCGGTGGACGTGGGATCAGTTCAACGAATTGCCACGTACCAAAATGGTGATGGACCTGCACTGCGTAACCAAGTGGAGCAAGTTTGATACGCTCTGGGAAGGGGTTTCAGTAAAAACGCTGGTGGACCATGGGCTGATCAAAATCAAGCCAAGCGCAAAATATGTTTTACAACATGCCGAGTATGGCTTCACCGTCAACCTTCCGATCGAAGTGGTGCTGCAAGAAAACTTTCTGCTCGCAACCCACTACGACAACAAGCCACTCGATGCGGATCACGGTTTTCCCCTACGTGGCGTGGTTGGCTACATTCCCGGCAAAGAAGACCTGGAAACTCCCTACTTGTGGAAAGGTGCCAAGTGGCTACGCGGATTGGAATTTATGCGTGCTGACCGGCGTGGTTTCTGGGAGCAGGCAGGTTACCACAACCGGGCCGATGTGTGGAAAGAAGAACGTTACAGCTAAGACCAAGCCATATCTAATTCTTAATAATACAAGGGAGAAGTTGAAGTCGTCCTTCAATTTCTCCCTTTGCTTTAATCATCGCAAGTGTATTACGGGCGTTTATCCAACGTGAGTGTCACATCCACCCGCTGGTCGCCGCGCAATACAGTCAATGTAATCTGGTCCCCTGGAGATTTGTTATCAACCAGGTAACCGATCAGGTCATCATAAACCTTGACCGAATTACCATCGACCGCGACCACCAGGTCACCACCAGATTCGAGACCGGTCACTGTAGTAGGCGTACTGGCGCCGATAATACCTGCTTTTTCAGCCGGACCACCAGCAACCACGGAGGTTATGTAAACACCGGTCATACTCTTCAAACCCAATTCTTTAATGACCTTGAGACTCATCATTTCACTTTGCAAAGCGGTGATCCCCATGTAAGGATATTCAAACTTACCACTTTTAATAAGGGCAGGGACCACTCTTTGGATCAAATTGGCCGGAATTGCAAAACCAATGCCCGAATTTACCGGTTCGCCGGTGGCGTTGCTGGCATCGGTTCGAATGGAACGGTTGATGCCAATCACCTGCCCCTCCAGGTTGAAGAGCGGGCCGCCAGAATTACCCGGGTTGATAGCTGCATCAGTCTGGATCATATCTGCAACACTAAAATTCCCACCGCCAGCAAGCTGCCGATTGGAATCTTGGGTTCGGCCAAGCGCAGAGATGATACCAAGTGTCATGGAACCATTCAACCCAAAGGGATTGCCAATCGCAACCACAGATTGACCAACCTTCAACTGCTTGGAATTACCAAATACCAACGGGTGAATTTCTGACGCGGGAGCATCAACCTTGATAACTGCCAGATCAGAATCTTTATCCACACCCACCAACTTGGCAGTTGCCTTATAACCAGAACTGAAAGCTACCTCAATACCCTGCTCACCGTCAATCACATGTTGATTGGTGACAATGTGACCTTCAGCGTCAAACATGACACCTGTACCAAGGCTGCCACCCTGTGCTGTGGTTACTTGCAAGGCAACAATACCGGGCAGAACATTCTCATACAGAGACGTCAGGGTCTCCTGCTGACCGATATTATCAGACGACACGTAAATCGGGGCAGCAGTAGGTGCCAGTACCGCCGGTGTACTGGGCAAAGCAGAAGAGCCCCCACCAATGATCGGCTGGGCCGCCTGGCAAGCCAGGGATGCGAGCAATAAAGCAGCTATAGCTACCAATAAGGGGAATTGCTTTTTCATTTTTACTCCTTGAGAAACTTGTTCCGAATTATTTGTTTAAGTCCCGGGCTTTTTGCAACAGGCTCATCATCTCCGCGCTGATATTCTTGGGCACTCGGATTTTGACCTGCACATACAAATCACCTTTTTCCTGGGGGGTCTTCAAAACAGGCATACCACGCCCGCCAATCCGTATTTTTTGATCAACCTGGGTACCCGGCGGAATGGTCAACTTGACCTTGCCAGTCATCGTGGGAACTTCCACTTCACCACCCAGGATGGCTGTGAAAACATCCACCTGAACGGGAGCATACAGATCGGAACCATCCCGCTCGAAACGCGAATCATCCTGAACAGCCACCTTGAGGAACAAGTCAGACCCATCGGGGGCGCTTTTTGCCACGCGAACCTTGGTTCCCGTTTTCGCCCCGGCCGGGATTTTGACCTGCACACGCTTGCCATTGGTATCCAACACACGTGTAGTGCCTTCGTAGGCTTCCTGCAATGTAATGGCGACATGCTGTTCATGCTGAGTCATCCGGCGAGTGCCGGTCTGTGTTCCCTGCATCCCACCCATGCCCCCGAATATGGAGCTAAAAAAATCAGAAAAACCACCTCCGCCAGCACCGCCAAACAGATCTTCAAAATTAACCTGTTGACCACCACCGCTGTTGGAAGCCCACTGACCCCAATCGAAACCCTCTGGCTGGCCACCACCACGTTGGTAGCTTGAATATGCGCTACCAAGCTGATCGTAACGAGCCTTCTTTTTAGGGTCAGACAAAACCTGGTAAGCCTCGTTCATTTCTTTGAACTTATCTTCAGCTTGCTTATCCCCAGGATTACGATCCGGGTGGTATTTAAGGGCCAACTTACGATATGCCGCGCGAATATCATCCGCGCTAGCAGAGCGTGAAACGCCAAGAACCTGATAGTAATCTTTATAATCCATACTACTTCAATTCTATGTCTTTTAAGAGTTGCAAGTCAAGCCAGGCCAACACTATCTAACACAACTCTTACTTGAAATATGCAAAATATCTCGATAAATGGATAATCGATTGATGAGATCGGCTAAAATAATTCGCGGTAGAATGTAATGATATATTACAACGATAAGATGAATAACTCATGAAATCTATTTGCGTTTACTGTGGTTCCTCAGATTCAATCCACGCCGACTATAAACTAGCCGGGCGAGAAATGGGACGCGTGCTAGCCGAAAATGGAATTCGCCTGATTTACGGCGGAGGCAAAACCGGCATCATGGGTGCCGTAGCAGACGGTACCATGGAAGCAGGTGGCGAAGTTATCGGGGTGATTGTTGAATCAATGAATACCCCGGCGCTTGCACACATGGGCCTGACGCGCCTGGAAGTCACACCAACCATCCATGAACGGAAAGCACGCATGTACGAATTGGCGGACGGTTACATTGCTCTTCCGGGTGGATATGGCACTTTTGACGAATTATTTGAAACGCTCACATGGGCTCAAATTGGTGTACACGGCAAGCCAATCGGTCTGCTAAACACCCGCAGTTACTTTGACCCTCTCTGGACCATGGTTCTGCATGCTGAACAGGAAGGCTTTTTATTTAGCGAACATCGCAAAATGCTGTGCATGGCAAACACTCCTGGCGATCTTCTGGAAAGCATGCGTAACAATCAACCATCGCCAGATGCTGTCAAACGTTGGATGAGACAGGGCGAATAAACTCGTGCTTAATTTCGCCAGCCTGCCAAAATTCTTCCTCGCTTCCATCGTATTATTGCTTACACCAGGCCCGGCCGTCCTTTACATCATTGCGCGCAGTATTGATCAGGGTCGCATCGCCGGACTGGTCTCTGTACTCAGCGTGGAAGTTGGCAACCTTTTTCACGCAATTATCGCCGCATATGGGCTATCCGCTTTATTAAGTGCTTCAGAGCCTGCATTTAACGTTGTCAAGTACCTGGGGGCTGCCTACCTTTTTTACCTTGGAATCAAAAAACTACTCTCTCGCAGCGCACAACCGGGCGGGTTGAAAACTGGGGAAAAACACCAAACCCTGGGCCAAATTTTCCGGCAAGGTTTGACCGTGGCGATTCTCAATCCCAAAACAGCACTATTTTTCATTACCTACTTACCCCAGTTTGTGAATCCAGCGCACGGCTCAGCCAGGATACAACTCCTTAGCCTGGGTGGCATGTTCGTGCTGATGGCCATTTTTAGTGATGGCGCGTACGCCTTGCTTGCAAGTAGTGCGGGGCGCTGGTTAAGCACACAACAAAATATCTGGTCGGTCGAACGCTATGTCGTGGGGATGATCTATATCGGCCTGGGGGTCACGGCGGCCCTGGCCAGCTTGCCCGGTTAAAATTAACACAGAAACCAAAAAGAGCCACGCAATTTTCAGCCTGGCTCTTTTTGGTTTGAACTATTATTATCAAGCTTCAGGTTTGTTCTGGAGGATTGCTTCAATCTGTTCGATTACATCAGGTGTGAGGTTTTCAACCACATCCATCGATTTCATATTTTCATGCACCTGGGAAACACGGCTGGCACCGGTGATGACCGTGCTGACGTGCGGGTTCTTCAAGCACCAGGCAATCGCCAGTTGAGCCACAGTGCAGCCCAAATCACCAGCCACAACCCGCAGGGCTTTTACCTTGGCTATTTCTTCAGGGTTGGTAAGGCGCGGCAACAGCCATTCGTAACCTTTCAGGGCACCGCGGCTATCAGCCGGAATACCTTCATTGTATTTACCAGTCAACATGCCAGAAGCCAGCGGGGACCAGATGGTGGAACCATAGCCATAATCAGCAAATAAGCGCGCGTATTCCTTTTCAAAGCGGGTGCGCGCAAACATGTTGTATTGAGGTTGTTCCATGACGGGCTTATGCAAATGGTGGCGTTCGGCAATTTCAATCGCCGCGATGATATCGGCAGCGGGCCATTCGGAGGTACCCCAATAAAACGCTTTGCCCTGCTCAACAATATTGTGCATAGCCCAGACGGTTTCTTCGATGGGCGTAGTTGGGTCAGCACGGTGACAGAAGACCAGGTCAACGTATTCCATATCAAAGCGCTTAAGTGAACCATCCATGGCTTCCATCAGCCGTTTGCGATTCAAAGTATTGCGCTCATTTATGCCATCGTGCAGACCCCAAAAGAACTTAGTGGAAACAACGTAACTTGAACGTCGCCACCCCAGTTTCTTAAAAGCAGCGCCCATAACCTCTTCGGATTTACCGCTGGCATACACTTCCGCATTGTCAAAAAAATTTACGCCGACTTCATACGCAGCCGCCATACACTCCACAGCCAGGGAAACATCAACTTGATTATGAAAGGTAACCCATGAACCAAGTGAAAGATCACTGACTTGCAAACCTGAACGGCCAAGA
>CAIVSQ010000308.1 GCA_903908605.1 uncultured Anaerolineae bacterium
CGCTATGCCCAGATTGCCCGAAACTGGGAAGGTGACATGTATTTTGTGATTGAACCCGAAGGAAATCTCAAAACTCAAGTGGTTATGTACCTGGATCTCTGGCATGGGAAGTGTCGGGGTACAGAAATGGTTCAAGATATTCAGACCCATAGCCCAGCATTCACCCTTAAGGCCGGTTATGGCAATTTTGCCCGGGTGTTGAAGGGTGAATTGGATCCCATGCAGGCAATGTTGACAAGAAAATTGGATGTAAAAGGCAATATGGCCACGATGATGCGTAATGTGCCAACCGTTCTGGATTTTGTCCGCTGTGCCCGGGAAATGACAAACAGTATTCTCTGATCGAAAATGCGAAATCACAAACCCGGGCAGCACGATAGCCCGGGTTTTTTTGTGCAAATTGATAGTGAGAAAAATCACAACCAAACAAAATCAATCGGGTTATTGTTTGGTAGATATTACAGGAGATGTTAAAAATGAATTCAGAGTTAATTGACGGCGCATATAAGTTTGTTGACAATAAGATAATTTTGCGTATACGAGACCGTGTTTGTGAATCCGCCGATGAGCTGCTTGCGAGTCCACTGTTCCGCGAGGTGTTGGACCGTTATGTCCACCAGCTTGCTCGCAAGGATTCGCCAGTATTGGCGATGTTTGGCAAGGATCCGGGTTTGATTAGCGCGGTCGATATTCATGAGATGAACCAAACAGTCAGTTTGCTGGCTCGTATGCCCCTGGATTGGGCCGAAAAGATCGCTGATGATAGGCGTTTTCTGAACCGGCCGGGGCTGTTATTTGATTTTATTGAGGGTTTATATGATTACTGGCGCAAGTTTGAGCGATTCTTGATTTGCGATTCGCAGGATGATGTACTTGATCAGCGCCCCTATCGAACCTTCAACTCAACAGTAGAAACACTGATGAATCTTGTTCGTAGCACATATCGCGACGTACAGGAGAATTTGTCAGGCAAGCACCCTCGTATTTATCGACAAGTCAGTGCCGGTGCCGAAGTGTCGGCAATCGTCATGCCAAAGTCGATGCCGGGCTTGGGAAAACGTTACTCTTTACAGCTACAGGATATTCCCGTCATCCGTCAAGTTTGCCTTTACCCTCCCATGCTGATCAATCCCCCGATGAATAAACGTACAGGCAGCTTTGAGAAGGTGTCTGTAAATCCTCTTGAGATCTCAGATATCAACGAACATGAATGGTTATGCTACCCGGCTAGTGTGGGAAAAATGCTTGTTTTGATTTATTTTCACGAAAAGTTTTTCGAACTGGGTTTCACCATGAGTAATCTATTCGAATTAGCTGATGATGAGGTTCTTAAGCGCAAACCGGATGCGATATTTCTCTACGGAACCTCAGAGCATGGAATGGATCAATTATCTGCGCTCCCAACTGTTTTTTATGATGATGGTGATATTCTGGTTGGCGCAATTCCGCGGCGGGACGAATTCGGTTATTTTGGCTACTTGAAGAAGATGGTCCTGACACTGCATAACATCAAGATTATTCAGCAGGGCAACTTACCATATCACGGTGCAATGATCCAGCTGCATTTATTGGGCGGTCGAAGTGCCAACATTGTGATTATTGGGGATACGGGGGCAGGGAAATCTGAAACAATTGAGGCTTTTCGTGGTCTGGCAGGCAACAAGCTGCGTGAATTGACCATTATTGCCGATGATATGGGCTCATTTGAATTTGGGCCTGGTGGTCGTGTATGTGGGTTTGGTACGGAAATCGGGGCTTTTGTGCGACTGGATGATCTTCAACCTGGCTACGCCTTTAGCCAGTTGGACCGCTCGATCATCATGAATCCGAACCAGGTGAATGCTCGTGTGGTTTTACCAGTGACGACATTGGATAATGTAATAAAAGGTGTGCCAGTCGACATGGTTTTATATGCGAACAATTACCAGCCCGTTGATTCTGAGCACGCTCTCATCGAACAATTCCAATCACCAGCCGACGCGCTGGATACATTTCGCACTGGTACTGCCATGAGCAAGGGGACGACGACCTCAACCGGTTTGGTGCACACCTATTTCGTCAACGTGTTTGGCCCTATTCAATACCCTGAACAGCATAATCTGATTGCCAATAAGTTTTTCGAAGAATTTTTTCGGCAGAATATATTTGTAGCCCAGTTACGTACACAGTTAGGTGTGCCGGGAATGGATAGGGAAGGTCCTGTGTATGCCGCCCGGGCATTGCTAGAGTTGCTTGAATCGGGATTGGATCAGCTACATACGAATTAAAAAGTATAATGCACTCATGCAGCCGATTCTAAAGATAGACTTGACCAGAAGGGTAATTAGTCATTACGATATTCCTGCAGATTGGCAGGCAGATTATTTAGGTGGAGCTTCTTTGGCTGCCCGAATTCTTTTCGAGCACCTCACACTCGCTATGGACCCGCTGTCTCCTTCAGCCCCATTGCTTATCCTAAACGGACCACTTTCTGGTACTGCCGGTCCCTCGGTGGGTCGCTTTGTCGTTTGTGGAAAGTCACCACTGACTGGGCTGTGGGCCGAATCGAATTGTGGTGGTTTTTGGGGGCCAGAGTTACGTATGGCTGGTTATGATGGAGTCTGGATAACCGGCCAGGCAGATCAGCCGGTTTATATATTTATTCAGGATAAGGTAGTTGAGATCAGGGATGCCGCGCCGGTTTGGGGGTGCGACACATATGAAACCCAGGCTATTCTCAAGAAGGAGACGGGCATCCCTGGTTTAAGAGTTCTCGGAATTGGTGTCGCAGGCGAAGCGCGCATCCCCTACGCATTATTATTATGTGACCACGGAAGGGTGGCTGGCCGGACAGGGTTGGGGGCGGTGATGGGAGCCAAGAATCTCAAAGCCCTGGTAGTAAAAGGATCCTCGAAAGTACCTGTTTTGGAGGTGGAAAAATTTGGTATTCTCCGCTCGGAAGCCAACCGGGCGTTGAAGACCGATGCCATGACAGGTGTATTGAATTCGCTGGGTTCTGCAGGAGCAGCCGATTATTTTAACTACCTGGGTGAACAACCCAAAAAGTATTTTAGTGTGGGTAGCCTGGATGGTGCGGACAACATCTCCGGATCGAGTGTTGCTGAAACCATTCTTGTCGGGAAAAGCGCATGCCATGCTTGTGTAATTGCCTGTGGGCGTGTGGTGCGCCTGGAAGATGGTGAAAAACGTAAAGGGCCTGAATACGAAACGCTGGTGGGTTTTGGACCCAACTTGGGAATGACTGATCCTGCAACTGCTACTCGCTTGGGCGAATTATGCGATCGATATGGTATGGATGTCATCTCCATGAGCGGGACGATTGGGCTAGCAATGCGGTTATATGAGCTGGGTGTAGTCTCAGGCTCAGACTGCGATAATCTCGACCTTTCATGGGGAAATGTCGATGCGGTTGAAGCTTGCATTCATATGACTGTGCAACGCCAGGGATTTGGCAAAATCCTGGCATTGGGTGCTCGTAAACTGGCCGAGCATTTCAATGCGCCTGATGAAGCAATTCAAGTGAATGGAATGGAGTTAGCATATCACGATCCCCGTGGTGCCTCTGGAATGGCGATTGTTTACGCAACCTCTCCACGTGGGGCCTGTCATAATCAGTCAGATTATTTTCTGGCGGATATTGGTCAGGTTGAATCTAGCGCTGGTCTGGAATTCTTTGATCGCCACGCAGGTGCGGAAAAAGCTGCGAATGTTGCCAGGCACCAAGATTTTCGTTCTGTCAATAATTCGCTAGTCTTGTGTATGTTTGCAAATGTCCCCGTTGAGACTATGGTTAGCCTGGTCAATAGCGCTTGTGAATTTACATTGACGGTTGCAGACCTGCTCCGTGCTGGTGAGCGCGCCTGGAACCTGAAGCGTATGATCAATCTTAAACTTGGACTAACCCGGGCGAATGATACTTTGCCCAAGCCTTTACTAAAGGCATACTCGGATGGCGGCGCGGCGGGTTAC
>CAIVSQ010000309.1 GCA_903908605.1 uncultured Anaerolineae bacterium
AGTTCGAAAGGGTTTGCGTGGCCGGTGGGGTGGTTTTATCCGCGATGGGGTACGGGCGGGGCATGACTGCGAAGGCGAGGGGGTGCTCAGTTCACGAATAACGGATAAATCCGTTACTACGATTTTGTCCAAAGGGTTTGCGTGGCCGGTGGGTGGTTTTAACCGCGATGGGGTACGGGCGGGGCATGACTGCGAAGGCGGCGGTGAAGCTGGGTCATGACCCGGCCTTAGTACTGGTTCGGTTTAGTCCGCAAGGACTTGCATGGATTGAGAAGCGGTTTAAACCGCGCCGGGGTATTGGACGGGCATGACTGCGGGCGCGAGGGGGTGCTCAGTTCACGAATAACGGATAAATCCGTTATTACGATTTTGTCCAAAGGGTTTGCGTGGCCGGTGGGTGGTTTTAACCGCGATGGGGTACGGGCGGGGCGTGACTGCGAAGGCGGCGGGGTGCTCAGTTCACGAATAACGGATAAATCCGTTATTACGATGTAGTTCGAGAGGGCTTACATGAGCGGTGGGGTGGTTTTAACCGCTGGCTCTTTCGAAATCTTACCTGGCACTTAATGGCTAAATCCCAAACGATCTACATGCAAACCGGCTACACGCAAATTACATAGTACCCAGCACTACCCATCATATCTCCATCTCAAAGACTCTGTAGCGCCGCGAGGGGCGGGCGCCCAGTTTCTTGATGGCGTTGATCATCGGCCAGTTATCCTCCAGCACGTAATTGATCTCCATCCACAGGTCGCGGGCGTAGAGTGATTCGTACAGGGCCCGGTAAAGCAGGCTGTCGACGGCCTTGCCATGGTATTCGGGGATGACGCCCAGCGCAAACATGCGGTAACGCCGCAAGCGTGGGATGCCCCACAGCATGCGCAGCCAGCCAAACGGCAGCAGTGATCCGCCCAGGCCTTTCAGCAGTGAATTCACATCCGGGATGGCGATGGCAAACCCGATCGGCCGGCCGTTTTCATCCTCGGCAAACAGCACTCCCCTGGGCTGGATGACCGGTTTCAGGTCGCGGGCGGTGGCCTGCACCTCCGCGGCGGTGACTGGCGAGTAGCCCCAGTTGTCGATGATGCTGGCGTTGGAAAGCGTCTCAATCAACTGCACTTCTGAATCGAATTTTTTCATATCCAGGCAGCGCACCCGCACCTTGTAGCGTTTTGCAACCGCATCGGTCAGCTGCATGATGCGCGCGGGGATGTCGTAGCCCTGGCTGGCATCCACCTCCCAGCACAACAAATCTTTCACTTTCTTCAGCCCAAAGCCGGTCAGCATCGGATTGTAAAAGGGCGGGTTGTAGGGCGCCATCACCACCGGCGAAGGCGCAAAGCCTTCCACCACCAGGCCCCACTCCTGCGAAACAAAGGTCCACGGGCCGCGCATCGATGTCATACCCCTGGCACGCAGCCAATCGCGGGCAGCCCCCAGCAGCAGCCCGGCCGCCTGGGCGTTCTCGATGACCTCAAAATAGCCAAACAAGCCGATCGGCTGTTTCCAAAACTCGTTGGCCAGCAAATCGATAAAGGCCGCGATCCGCCCGATCAGTTTGCCATCCCGCTCGAGCAGGAACAACTGCCACTGGCAGTGCTGCAAGAGCGGGTTGCGGCGGGCATCAAACTGGGCGCGCTGCTCATCGCGCAGCGGCGGCACCCACAGCGGGTCCTGCCGGTACAACCGGTAGGGTAAATCGATGAACTCCTCAAGCTCACGCCGGGTCTGAACGGGTCGAATAATCATGGCAGCCTCTTCCTTTATCGCATCGTAGTCGGCCAATCTGCCGTCTATTATAGTGCCGCTATGGCCGATGAACAGGCGGTTTTCTGATTTGTAACCAGTACACGCACCCCATCAGAACCAGCTTTTTGGGTGAAAAAAGCTGTCTACTCATCCCGTTAACGTGCTAAAATCTCTGACGTGAACAGGTGCTGATTGATATTTGCCCTGGCTTTACGCGAGCTGCCCGGCTGGCTTAAATGTTCGATCAATGGTTAATTACCAGGGTTGCCGTCACTGCCGCACGCCTATGCGCAATCATCGCCGGGATAAACAGGCACTGTTTTTGCCGGGAAGTTGTTGCTGGCTGCCTGGCTGGGCAGAAGAATGTTTTTAGGTTATTCTTAGCGTCATTCATCGAAGATCAAAATTCAAGAAAAGGATTGCAACTTTATGAAACATGGATCAAGTGGTTCCGTTTTCCAGGCTGCCTTCAGGACGCTCATCATCGTCGTCTTTCTGATCAGCGCGTGCTCACCGAATGCAGCGGCCACGCCTGCCCCGGCCGCGGCCCCCACTGCGGCGGAAGCCCCAACTGCAGCGGCCCCAACGGCCACCGCCACCGTCAGCGCACCGGCTAGCCCGGCTGGCAGCCCGCTGGCTCCGGATGGAAAAAGCGGCGAAATCTATTACGCACCCTTCCCGGTCACGATCACCCTGGATGGCAAGCAGGATGACTGGAACGGCGTCCCGCGCGGCTCGCTCGGCTCGGGTGATACCGCCATGAGCTTTGCCTATGCGGCCGATGCCAAGAACATCTACATCCTGGCCGACGTGACCGATAAGAACATCATCTCCGGCAAGCACGAAGGCAACTTTTGGAATGAGGACTCGGTTGAGTTTGAGTTCAACGGTACCGGCAACTTCCAACTGGAGAATTACGTGCCCGGGGTGGCACAGGTCACCATTCCCACCACCAACATCGGAAACACCGATCCGGCCAAGGCCGTGTTGGCTGGCATTAACGGCACCACCGTCAACGCCCAGGCCATCGTCGTCAAAACCGATAATGGCTACCTGGTGGAAGCCTCGGTGCCGCTCAAAAATAACGTCTGGGATATCGCCGTTACACACGGCACAGTCGTGCCCTTCAACGCCCATCTCAACGGCGCCTCCACCACCGACCGCGACACCATCCTGAACTGGTCGGCCCTCGATTTAACCGACAGCTCCTACCAAAACCCGGGCGTCTTTGCCCAACTGATCTTCTATGAAGTCGGTCAAGCGGGCCTGCCAGTGGCCAAGATCCCACCCACACCCATCCCCGAACCGCCGCTGCCCTTCGTCAGTGCAGACGCACCTTACCGCAACCCCAAGCTGCCGGTCGAGGAACGTGTCGACGACCTGCTGGCACGCATGGCCCTGGTTGAAAAAATCGGCCAGATGACCCAGGTCGAAAAGAACAGCATGAAGTCCAAAGATATGACCAAGATGTATATTGGTTCGATCTTGAGCGGTGGCGGTGGCTACCCAACCGGGGCCGATAACAGCGCGGCAGCCTGGTCGGTGATGGTCGGTGATTTCCAGGATGCGGCCCTGCGCACGCGCCTGCACATCCCGATGATTTACGGCGTGGATGCTGTCCACGGGCACAACAACCTGATGGGCGCGGTGATCTTCCCGCATAACATCGGGCTGGGTGCCGCCAACGACCCCGAGCTGATGAAGCGCATTGGCGAAGTGACTGCGGCTGAAATGATCGGCAGCGGCGTGCGCTGGAATTTTGCCCCGGTCCTGGCGGTTGGCCAGGATATCCGCTGGGGACGCATTTACGAATCCTATGGCGAGAACACCGACCTGGTGACCAGGCTCTCCACGCCCTACGTGCAAGGCCTGCAGGGCAAGAACCTGTCTGATTCAACCTCGGTGCTGGCCACCATCAAGCACTTTATCGGCGATGGCGGCACCAGCTGGGGCAGTGCGACCCAGGGCGATTATAAAATCGACCAGGGTGTCACCGAGGTGGATGAAGCCACCCTGCGCAAGCTGTTCCTGCCGCCTTACGTCAGCGGCATCAAGGCCGGCGCACGCAGTGTGATGGTTTCCTTCTCCAGCTGGGGCGGCATGAAGATGCACGCCCAGAAATACCTGATCACCGATGTACTCAAAGGTGAAATGGGCTTTACCGGCTTCGTCGTCTCGGACTGGGGCGGCATTGACCAGGTCTCGCCCGATTATTACAACGCGGTCGTGACGGCCATTAACGCGGGTGTGGATATGAACATGGTCCCCACCGATTACAAGCGCTTTATCAAAACCATCACCCAGGCGGTCGAAAAGGGCGATATCTCGATGGAGCGTATCGACGACGCCACCCGGCGCATCCTGCGGGTCAAGTTCGAGATGGGTCTGTTTGAGCACCCCTATACCAGCACCAGCCTGCGCGCGCAGGTGGGCTCCCCCGAGCACCGCGCCATCGCCCAGGAAGCCGTCAGCAAGTCAGTGGTGCTGCTGAAGAATGACAACCAGGCCCTGCCGGTTACCAGTTCGGTGGCTTCGGTCTATGTCGGCGGCGTGGGTGCCAATGACATCGGCATGCAATCCGGCGGTTGGACGATTGAATGGCAGGGCAAGATGGGTGCCATCACCCCCGGCACCACTATCCTGGACGCCATCCAGAAGACGGTTTCAGCGGCGACCAAGGTGACCTATTCTGAAAGCGGCAAGTTTGACCCGGCTGCCAAGGCCGATGTCTGTTTCGCCGTAGTGGGCGAGCAGCCCTACGCTGAAGGCGTCGGTGACCGGGCCGACCTCTCGCTCTCGTCCGCCGATATCAAGCTGACCGAGAACATGCGCGCCGCCTGCACCAAGCTGATCGTCATCCTGATCTCGGGCCGCCCGATGATGGTCACCGACCAGCTGCCCAACTGGGATGGCTTTGTAGCCGCCTGGTTACCCGGCACCGAAGGCCAGGGCGTGGCGGATGTGCTGTTTGGCAAAAAGCCCTTCACCGGCAAACTATCCTTCACCTGGCCACGCTCCAATGACCAGCTGCCCCTCGACCTGAACAACCCGGGCACTGGCGATAAGGCCCCGCTCTTCCCCTATGGCTTTGGGCTGAGCAAATAAGCAGCCCCAGCAGGAAATAACCAAAAGAGATCGGCGTTTGATGAAGACGCTGATCTCTTTCATTTAAAGAGGGGATTATCTGAAAATCAATCCCACCAATCCGTCCAATTGCAACCCCAGAATGTTCCAGTCCACACATTGACCCCATTCGGGAAACACAAACTTCATACTTCCCAGGGGTTGTTGCCATATTCATATTGGTCGGGGAACATCCAACGGTCTATGTGAAGCATGGGTTCCTTCTGAACACACGTCCCATCCAATAAATCGGGAGAGGTAGGCATAAAATTTGCTCTCACCCAGCCTGGGACGTGGAAGCCAAGCGTGACACAAGTGTGACGGGAAGGGCCTGTTTGCGCCCAGTTTTATGAGAATTTGCAAGGGAAAGGGCCAAATTCGCCATGTGAAATAGAACTACCGATTCCCTCTGTGACAATAATAATGAAGAGTGAACCGTCTCCACTCACATGGATTTCCAGGGTTGGATCCATTCGATCATTTCCAATTCAAACCCTACCAGCCTGTACCACCCAATACCATGCTGAAAGAAAAAGAATATCGATTACCAGTACCGGTATATTTTTTACGAAAAAAACGTGACAAAAAGCACTATTGTTTTCCGAAAGATTTGCTATACTAAATAATGCCATCGACGCCTGATTGAAAGATCAATTCCTTAGCGAGCATCACCGGGAATTTTAGCTTGAGGTCTCCAGAAAAATCAATCCTGATTGCCACTCTTGGCAGCAAGCCACAGATTATTACACTATCTGTGGACTGCCTGATTAACAGTAACCAAACGCCCGACGATGTGATTGTCATACATACAACCCGGCAACGGCTCGAAACCACCCGGGCTTTGCAGTTGCTGCAGCACGAATTTGCCATTACCTATGCTGGCATCTCCCTGACCCCCATGGAGCTCAGCCACCAGGGAAAAGCCCTACTGGATGTCACCAGTCCCGAGGAAGTGCAATTGGCCTTCCAGTCGATTTACAGCCAGGTACGCGCGGCCAAGCTGGAAGGAAACCAAATTCATTTTCAGATCGCAGGCGGACGCCGGACCCTATCGGTGTTTGGCATGGCAGTCGCCCAGATGCTTTTTGACGACCAGGATCACCTCTGGCACCTTTCTTCGCATGCCAGCCTGGAAGATTCAGGCAGCCTGCATGCCGGGCCTGATGAGTGGGCCAGGCTGATCCCCATTCCACTGGTGACCTGGGGTGGGCTTTCGCCCGTCTTTGATGCTCTGCGCGAGGTGGAAAATCCACTCGAGGCGGCCAACACTCTCAGCCGCCTACGCCTGAAGGAGCAGTGGGACGCCGCTCGTGTTTTCGCCATCAGCCGGTTAAGCCCGGCTGAACGCACAGCGGTTCAGATTTTGGTTCGTGACGGTCTGAACCAGGCTGAGATTGCTGCGCGAATCGGGATATCGCCCCGCACGGTTGAACAGCAGCTGCGCTCAGCCTACCGGAAAGCAGCCGACCACTGGCAGCTTGAGGATGTCAACCAGGCCCAACTGGTACGATTGCTGGCTCCATTTTATGTTTCAGTTTCTTGATTAGGGAAAAAACCGCATGACGTTCC
>CAIVSQ010000310.1 GCA_903908605.1 uncultured Anaerolineae bacterium
AAACCAAAAAACTGCAAAATCAGCCTAAAACCTGTTAATTTCACTACTGCTTCTCGTTTATTAAGGTTCGATTGACTTCAGCGCACTTGTGCGCTGTTCCACCCATCTCTAAACTCAAGTTCGTTTGAGATGATAAGGAATTCACACAACCAGTCCTGTTGAAAATCGATAGTAAGAACAATGACTTGACAGCCATGTATTCTATGCCTAGAATAGCTACTATGATTGCTTATTCAAATCAATACAGTATCAACAATACAGATTTAGCCGTGCTCGGGTTGGTGGCAGAAGGTCCCAGACATGGCTACCTAATAGAGCAAGATATTGCGGCCCGTGGGATGCGGGAATGGACCGAAATAGGTTTTTCTTCAATATATTATGTTCTGAATAAGCTTGAAGCTGAGGGCTGGTTGGAGGGTAGGGTTGGAGCGGCGGTTTCAACGGGTAAGCGAGGCCCAGCCAGAAAGATATATGTGCTCACTGAAATTGGCCACGACGTATACCAGTCGGCGGTGCGTCAGCGCCTGGCTGCGCCGCGACCGCGTACAGCTGATTTCGCCCTTGCTTTGGCAAACTTACCTGCGTTGTCGCCCACAGATAGCCGAGCTGCAATCGAGACCCAATGTGCAGATTTAGCAGAAAGACTGCGGGCTGTTGATGAGAAAAACCGGCAGGATAGTCGGATAATTGATAACCTCCCACCGCACGTGGAAGCGCTTTTTTTATATATTAAAGCTCAGATGCAGGCTGAATTAGATTGGCTGACGCGTTTCCTTGCGTCTGAGATATTTGAAAATCGAGGAGATAAAAAATGAGCGAAAAAATGGATTGGAAAAAAGACCTAAAAAACCTGTATTTTCCATCCCCAAACCCCGTGACCGTCGATGTCCCCCCGATCAATTATTTGATGCTAGATGGACATGGAGATCCCAATCATTCTGCCCGTTACCAGGCAGTGGTTGAGACATTATTTTCATTGGCATACACGATTAAGTTTGCTATCAAAAAGGCTGAAGGAGCAGAGTATTCCGTTTTTCCAGCCGAAGGTATTTGGTGGGTAAGCGATATGCGCGAATTTAGCATTGAGCACAAAGAGAACTGGGATTGGACGATGATGATTGCCCAACCTGGACTAGTTACTACCGAATGGGTTGAAAGTTCTCGGAAGGAAGCGATCAAAAAGAAGGGACTTTTGTTATTCGAGCTGGTAAGATTTGAATCCTATCACGAAGGCTGCAGTGCGCAGCTAATGCATGTTGGGCCGTATGCAGCCGAGGCACCCAATATTGCCAGGCTTCATGCATATATCGAAACGATGGGGGGGCGGAAAGATTTGAAGCATCACGAGATATATCTTGGTGATGTGCGAAAAACGGCTCCTGAAAAACTCAAGACAGTGATTCGCCAGCCTTATCGGAAATAACCACTCCCGGTCCCAGCACCGCTTCCACCCCTGGCTTGGTCAGCTGAGAGAACATCTCGTTCATCCCGCCGGGTGGAAATGGCACGTTATTATCCAGCCACCGTGTTAACTAAGCCAAAAACGCACCTACTAGGTAGTGTTCCAGAATTTCCGGTGGAACGGTTGGCTGGCTTTTTGGGGTAGTTGCTGTTGCAGGTGGGCAAGCAGCAGGTTGTATAAATATGGCTGGAGATGTGTCAGCGCCAGACTGCCACCTTCTTTATCAGCCATGGCATTATGAAGTTGAATGTTATCCTGTGCGTGTTGGAATATAACCAGGCTCAGGCTCTATGGGCTGGTATCTATTGTCGCTTGTGAGAGTAGCTTACGATCAAAAAGCATTCGCAGAGTTTCGAATTCGCTTTTGAACAACGCTTCCTTATCCTGAAAATGGGCATAAAATGTTGAACGACCCATGTTGGCGTGGTCAAAAACACGCTCTAGCCGTTATCATTTTGGGGAAAAGTCCAAGGGCTTGCTCTATAGGCGCACGGATGCCGAATTCAGCTTCTGCTCCGAAACGGCGCGTTTGCCAATAGATTCCAACATATCTTCGATCAGCGCGTGAATGAGTCGCGTTCGTGAGGAAAATTACGCACAAGTTCAGCCTCGTATTTTGTTAAATCTGCATAGACGGGAATATCGTGATTGGGATAACTCACTTTATAGAATGGGCCAATACGATGGTGGTGAACCCGATCCAACACTTTCAGGGCCTTCAAATGATCGTATGCACACCCGCCTGGGGCAACACCATCTATGGCGTGCAGGGCAACATCGAAGCGATATTTTCCACGGCGGAACTCTTGGGCATGCCAGTACCTGCGCCAATGATGGCAACGTCATATCTTTTATTATCCATAAAAACTCCTTAAATTATTTAGCACGAAGATAAAAAACCACTAACCACAACCAATAGAGGAAAAGTCCCGCCGTCTCAAGCCAGAAAATATTTGTGTTGATACTCGCATCCATGGTGAGAAAATTAGAGACCAAGTTGTCGTTCGATAATCCTATTAACGCACCTGCACCTGCCACCAAAATCGCTTTTACCAATGCTGACTGTGATTGTGGATTTGTGAATGCGGTAAAGAAGAATACCGCCCAGCCGAAAGCCAAAAACGAGATGATGCGATCCTGATATGTATACGCCGGCACATTGAAATAAATGAATAGTACGGGAGCTTTATAGCCTAGTAGATGGACTATTGAGACCAGCAAGAAGTAAATAGCTCCCGCAAAT
>CAIVSQ010000311.1 GCA_903908605.1 uncultured Anaerolineae bacterium
CCGGTGGGAAAAATTACAATTAAAAACAATAACTGCGTTGGCAGCCCGCGGTATACACCTGCCCAGGCCGTTATTAATCTCGTTGCGCAACACCTTCCGACGAAGAGGTCGACTGATTCTTACTTTGTTTACACTCACGATGGGTGGAGCAATTTTTATCGCTGTATTCAATGTGCGAGTTACCCTCTTTGATTACATCGATTCGATTGGAAATTATTTCAAAGCAGATGTCACAGTAAGTTTTGATCGACCGTATCGGCTCAAAGAGGTTGAAATGGTCGGAATGTCATTCCCCGGTGTAACAGCAGTAGAAGGTTGGGCTTTTGCAAATGCTGAAGTGATATACCCCGATGGATTGGTTGCAGATAACTTATTAATCCTAGCACCTCCAGTAGAAAGCTCTTTGGTGGAACCAATTCTAGTTTCAGG
This sequence comes from uncultured Anaerolineae bacterium, assembly GCA_903908605.1. GTDB lineage: Bacteria > Chloroflexota > Anaerolineae > Anaerolineales > Villigracilaceae > UBA5195. The sequence goes on from CAIVSQ010000311.1 coordinate 430, forward strand.
GCGATGGTTACAAGCCGGAGACGAAAAAGCAATTACGGTTAGTGAGACCCTGCTTGAAAAATATCCCGCTTTAAAAGCCGGCGACCTATTACGAATGAGAATTGATGGAAAAGAAGATGAATGGAAAGTAGTTGGCATTTTTAAATTTGTTGGGCAGCAAGGCACTATTGGCTATGGCACTTACGATTACATTTCCAAATTAACAAATCTTGCAAATCGGTCGGTCTCATTCCGGGTTGTGTCAGAGAAACATGACACAACAGCACAAAATAATTTAGCAGAAAATCTGGATAAATATTTTCGGAAAAAAGGCTTCCATGTTTCTGAGGTTCGAACTGGTAAATCCACATTATCTTCTGCTTCAGAAAGTCTAGATATTTTAGTTGCGTTTCTGTTGGTCATGGCACTCCTCACTGCTATCGTTGGATCCATGGGCCTGGCTGGAACGATGGGTATGAATGTTTTGGAGCGAACACGAGAAATCGGCATAATGCGCGCGATAGGAGCAGTAGACCAAGAAATTATGCGTACTGTTATTGTCGAAGGTGTTGTTATTGGCGGAATTTCTTGGTCATTAGGAACGGTCTTATCCATTCCGTTCACCTATTTATTATCAACAATTGTCAGCTTAGCAATTTTTAACTCACCAATTGATGTCCATTTCACTTGGATCGGCTATGTTATATGGCTAATGGTAGTGTTTTTATTATCTGCTCTCGCGAGTGTTTTGCCGGCACGGAATGCGGCGAAACTTACCATTAGAGAAGTATTGTCCTACGAATAAGAAATCGAAAAATTTACAAGCTCACTTCAAACAAGGATGTTTTCAAATGAAATCGCATACTACTATTCAATACCTGGTTATTTCCCTGATAATGATGTTGTTTTTTACTGGATGCAGCCAATTACCTGCGTCCCCAACGCCAACCCCAGAGCCAGTCATTAGCACAAATGAGGTTGTTGCCGAAGGTCACATCACGCCAAAGGCAGACATGAAACTGTTTTTCCCTGTGCGAGGACGAATTAGCGAAATTCTGGTCGCTGAAGGACAATCAGTTCACAAAGGTGATACGCTTGCCCGGATGGGGGATAATGAACAGGCTCAAGCCACGTTAGCGGCAGCAGAATTGGAATTGACGCAAGCCCAGCAGGCA
>CAIVSQ010000312.1 GCA_903908605.1 uncultured Anaerolineae bacterium
AAAAATAAACAGATCCCATTTTCATAAAACATTATCGAAATATACCGAATCAAGAATATAGTAATCTGCGTATGGCATTGTTCTTGGGATGAGGATTCTTGCTCATTGACCGTCAATAAGAACTTGCTTTTCTGAACAAACTTACATCCATTAGCACCGGAACTAAGAATTCTTATTTCAAAAAATCCTACCACTCCACCCGCCCCCATTCTGTGAAAGGCAGGTGGTTTTCGTTTCGCCAGTCACCCAGAGTCACAGCTACGTGCGGCGGCACATCCACAAAGGCCGGCCTGGACGCTTCGCAAACCCACGTCCGCCCGAGCAGGGCAAAAACCAGCCCAATTTTTTTCTCCCTGGCATACTCCGCCGCCAGCACAAATCTGCGCCGGATTTTCCTGCGGATTTCTTCACGGCTGGAATGCCCGCTTTCCACTTCCAGCCAGAACAGGGTTTCCCTTCCACCCAGGCTGCCCCATGCCAACCCATCCGGCGTTAAAAGCAGTCCGGGCAGGCCGGCTTCGCTCCAACCTGTCCAGACCTGCGCATGTGGCCAGGCGGAACGCAGCCAGCCCGGCCATAGGCGCGATATCCGGCGATGTTCCCCGGCCGGGTCGGAGAGGGCCATTTCCTTGCGGCGCCCAAAGGAGACATCCTTCGGGATGCCCCAGGAACGCAGCACCAGCGAGAGCCCTTCTCTTTTTAATCGCCAGATGATGACCGGTTCTTTTTTATCGTGCTGTACCAGGTGCGCAACCAACCCGGCCTGTTCCAGCGCGTCCAACCCGGCCTGCGCCTGGATCGTTGACAATCCTGCCAGGGAGGCTATTTCCGGCAAGGTGCCGCAGTCAATCCGCCCCAGCGTCTGAAGACAGGCGAGCGACAGATTGGTGAATGGCAGCGGTTCGTTCTTGATACGCACCGGCTCGCATGGTCTTTTCGCCTCCCAATAGGGCAGCACATGGAAATCAAACAGGTCAGGTTTTGCCAGGCTGGAAGGCGCAGTGACTGCGATCGGGAGCTTTCCCTTCCAACGCAACACAGAACGCATGGTCTCAAGATACCAGCGCCCAGGGCTTTCCACCTGCACCCACAACGCAGCGTTTGGGCGCTTGCGGATCAAAACAGAGGCCAGGCGGTACATTCCCAGGGCATATTCCACCGGTGGGAGACTGGCAAATGGGGAAATGCGCAAAATAAATACATCCAACCACCGCCCATCCTTTTGGGTGGTGCGCCAATCCGAAAAGAGCATGTTTTCAAACAATACCGGCATGGACTAATCCGAACAGCCGATATTAATCACTTCATCGGGGTTGAAAAACAACTGTGGGTTCATCCACACATAGGTATCTTTACCGGTGCGCTTCTTGATGCCGTAATGCAGATGTGGGCCGCTGCTGTTGCCGGTGTTTCCACTCAGGCCGACCACCTCGCCGCGTGACACGATCTGTCCAATGACCACCAGAATGCTTTCCTGATGTGCGTACCAGACCTGGTAGTCGCCGTTTTCGATCACCACCAGGTTGCCCCACGGGCCGTTCTCGCCAGCCCAGACCACCACACCACCCATCGTGGCGTGGATTGGGGTGCCAACATTGACAGGGAAGTCCGCACCGGTGTGATCGCCGTAATTAGGATCGTGAAAAAGACAACCCAGCAGCGGTTTGTCGTAAGTCTCACTCCAGTGCTTGATGGGTCCATGCAATGGCACGCCAAAAATATCAGCATCCGGTCCGGCGTAATCATTCCAGATCACGGCACCCGAAAATGCCGGAGAAGTCTCGTCAAACGAGCCGTTGTCACTGGACTCACTGTCCTGCGGGATATCAAACAGCCATGCTTCCACGCCCGGCTGCGCCCAGCCTGGAAGCTGCGGGATCGTCAATGCCACGATGATGACATAGCCCAGCAAAAAGACCGCCTCGCATAAAAACGGGACGGCCATGATCAGCATCAGAAATTTCAGCACACCTTTCACTGCTACAACACCCGGCCCAGGCGATCCAGGCGGATCTCGCCTTTGCCGCCTGCCTGCAAGCCCATCGAGGCTTCGATGGACAGGCCGTTGCGAATCATGCGCGTTGAAAACCAGTACGAGACCCCCGACCCGATGATCACCGGCATCAAGAGCAGCGGATTGGCGGAATACAGCGCTCCGGTTTCGGGCGTGGTGATGGCGATCACCACCAGCACGGCGGGTGGAAAGAGCGCAAGAAAGCGAGCCTGCCATTCCACGCCCTTGGCCGCGGCCCTTGCACGCGACAGTACTTCTACCACGGCTCCCAGGGTCTTGCGCAGCGCAGCCACCAGCGGGCCGATTTCAATTCTTCCTTCGATGGAAGCCAGCAGCGAGGTTGCGACGATGTCCACGGCCGGGTTGTCCCAGGCGGTGGTCCACTCGCGTACCGCCAGCGCAGCTTCATCGGCCGGGGCAGTGCGCAGGCGGATGACCAGGTCGCCCAGCACCATCTTGCCTTCCGGTCCAACCGCCTGGGCGGCTTCGTTGAGGGCATCGTTCAAGGGCTTGCCCTGTGAAAGCAGGGTTTCCACCACTCCCAGTCCGCGCAGGATATCCTTGGCCTGTTTCAGGCGGAACTCCTGGCGTTTATCCGAGAGTGTTCCGGCGTACAGAAGGCCTCCGGCCACGGCAAAAAGGATAGCGGGGAAAACGCCGAGCAGCAGTCCACCCACCAGCCCGCCACCCGCCCAGGCCAGAAAACCATACACGATCTGGTTGAAGGTCAACCCGGTCCCGGTTTGCCTGGCAAATTTCTCGGGGTCGAAGCTTTTTTTCGGCTGCGCGATGCCCATCGCGCGCGCCATCCCGGCCTCACCAGCGGTTCTGCGCCAGCCGATCAGGATCGGAATGGAGGCCAGCGAAAGAGCAGCAATCAGAGCGATCAAAGTTTCCACAATCGTTCTCCTATTTGAACCAGATGGCAAGCTGGTCCGCACCGCCGCGCGCCAGCCAGACTGAAAAATAGACCGCCACCACCGCCAGGAAGGCCGTCAGCAGTGGGTAGACTCCCACTTCCGCCCAGGCTAAATCAAGCGGTTGGAACTGCACTGAAGCGGATGGAGCGGGGGTTGAAGACCTCGCCTGTGGAGCCGCGCCCATATGTACACTGGATGGCTCGCGCTGGTTGACATATTTGCGCACATCCAGCCCATAGCGGATACGGCGCTTGAGCCAGATTTCCGGCGGGACACGATCCGGGCCAAGACGCAGCAGCGCCAGCACCATGAACAGGATCAGCACAAAAAAGCCCACCACGATCTTGCCCACAAACGGAAAAGGCAGGAACAGGCACAACACGGCCAGCAGCGCCCCGCCGCCCAGAATGCCAAGGTCACGATCGTTGAACATCAGCGCTCCTAGAAGGGTGCCTTGGGCTGGAAGTTTTTGAGCACTTCGCCAATTTGTGGCAGAAACAGGAAGGCAAACAGCACCAGGATCACCAACCCTATAGCCCCGATGATCGCAGCGGAGGCCATCTTGCTGCCGCCGAAGGCTGCGCTGGCTGTGCCTTGCAGAATGTAATACAGCCCGCCCAGCAGCGCCACAATGACCAGCAGCCCGGCCAGAAAGCCCCAGGCGCTGCGCGCGATGATCAGGATTTGTGCCATGATCGGATCAAACATTGGAAACACCTCCGGAAAATAAGATCAACAGACGCCCAGGAAGCGGGCGGCCATCGGCACTGCCAACGCAGCCAGCAGCATTCCAAAGAGTGCTTCGGCCGTTTCGCCCAGCGCCTGGGACATGCCTGCTCCGCTGCCGATTGCAGCTGAAACGGTGGAAATAAATATGGTCTTCAGCATCCGCAGGGCTGCCAGCCCGCCAATCAACCCGGCGGAAAACGTCCCGAGTTCGCCAATCGGCCCACAGCCTTTGCCGGAAGGCAAACTGACAAGTGCGGCCTTCACAATCTGCGGCACACCCAGAAAGGCAAACAACCCCAGCAGAACAACTCCGGCGATGCCCGCCACGCCTTCCCAAACCCATAAATTTGCGCCGATGGCCGCCCCGGATGAAACCCGCAGCACCTGCGCCAGCGCAGCCAGCAGTACAAAAGCCAGCAGGATGCCAGTCAGCGCCGTCCAGGCTTCGCGAAAAAAAGTTTGCAGCAGGGTCAGCGCTTCATTCATGTCGACCAAACTCGCTTTCGAGCGCCGGATAGAAGCGCTCACCCCAGAATTGCATTTGCCAGGAACGCGCCGGGCCGGTACGGTCTTTCAGGGTGTGGATGGTCAACCCAACGCAGCCGCAGGCCCGCACCTTCTCGGCCCGCTGCACCAGGAGTACCCGATCGGCCACATACGGGACGCGCTCATCGCCAAGCAAAGAAGAAAGCTCATCCCCGGCGTTGAACTCTTCGGAACGCAGTGCAGCCGCGGCGATCACTGCCCAGCCATGCTGGCGCGAGAGTTCGCGCAGGGCTGTTGCCGCTTCGCCGCCTTTCTGGTCTTCGGGCAGCATGCCCGTCAGGCCAACCACCGGGATGCGGCTCAGGTAATCGACTGCCAGCAGTGCCGGACCTTTGCGCGGGAAGCCGTAGTCCAGGATCAAAGTGTCTTCCAGTGCCCGCACGGTGTCGTGCTGGTCTGAGAGCGAGAGCAACACGGTTTCGCTGGCAGCCGCCAGCCTGGTCTCCACCTGTGCAAAGGACGCAGGCCCATGCGCGCCCGCCACCAACCCTTCGGCCTGCATGCGCAGCCGGAATTTCAGCTCTTCGGGGGTATGTTCGTAACAGCCAATCGCGGCCGGAATTCCAACGCTGGCTGCCTCGGCCAGCATACGCAGCAGCCAGGAAGTCTTGCCGATGCCGGGTGCAGCCGAGAGCAACGTCAGCCCGCCCTGCCAGAAGGGCAGACCGGCAAACGTGCCGAAGATGGCGTAAGGTTGTGGGCTTCCAAGTGTTCCGGAGCGAGGCATACAGACATGATACAAAATCAGGCCACCAGGTCTCTGCGCTGCGTCATTAAGCGATGGGGATCACCAACCGCACAAGAAGATATGCGAGAATTCCCAGCAGCAGTCCGGGCAAGGCTGGAACCGGTCCAACCTGCCGCCTGACCCACCAGCGCCGCCAGAATTCGAGAGAGAGCATGGCCATGACCAGCGCTGGCCAGGGAAAGAGACAGGCCAGCCCGGCCACCGCCAGCAGGTCTGCCCGGCCAATCAGGTCGCGCCTGACTCCATAGGCTGTCAGCAGCACCGGCCAGGCGGGTGGATAGAACAGCAGCGGCAGAACCAGGAAACCTGATGTCTGTCCAAAACAGCCCCAGGCACAGGCCGCGATGATCAACGCAGCATTGAGCGGAGCTGCAGGTGCGCCAATCAGCACTGCAGCCAGGAAAAAAGCCTCGATACCGGGCACCAGACGATAACGCAGGTCGGAGAAACTGAACAATGCCAATGCCGTCACGGCAAAGTACTCGGGCAGGGCCAGGCTCATGGGTTGGCGCTCCCGGCCGACCAGTTGGCAGGCAAAAACTCGATCACATCCCGCGCGTGCTGAACCTGGCCGAGTTCAGCGGCGCGGTATAACGGATCCTGTGCCTGGCGAATGTCATCCGGATGATCCAGATAGGCCTGCGCCATGCGCCCGGTGTCTTCCGGGTACTGCGAGGCAAACACCTCGGGCGTCAGGCCATGTTGGGCCATGTAAGGAGACAGACTGTCGTAGCTATTTTGGAAATCAGTCTGTGATCCGCTGAAGGTCGAAGCAATCCCGCTGTTCACAGTCGGCGCGAAACCAAAATTTGTCCCTTCGGTCTCTGTCCCGCTGACGCGCTGGATGCGCTCGGTCAGTTGGGCCTGGCGCGCAGAGATCTCATGGCTGTGCGCCATTGCCCGGCTGAACTGTGCCGGGGCATGCATGCCTAAAGCGTCGAAGGTCGCGGCCTGCTGGGTCAGGCTTTGGGCGGCATTCAGATGTCCGAGCGCTGCGCTGTCCGCGCTCATTCCTCCACTTGCGGATGCGGACGCGCCTGCGGTACCGGCACCGCCTGCAGCCCCGGCGCTACCCAAGTCTGCCGGTCCAGGCCCAGCTCCCGCGGATGCGCCACCGGCTGCCATGCCACCCGCACCCACGGCGCCTGCTCCAGCCGCTGCCAGTGCAGCGATCGAAGCGATTTGCTGCACTGCGCCCACCATCGCTTTCAACCCGTCAGCCGTGGCAGTCAGGGTCAACTTGCTGAGGATGCCCGCCAGCGAAAGCAGCATCCCGCTTGCACCCCACAACCACATGACCCGGATCACGCCAGAGAGCAGACCCTGGCGGTCGAAGAGATAACTACTGGAAAGCCCGGCCTTGAAAACGCCGCCCGCCGCGATTGGCAGGATGGCGATGATCAGCAATGCCTTGATCCAAAGTGACCTGATCCATCTGGCCTGCGGCACCACGCTGACCACAGCCAGCGGCGCGGCCGAGATGGACAGGATGAACAGGGTCGCATTGGCCGAGGCGAAGGCAAACAGCAGCCCTGCAATTGCCACCAATGAACCGAGTGAGAGCCCCAGTGAAAGGACCCCGCCGAAGAAAGTCAGGTTGGATATACCCTGCACAAAGGAAATGGCGGTTGTCGATTCCACAAACTGCACCGCCAGCGCACTTGTCTCACCCAGCACCTGGCCCTGCATCCACCAGCCCAGGCGCACAATCATATCCAGGAACGGTCCTGCCACCACCGCCAGGGCGCCAGCCGTGACCCAATCGCCAATCACACGCAGCGCGCTGTCATCGTCACCCAGCAGCCTGCCCCAGTGATACAGAGCCAGGCGCAGCAGGAACAGCGCTGGAGCCAGGGCAGCAGCAACCGGTAGACTGGACTGTGCGGCGCGGGCATAGTCGCCAATGCCTGGAGCCTGCACGATGTCGCCGATCACCGACGTCCACTTGGCGATCTCCTTGTTCATCCGTCCAGCTTCTTTGGACGCAGCACGGTTGAAAATGCCAGCCAGGGCTTCCGAGATGGTTTCGGCCGGAAAGACCAGGTGATGGAAGACCTGTGTAATACTGTTCACGATCCCGCCGCCCGGTGGCGTAGGTGTCGGGGTTGTATTCACCGGTGGCGGCGGAGTTCCGGCCGCCATGGCGTTGATCGTGCTTAACCCAAGTAGGCTGAACACCATGAAGAGCACGATCAGCGCGCGTCGTTTTGCCACGTAGGCACATCCTCCAGGCCGCGCAGGGCCAGGTCGGTGGGGCGTTCATCGTTATAGCAAAACTTGCGGAACCCGCAAACCTGGCAGGCGGCCGGATGGCGCAGCAAATTGAGCGGTGGATAGGGGCCGCTTTCGGCAATCGTTGCCAGTTTCAAAAGCATGGACCTGGCCTGGCCATCTGTAAGCAGGTTTTCGGGATCGCTGACCTCGCCGGTATGGTAGTTCAAACGATGCAGAATGGGTGTGGATGGCCAGGCGCTGATTCCTTCCAGGCTGCTCATGCGCGTCAACCAGGGGCGGAAAGGATCGCGCAGCCCGTCCGGAGTCAGGAGACCCAGATGGATATTAGTATTGTGCTCGATCTTGACCCACCAGGCCCAGGCCTGCCAGTAGACCGGCTCGCCAAGCTCTGGCAGGACAAATGCCAGGTGTGTTTTACGCAGGGCGTAGTTTCTATCGTTGGTGACACCGGAGCGTAAACGCCAGTCACCGATCAGGAAGGCCCAGGTGCGAATATAGGCATACAGGTTGTCCCATTCTCCAAAATGCTTCTCAACCGCCTGGGTAAAATTGCGCTTCTCTTCGGCCGTTGGTCTGCCACCCGGAAAAAGAGCCGATGTTTCTGGCGCGCGCACCAGGTTGGTTGCGCGGAAATCCTGGATGTCGGTAATATACTGCCGGGCGGTTTCGCTAAAATCATCCAGCCCATACATGCCAAGTTGATCCACCAGGCTGCCTCCGAAGGTGTAATCCTGCATGGCCATCCAGACCGGGTCGTGGAATTCGTGCGGATCCAGACCGGAACGCCAGAAGAAAGCGGCCTGTGGGCAAAATTCATACAACATAGCTGAAAGCAACGGATGTTTGCGTGGGTTGCGGTGTTCAAGCAGGGCAAGAAACAGGTCAGCGTACATACAGACTCCAGAGAATAAAAGGAATGGTGCGCCAGGCTCCGGGCGAACGTATGCCAGTAAGCGGCTGGTGCTTGAATTTCCGCCAGGCGATTTGCGTCAGGGCGGTGAAAAACAGTGTTCCATAAAAGATGAAGACGGTCTCACCCGGGCGCCCGGCAGGCATGATCCAGAGCAGCGCCATCCACAACTTGGCGTCTCCGGCAGACATCCAGGATGCGCGCCAGGCGATAAAAATCACCATGCAAGAAAACCAGATGTCAAAAGTACCGGGGAAATGCAAAAAGACTCCAACGCATAAAAGCGGTAAAGTTACCTGGTTGGGCACTTTGCAGGTGCGCAGGTCGTAGATGCTGATCGCAATCACAAGCAGGAGTAAAGCAATCCAGGTCATGCTGCGATATTACAAGGTTGTAGAAGGGGGTATGGGTGTTGTGTCATTAATGAAAACCCGCCGGTGGATTTTCCACTGGCGGGTAACTTTTATTGACTAACCGGGCAAACAGGCCTGGTAACTGCCAAAGTTTATTAAGGGAAGATAAAATCCTGATAGTTGCCCGGATGGATCACCATGAATTCTGAATTTGGATAGGCGCTGACCCAATTCTTGGGAGGCCGGATGGTTTTATTTTGCGACCACTTGAATTCGTATCCGAACAATTTTCCATCACGTTCTTCGACCAGATCCACTTCCTGTTGATCATACGTGCGCCAAAAATAGACATTGGCGTAAATGGACTGGTAGGCGCGATGCTTTAGCCGTTCCATGATCATGAAATTTTCCCACAGTTGGCCGAGATCGTTGCGCTGGTCGGGTGCGTTGAACTGTGCGATCAGTGCGTTGCGAATGCCATTGTCGAGAAAATAGATTTTGGATTTGCTGGTCACTTCCTGGCGTAAGTTTCGGCCAAACCCACCCAGCCGCACGATCACGAAGGCTTTTTCCAGCAAATCCAGATAACGCTGGATGGTCTTGATATCCACGCCGATCTGTGTTCCGAGTTCAGCCAACGAGACTTCGCTGCCCATCTGGAAAGCCAGCAGCTTGAGCAGGTCAAGCAGAGTCCGCGAATTTTTGACCCGTTCAAAAGAGAGGATATCTTTCAATAAATAGGAGTTCGCAATTTCCGTCAGTGTTTCGATGCGTGCCTGACGGGTTGCCGACGTGATCACTTCAGGGTAACTGCCGAATATCAGGAAATCGACCAGCTTTTCCTGGAGTTCGAACTTATTGTACGTTGAAAGCAATTCCTGCTGGGCAAGCGGATAGAGTGTCAGGGTGTGTTTGCGCCCGGTGAGCGGCTCGCCAACCTGGCCAGCCAGTTCAAAGGATGATGATCCGGTCACCACCACGCGAATACCGGGTACTTGATCAACAATGATTTTCAAGCCCATGCCAATATTTGGAATGTTCTGGGCCTCATCGATTGCCAGCAATTCATAGCCTTCAATATAGGCCAGGATTTGCCCAAAATCCTGTGAACTCAGGATTTGCTGGGTGCGGATGTTATCCCCGGAATCAAGCTTGTACTTCAATCGGGTTTCTTTCAGGAAGGTTTGCAGCAGGGTCGTTTTACCAACCCTGCGCGGTCCATAAATGACCAGCGCCTTGTTTGGTTGTAGGTGGGTTTCAATGGGTTCGTATGCGCGAGGGAACATACATCCACTATACATCAACTCCATGAATTTGTCAAAATTCATGGAGTTGATGTCCTTGTTTTAAGGAAAAAGCACCATATCATCACCTCTGGTGACAGGTTAATTTTGTGTTATCGAAATAATCTTCTCCAACCTATACTTCGAGAACGATTTCCGGGTTATTTTCTTGTTTTACAATGAAGTCATTGGCGAGAGTGGCACTCATACAGTCACTTCACAAAAAACATACTTTTCTGTAAAGTGTCAATTCGCAATATGTATAACATTACCGAAAAGACCCCAAATTGAAGATCAAAACTATTCTGAAGAGAATTCTCCCTTTTTGTGTCGCTGCATCCTGAGCGGTAACTCTGAATTCCTAATTTTCCAGCCCAGATTGTAATGAACCCTGAAGTTTGGTAATATGACAGAATAACTCTGAATAGAGTATGCTGTAAATGGATGACCCACACTGGTCTTAAATCGAATGGACAAAATGGAGAGCAAGATGCGAAAATTGGTTTTATTTATGCATACATCGCTGGATGGTTTTGTGGCCGGCCCCAATGGCGAAATGGATTGGATCCATGTTGATGAGGAAATTTTCGACTATGCCGGGGAGCGCACAAACCAATCCGATACCGCCCTGTACGGGCGGGTGACCTACCAGATGATGGAAGCCTACTGGCCGACCGCGGCAGACCAACCGGAAGCCACCAGGCATGATATTGAACATTCGAAATGGTATAAGAGCGTTCCCAAGGTGGTGCTATCAAAAACCATGCAGGGATCGACAGCCCCGAATACAAAAATTATCGTTGGTAATTTGAGAGCAGAAATCAATGCGCTAAAACAGGCGCCGGGCAAAGAGATCGTCATCTTTGGCAGCCCGGGCGCTGCACATTCGCTCATGGCAGAAAATCTGATCGACGACTACTGGTTATTTGTCAACCCGATATTGCTCGGACAGGGTATTCCGGTTTTCAAGAACATTCAACAAATAACAGCCCTTAAGCTTGTTGCGTCTCACGTTTTCCCAAGCGGGGTGATTTGCCTGCATTACGAGCGCATTCGCGAGTAATAAAGACGGCTGAAATCAATATGACAGTTCAAAAATCAACAAAACCTTCTGATTCGGAAAAAGTGAACGAGTACATGACCAGTCTCAAGCACCCCCTGGCGGATGTGCTTGAAGCTTTAAGGCAAATTATTCTAAAGACTGACCCGCAAATTGGTGAGGAAATAAAGTGGAATGCGCCCACGTTTTTTTATACCGGAGAAATGCAGCCCTATAACCCCAAAGAATACAAAAGAATCTTGATTGTGTCCAATCTGTTCCGAAAAGACTGCATCCGGCTTGTGTTTTGGGGTGGGCAAAAGTGGATGATCCTTCCGGCTTTCTCGAAGGCGATTATGCGGATGGCAGAAGGCTGGCCCTGTTTTATAACCTGAAAGATGTCGAAACGAAGGAAAAATTATTGCAGGCGGTTGTTACCCAGCAACTTGCTCTTTTGGATAAATAATTGCAACTGCTCAGCCTG
>CAIVSQ010000313.1 GCA_903908605.1 uncultured Anaerolineae bacterium
GCCTGGTCAATATACGTTTGTTCATCGCACCCATAATCGGCTAGAATAGACATTGGTAGTCCGACCCAGGAGGTGCTGGCTAAGCTGATTTACTCCTGGGTCGGGCATCCTTTCTGTCCTCAAGCATACCTGATTATTTAACCTCGAACGGCCGTTCTCTTTCGAGCGACCGCCACCTGACACCTTCTGCACTCCACCATTTATCTCAGCCGGAACTGCTTAAATCCCCACCTTTAAACCGTCCCCGGACAATATTCGGTTGCAAGTAGAGTTTTAATCTTTTGGTATATGCACCCATAAATATGGTAATATATAAATATAGGTAAATTATGAAAACAACCATTGAAATTCCCGAACCGCTCTTTCGACAGGCAAAAGCCAGGGCCGCCATGGATGGTCTTTCTTTGCGCGACCTTTTCGTACGTGGGCTACAATTGGCAGTGCAAACTCCATCTACCGCCACGAAACAACGCGCAGCATTCCCCTTGATCCGCTCTGTTAAAATCGAACCACCCCTCACTGATGAACAAATCTACACAGCCCTTAACACTGACGAGGGGCTCGTCTGATGGCTGCGCTTTGTGATATCAATTGTCTGTTGGCTTTTTGTTACGACCGGCATGTGCATCACCCTGATGCACTAACATGGCTCGAATCGCAAAATGAATTATCTGTGGTAATCTGTCGCAACACTCAATTGGGCTTGTTACGGTTACTGACGAATGCAAGCGTTATGGGCATGGATGTATGTAACTTAAAACAAGCCTGGACTATTTATGATACCTTGATGGGGGATGAACGCTTTGACTTTGCCACAGAGCCCATAAACCTGGAGCAGCACTTGCGCCGGTATGCTGCTGGTGAACGGGTTTCACCCAAGTTGTGGCAGGACGCATATCTTGCCGCCTTTGCACGTGCTGCCAAGTACCATTTAGTCACTTTCGATGGAGGCTTTCAGCAATATGAAGGCTTACGCTTAACCCTTCTTGGCGGTTAGTTGGCTTTATTATCGCAGTGAAAATGTTTGAATTGCAGCTAGCGAACCGAAGAATCAACCTGGTATTTACATTATCAGATCATGACAAAACAATCCATCTACAGAAAATATTTTCACAACGTTACCATGAGCATCCAAATATGTTACATATTTGGTATACGGGTATAAATGCCGGTTGGTGTAACATTCTCTCTGCAAATTTTTGAACCTTAACAAAAGGGTGAGCCAGAAGTATCCTATAGGTTCCCACACCAAAATAGGAGATCAGCATGACTCACCACAAGTATTACCAATGGTAGAGGCAAGAGAAAACATACTCGCCCTGGTTGGAGTGATTGGATTGATAGGGATATTATTTTTTATTGCCACCTACTTAAGAAGTATCTCGCCCTATCCCGGTAATTTCAAGCAAATTTAGCCGAAACCAGACTAATATATCGTAGTTGCTGGCTTAACAAAAAAACTATCTACCGTTCGTTTTCTCGGTCAAAATGGTAGACTGGAGAGCATGACAGATCTTCAAGAATGGTATACAAGTGGATTTTTTATTAAGGATGGCGGGATAAGTATCTTTGTAAAAACGGTTGGGAGCGGCTTACCTGTGCTGTGCCTGCATGCATTTCCCACCAGCAGCTATGATTTTTCGCGGGTGACCCCACTCCTGGCAGAGAATTTCCAACTAATCTTTCTGGATTATCCCGGTTTTGGGTATTCATCCAAACCACGCAGTTTTGATTACTCCCTGTTCAAATATGCCGATATAGTCCAGATGGTCGCTCGCCACTTCGGGTTGAATCAAACCTTTGTGTTAGCCCACGATATTGGAGATTCTGTTGCGCTGGAATTGCTAAAAAGAGGCACTCCACAGATCGATAAACTTATTCTTCTGAACGGCAGTGTTTTCAGCATCCCGTTTGAAAACCCGTTGATGAGTATTACCCAAAAATTATGGCTCCACCCGCTGACAGGACCACTCATTAGCCGGCTGCACTTATTCCGGAAAACGCTGTTTGCGCAAATGTTTGCGCAGACTTTTGCCAGGCGCCTATCCACGCCGGAAATCAACGCTTTCTGGTCCCTGGTCTGCCGAAATGACGGTCTAAGTATTTCCCACCGTTTAATGGGCTACATGCCCGAACGCTGGCAGCACCAACAATACTGGCTGGATGCTCTGGCGGCCCACTCAGCACCGCTAACGCTTGCCTGGGGCCAATCTGACCCTGTCGCCACCCCAGCTGTTGCCGAACACATACTTGCCCGCCGTCCGGATGCTCGCTATGTGAAATTACACGGTATCGGGCACTACCCTCACTGGGATGCTCCACAACAAATAGCTCAGGTCGTGCGCGAGGCGTTTTCGCGAGCGGACTGAATTTTAGGCCTTAGAATTTCTTCCACGTAGGAAAGCGGGTAAGTGTAGCGAACGGCAATTTCCAGAGCAGATGGCAGACTGATCTGCTCTGGCCTTTTTAACGCAAGCAACACCTCTTCATCTGTCCACAAATAGCGCAGAGTCCTTTTCGGTCTGATGATCTTCAGGAAAACCGCCAGCGATTCAAACGCATAGGTGCCATCCTCCTGCACCAGGGTTTCAGCGTGAATACCCACCCCGCTCAAGATGCGATAAAAGGCATCGTAGCGAGCCGATTTTACTTCGTGCCCGAACTGGTAAATGGCATACCAAGGAGATAGCGCAGCGTTTTCGAAGACGGTTAATGTCATCAGGCGGTTGGCCTGGGTGCGATAATAAAATGGTCGTTGTAAGTTACGAGGATCGAATAACCAGGGTGAACGGCGTAAGGCAATCCCAATAAGTAAGCCTGGCTGGTTGGTCCAACGAGCATGGATAAATATCTCACCTCGGGCAACATCGCGCACCTGTCCACAGCGCAAGCCAACTGTTTCGGGAATGATGCGAAAAGCGTGCACATAGCTCAGTATTTGAGCAGCGCGCTCGTTACCGGCTGCAAATGTCCTTAGTTTCAGAAGCACCTTCGCCAGTCGTTCTTCGTCGCCCAGTGCGTAATAAGCGCAATACGCAGGCATGACCTTGGCAAGAGACCTTTTCGCGAGCCAGTTAGCAATCTCTCGGTGTGGCATGCACTGCCAACCAGCGCTGATCAGCATGACCCCTTTTTCGGTCACTAACCGGATTATCTCCGCCATCAATGCCAACAAAAATAAAACCCGTAGGGCTGGAATTTGCATCCATGTTGGTGTAAGATAAAAACACGCAACAGTCACAATGACATTTAAAAAATCGCCCACAATGCGCACAGCCTGGAGATAGTAATCATCCCAATGACGCTGGAGCCAATTCCCTATCAGACGGAGCAAGCCAATTTTACTAAGATACGGGATGATAGCAAACGGCAAACGAGCAATGGATAGGAAGTACACCAGGGCGTAAACCCAGACGGGAGTGGAAAATCTCATGAGCACTTCGCTGTTCCGCACATTGGAAGAGTTCTGGCCTTATTACGTCCGCGCGCACAGCAAACCTGGCACGCGCTGGCTGCACTTTATTGGGAATACAAATTTATTTATCTGGCTGATTGTGGCAGCCATACGTCTGAACATCTGGGTTGTGGTCTGGGCTGTAATGTCATCCTATGCCTTCGCCTGGATTGGACATTTTTTTGTGGAGCATAACATCCCGGCCACATTTCGGTATCCTGTAAAAGCAGGGCTGTGCGATATGATTATGTATTATAAAATGTGGCGAGGGGTGATGGATGATGAAATCCGGATGTATATTCCAGATAGATCCAAGTAATTATTTACAGGACGAACAATGACCCCACCAAAAACACGCATGAGGTATGTAGTAGATGTGACTTTCGGCATCATTGTGCCGGTGGTATGTTTATATTTTGATCCGCTAATTTTAAAACAATCTCCGCCCATCACTTGTGGCAGCCCATTATTAGGAATCAGTACCGCTTATTATGTCTACCCTGCTGTCGGAATCGGCATCCTGACTTTGTCGCTCTGGCTAAGAGGTGGTGACTGGCTCACAAAATGGGGAGCCTTTTTCTCAGGGATTTTTTTGACCGGTACAGTCACCGCCCTAATATTAGGTTTGCCGCTGGTCATTTTCGGATTCCCAGCCTGGCTGGCCGCTTACGTATATGGCAGGAATGCAAAAGAAGCCTGGCAACAGGCAGAGCCAACCGCAAATAAAGGGGAATCGATCCTGCGAGTTCTGGCCGGGGTACTGTTTCTGTTGGGCCTCACATGGATCGGCTTTTTTCTTTTGAAAAACCTGTTCCCTCCTGTCGTAGTACAGACCTGCCCGGATGTTTAGAGTGGCTGGTCAACCATTTCGCCCCTTTTATGTGGCATTGGCGAGCTTTTTAGCGTTAAGTGTCTTCATTCTGGCCGGCGGGTTGTTGTATCAGGTGGTCGCCAGTGCTCGGGATGAAGTGGCATTTCCACTGCCCGGTCGCTTGGTGGATGTGGGTGGCTATCGTCTGCATATTCAGTGCAGCGGTTCACAAAGCGCTGGCCAGCCAACTGTGATCCTGGAAAGCGGGCTTGGCGCGCCGGGCATGATGTGGACATTGGTGCAATCCGATCTGGCCAAACACCGGCGGGTGTGCAGTTATGATCGCGCCGGATATGGCTGGAGTGACCCTGGCCCTGAGCCACGCACCGCCCGGCACTTTGCCAGCGAACTACACAGCCTGTTGCAAAATGCAGGTGAAAAGCCACCGTATTTACTGGTGGCACATTCACTGGGCAGCCTGATCACACGGGTGTACACCGCAGACTATCCCGGCGAAGTAGTTGGGCTGCTCTTTATCGATCCACGCCACGAGGCCTTTTTTGAGCGCATGCCGCCGGAAGCGCTGAACATTGACACACGTAATTTCCAAAATGCACGCTGGTTGAAGCTTTTAACGCGCACCGGTTATACGCGTGCGCTGGGGAATTTCGGGTTGCTGAGTGATTTTGAAGCCTTCCTGGCGCCACTACCCGATGATATAGAAGCCGCGGCCTGGGCGCGAATGATCTATCGACCCGCGCATTGGGATACCGCCGTGGCCGAGCGCGAGAGCAGTACGGTCACTTACGCGCAAGCTGGCACGACCCACCTGCCTCAGGACCTGCCACTGGTTGTTCTGACGGCTGAAAATGGCTGGCAGGCCTGGCAGACGGGAAACGAAAGCAGCGATCAGACGGGTCGCGCCACATGGTTCGCTCTACAGGAAGAACAGGCGCACCTGACGGCAAAAGGAAAATGGCAGGTTGTCCTAGGAGGCGGGCATTATCTATATTATGAACAGCCTGGCCAGATCATCAATGCCATTGATGAATTGCTAAACCGCTAAAACAGAGGGAATACGTTGTCACGTTCTATCCATGAAGTACCAGAAAATAACAAAATTCCCTGGAAATAAAGTCCGCGCCCCTCATTGATAAGGGAAATGACGGAAAATGACCATTTTGTACTGAATCCTGGAATCGTATCTCTGGTAAGAATTTGGTGCTGAGCCCAGCAGTGTGCCTTTGATTCCACATTACATTTTTTTGTGATCACAGGGACAACAAAATGGCAAACAAATGGACGGATAAATTTGACAAAACAAAAACCCACCACCAACACCAGAATAGAATTACCGTATTCAAAGTCGTACAGCTAGCATATTAATGCCACACTTCTAAATGCTTTCTTGTAGAACATCGCCGAAAGTGGATCATTCTTTATCTTATCAATTGGGGCTATCCAGAGACTTGGATAGCCCCAATTGATAAATCTGCTGCATTACTTCACGCTAATCGTGGCTGGACATTCCAATCAGTACTGCAATAAAAATGGGATATTTCCAGGGTCAAGATCCGCATCGGCGGTAACCATATTGTTTTTTGCTGGTTTCTTTTGCATTGTGATTTCAAACTCAGTGCTCAAGCTGCTGCCAGGTAAAGTTGCCGGACGGTAGCAAAGTTGAGCAGGGCAGTTTTTCCCATTTTCAGAGTGACAATCGACTAAGGCTGCGCCGGGGTAACGGTGCCATTTGGCGACCAGGTTACCTGGCCAATGTTACTCACCACAATCGACAGACTGCGCAGAATAACGTTCACCTGGCCTTTGGGATACCCATCCCGGCAGAGCTGGGTGTAGAGCCGGTTCGAGGCAGGCATCCCATCACGAATATCGGTCAGTCCGCACGCATCAGACAAAATGTCCAGCTGCTGGTTCGAAACCTGTGTACCCGGCTTGACGGTGAACTGGTAGCCATTGTCGAATCCCTGAGAGCCTTCCGGGAAATCCGGGCCGCCGTTGGGATCCCAGCTGTCAGGGATATCTTTAATATCGTCAAAATTGGCGGCACGGACTGACGTGATCATCACTTTATAACCGGCGATATCGAATTCTTTATCCAGGATCCAGGTCTGGTCGTACTGCGGATTGCTTCCGGCATCGAAACTGAACGTAACCGGGTTCAGTGGGGCAAACTTCAGCACCGCGTCATTTAGCACCAGCCGCAATGGGCCGGCAGCGGGTTTGGCGGTCGGGACATACTCCCAGACAGCCGCCGGGTCTTCAGGATACTGCGAATTATTAATGTACTGGATTTTCTGGCCCTGCGAATCGATCACGAAAACATCGCGGGGGAGGGCCGTCACCATTTCAGGGGCAGGATTCTCAACGTGCAGTTGGAGATAGAAAACCGGACCACTGGCCAGCTGGACGGATTGCACCAGGGTAAAGGTCAGCTTGGCAGGGACCGGCGCGGGTTCATCAGAGATTGGCTCAGTGGCAACCGGCGCAACAAGAGCGGTTTCAGCAGGGATAATTTGCGTAGCAACCGGCACAGAGGTGGCGTTGATTTCGGTGACCGGCACGCCGATGATTTTTCCCGCGGGGACAGCTTTTAATTCAAAGGGCACGCTCCAATGTTCGGGCGCCGCACCGCGCCGCGCAAACGGGATGCAATCCAGCACCATGGTCATTTTCATCACATTGGCCGAGACAGTCGCAGCATAGACTGGTTTCGTCGCAAAGACATTTTGCGGATATTTGCCAGTCTGGTCGCGTTGGAGCAAGGCGCCATCGGGGAGTTGCAAACGAGCGTCACCATCGGTATAAGGGGTGTCACCAATATTTCCGCCGCCACAAAAAGCGGTGGGGGTAGTCACGGCATCAGACGCCTTGGTACTATCGTTATCCGGCGCAAGACCATTTACATCATAGACCACTTCCACGCGGTCGGGGTAGACATATACGTTAGAAATTGTCAGTGTCACGCCTTCGCGAGTGACAGCGACTGGTTCGGCCAGCTCGCGGAGGCCAGAAGAGTTATCCACCAGCCCGATACCGGGGAGGTAACCGAGGGTGCGGCCTAGCGCATAGGTCGCGCTGCTCACCACCAGTAGTGCCAGGATTGTGATCAGAACCGCCGCAAACGGGCGGGTACGAGGGGTCATCATCGGGGAATTCCTTTCAATTTGGGCCGAAAGTTTCGGCCATAGGTCTGAGTTCCGAGAAAGAGAATCGGTCACAGCCGAATCCAGGATATCTTTATAGGATTTTTTATTCATTCCAATTTTCCTCCCAGCCCAGTAGGATGCGGAGTTTTGTCCGGGCTGTGTTTAAAAGCCATTTCACGGTGCCAGACGGAATGTCCAGCACAGCAGCCATCTCTTTTTCGGACATTTCGAGATAGTAGCGTTGAACCACCACAGCGCGCTGACGCGGCTCGAGACGGGCCAGCGAGGTGATGATTTCCTGTTTCATTTGGATGTATTCAACATCCGATTCGACCGAAGCCGCCTGGGCCAACAACCCTTCAACGTGTTCCAGGTCACCATCCAGTGATAAATGCCGGTTTGATTGTTTAACCGCGTTGAGCGAAGCATTGACCACGCTGCGCAAAAAATACGGCTCAAAGGGGTGCGACATATCAAACTGGTGGATGCGCCGGTAGATGCGCATGAAACTATCCTGAACCACGTCCTCGGCGAGTGCCTGGTCATGCGTAACCAGGAACGCCACACGAATGGCTTTCGACTGGTAACGCGCTACCAAAAATTCCAGGCCCCCAATCCCACCATTTTTCAGGGATTGGATTGCTTGCAGGTCATCCATATAGATCGGTATCCTTATTTTGTAGATGCATCACATTTTATATACAATCATCTCCTCAAAAAGGTTGGCAATAAACGCGAGCTGTTTCTCATCCAGGAAACACAATGGAAACAGAGACAGAATAAACACCCTATACCATCACCCTAACCATGCTAGCGCGGTACATATCTGGAATACAGGTATAAATTCCGAACGGTCCTGAGTTAATTGCAAGGTACACGAATTTGAAAATTAGCGAGACAAAAAATAGCAAACTCCCCACGCCATGAAAGCATGGGGAGTTTGCTATTTTTAGGAAAACGAACCTGCTCGTGGAAATGTGCCAATAACTTGGCCGAAGCAGTACACCTATTTACGAACGGAGCCAGTAACTTTCTTTTTAGTTCCTGGCCAGATTTAGGAACACATCTTCAAGCGTAGCTTCACCAGGTTGGATTGAAATCAGCTTTACATTGGCCAGCTCGAGTGTTGCATTCAGTTCCATCTCGCCCAGGTTGGGCTCAGCAATTACCCGCAAATGGTCGCCTGACAAACTGGTCCTCAACACGCCCGGAAGACGTGCCAGCGCATGTAATCCATCCAGCAGAGGTTCGGCGTACAATTCCCAAACTTTGCCCGGCACGAACTGGTCTTTTAACGCCAGTGGGGTATCAAGCGCCAGCAGGTTGCCGTCCCGCATCATGGCGACTCTGTGACAATACTCAGCCTCATCCATGTAGTGCGTAGTCACCAAAATGGTCACACCGCTTTCCGCCAGACCATAGATCAAATCCCAAAAAGCACGGCGAGCCGTGGGATCAACACCACTGGTGGGTTCATCCAAAAACAACAGACGCGGATTATGGACCAGGGCAATCCCAAGCGCCAACCGCTGGCGCCAGCCAACAGAAAGGTCACGGGTGAGAACTTGTTTTTGGTTACCCAGCCCAACCAGTTCGGCAGTTTCTGTGATACGTGCCTTATCAGTAATGCCATACACGCCGCCGTAAAACTGAAGGTTTTCCCAAACGGTCAAGTCATCATAAATGGCAAATTTTTGAGACATATAACCAACACGTGAGCGCACTTGCTCTGCCTGGCGAGAAACATCGTAACCCAGCACCGAGGCCCGGCCCTGTGATGGAGTAAGCAGCCCCAGCAACATGCGAAAGGTGGTCGTCTTCCCTGAGCCATTTGGCCCAAGGTAGCCAATAATTTCGCCCGGTTGAACTTCAAACGATACTGCGTTGACGGCGACAAAATCACCAAAACGACGGGTCAGGTGGTCAACCACAATGACAGGTTCAGGCAGGTTCATGTTCTTGCTCCGATAAATAGATGAAAACATCTTCCAGCGATGATGCAATTGGGCGTGCGCCAGTAAAATTGCCACCAGCTGCCGGGATGGCCTGTTCCAGAACTTTGATAACGGAATCGGTCTGGCCAGGTCTGACGCGCAAATGCAGCCGGTCACCAAAGGAACGCACATCTTCCACCTCAGCCGTTTGTGCACTAATGGTTTTGAGCAGGGGCAGCGGGCTACCGCGCAATTCAAGGATGCGATGGTTAAGCAGGTTGCGTAACTGACCGGGTGTGCCTTCCACGGTGATTTCGCCTTTTTGCATAAAACCAATACGATGGCAACGGGCAGCTTCATCCATGTAGGGTGTAGAGATAATGACGGATACACCAGCACCTTCGGCTGAGACAAGCTGGATGATCAACTGCCAGAAATCCTGGCGGGTGACCGGATCCACACCGGTGGTGGGTTCGTCGAGCAGCAGGATGCGTGGACGCGTTACCAAAGCCGAAGCCAGCCCAAGTTTTTGCTTCATACCACCGGAAAGCTGTCCAGCTAGCCGATGTTGAAATTTTGCCAGCCCAACAAATTCGAGGATTTCGAGCGAACGAGGTAACCACTCATCCGGTTTCAACCCGCGCATTTCGGCAAAAAATCGGATGTTCTCCAATACAGTCAAATCTTCGTAAAGCGAAAAACGTTGTGAAAGATAACCCAACTGGGAGCGAGCTTGCTCCACCTGGGTTCTTACACTATAACCGCAGATACTGGCCTCTCCACTTGAGGGCATTAATGCGCCAACCAGCATACGCATGGTAGTGGTTTTGCCAGCCCCATCCGAGCCAACCAGACCATAGATTTCGCCCGCCGCGATGTTTAAATTAACTTTCCTGACCGCCTGGACGTTCCCAAAGGATTTCTGCAAACCACTGGCCTGGACAAGGATATTTTCAGAATTCATACCAACCGCCAATCATTGAGTCGTGGCAGCGCAAGAGTATCTTGCGCTGCCA
>CAIVSQ010000314.1 GCA_903908605.1 uncultured Anaerolineae bacterium
CCGTTCCGGTTGCAACTCCCGGGAGCGCTCAGCCAAGCCCGTTGGCAATAGGCCCTGGGCCGCCAATCCCGCCAATAAACCGCGATCTTGGTGACGATGGAAAGGCAACCAAATCCGAACCAACTCGCCGTGGATTTTGGAGTAAGCCGGCGCGTAATTTTTGTTGATCGGGATTTTATGATCACGCGGCTATATGCACCAATTAAATTTAACCGAGTGCGAGGTGGTTGGTATTACACAGATGAAACCTGGGTACTCCCTGGGATTAATGTGACTGAAGGTGAGCTGCTTGCTTTTTTCTTGAGTGTTGAAGTCGCTAAACGTTATCTTGGAACGGGACTGGAAGAAACACTTCGTTCTGCTGTTGAAAAATTATCCAAGAACGTCAAAGGTTCTATCACAGTCGATCTGGATACATTGTATTCACACTATAGCTTTTCCGCCCCGACCCTGATTGCAGCAAAGGAGCAAGCTTTGGTTGATCTCCATCATGCGATAGCCGGCTCAAAACGAGTCTGGATGCGATATTACACAGCGAGCCGTGACGAACATACCGAACGCACCGTTCATCCCTATCACTTGAGCAACATTCGTGGAGATTGGTATCTTGTTGCATTTGATGAACTGCGCAAGGAATTCCGAAATTTTTCTGTGGGAAGGATTGAAGAATGGAAACTACTTGTGGATAAATTCAAGCGTGACCCAGAATTCTCCATTGCAAAACACATGGGAACAGCTTTCCAGGCTGAGCGCGGTGGAGAGTCGGTTGAGGTTGTTATTCACTTCGCCGACCAGGCTGCTCGATATGTTCGAGAAAAACATTGGCATGATACACAGCAGATCGAAGAACAGGATGGCGGTGGGCTAATCCTTAAGTTTCAAACCGGCGGATTAGGGGAGGTAAAACGGTGGGTTATGCAATATGGCGGGGGTGCTGAAGTAATTACCCCAATGAATTTGCGCGAAGAGATCAAGAAGGAAATTAATTCAATGCTGATGCGTTATTCTTAGATCAGAATTCTTAAAATTTATCTGCAATTCCATTTTCTCATTTTAAAGTGAGCTATGTCAATGAATAATACAAACAACTCCACTTACCCAGAACCTGAAGAACATCCTCGCGATAGGATTATTACTTCATACCTTTCGACAATCGAAAAAAGCCTGCTCGAAGATCGTCCCCAAGTCAAATTGATAAATTATGGAACCGGTTCGGGTAAAACGCACCAATTATTCCAGGCAGTCTGTGAAACAATCAAAAAAAATCCAGAAATTCAATTTGTGGGCATTTATGTTGCTCCTTTGCGTGAGCATTTACAAGTTCCAAATAGGGTGAAAGAGCAATACGCGGAAATTCCAATGTATAAGATTAATTCATTGGAGATGAAAACAACAGACGAACTGATTAAATCATATGAGACCTGGATAAAACACATTCTGGCGAATAACAGCTTTTGGACCAGTGCGACAAGCAGCAGTTCGCATGACAATGCCAAAAATGCCAAACAAAATTTACGCAGCGCCAAAATAGTTATCGGTAAGTTGGAATACCTAAGGAAATCCGATTTTGGAGACAGTCATTTGCAAGAGGCCGAGATCACCAAAGCGGTTCGCGAATTAAGCAATTTACTCGAAAAATTTCTTGAGTTTTTCATTAAGTGCAATTTGGATGAGGATATTTGGCCGCGCGAGTGTTTGCGACTGGTTGAAATATTTTTTCCCGTGCATCTTCTCCGTGAAAAGTCAGGTATTCTACTGCTCACTTATGATAAGTTCGAAACCCTGATCCAATACTTCACTCACAATGGCTCAACCTGGATAAAAAAGAACGATTATCTGGATGCTTACATTCTCAAGCAATCCAGCGGAACAAAAAGATTCATTATTGCGTTTGATGAACAAGAAGATGGGTATCAAATTATGCTGAAGTATAAGATTGATATTATTTCCCCCCAAGAATTGGCAATAAACAATGCGCTCTCATCGGTAAGCAGAGAGTTTTCGGCGTTATTTACGAATGAACAAGATACGCAACATTTTCTGCGTTTTATGGAAAATAATCCAGGGGCGTTTGGGGAATTGCAAGAGCACATCGAAAAAGGAAAAGCTATTGAATCCCATCTCCAAAAGATTGTGCCTACGTATCAGTGGTTAACGGCTGAATCTGGCAACTCGGTCATTTTTCTCCAAAAAATCATCGCACTTCACAGTGAAATCCGTAAAGCATTTGTTGAAATCGCTGGCACTTTGGAAAGCTACGATGAAAAACATCCCGTGGTTTTAAATTTTGATGTTCTAGCTAACGTTTTTTCGAAATTTGAAAATAATCGCAGTTTATTAATTCCTCAGATTGTATATTCCCAGATTGGGGATGATCTGATGAATATTTTTACATACAACAACCTGTATATCTATAATATTGAGCCCCTAAAGAAATTATTCCTGACCCGCTCACCTGGTGGTCACGTTCGGATTACAGATGATGGAA
>CAIVSQ010000315.1 GCA_903908605.1 uncultured Anaerolineae bacterium
CCAATGGGTATCAACTTTTTGCGTAATATATACGCCCATTCTGATTTGATCGAAGGTTATTAATACTTATCCCACGGCATTCGCTTTTTATTAGAACCTCGATAATTCGCTCTTGCAAACGTTGTTGAGGTCATTCCCCTATCGATTCGATCTTGCTTTTGAATTCCATCTGGAAAGCGGAGCCGAATCTCTTTCTCGTCTAACGATTCCGCTCTCATCGAGCACCAGCTGGCCGCTATCGCCAACTTCCTCGCCATCATCAGAAGAAATCCCCGACCAATACCTACGAATGCCAAATGCAGCCATAGCAAAGCAGCTGACCACATCTTGCGGAAGTTTTGAGTTTGCAGTATCACGAAGTGGATCATAGCCTGTTATTTGTTTCACTCCTTTCACGGTGGATGGCCAAGCTAGTTTCTTATCTTCCATTGCAATTCTTAGGGCGGCCAGGTACCCCATCTTCTTCGCCCCGGAAAAATCCATCCCGGTGATTGATTCAACCGAGAAACCTTCCCCCGCTATCCTATCTGTGGTCAGCATTTCAGCCAGGTATTTTTGCGTGGCGGTTGAGTCAATACCGGCCACAATTGGGTGGTATTTCTGGATGAAGTACACCAGTTTATCTACGAATGGCTCGATCCTGCCACCGCCGTTTCCCCACCAGAATGCCACCAGTCTCGCTGCAGTTTTCGGATTGCTCACATCCCAGGCGGATAATACCGGAGCATTGCGGTGCGGTGGTCCGAGAATACCCGGGTCACCAAAAATGGCGTACTCACGGTCTTTCGAGTAAGGTGTCTCAAAGTGGACCCAGCCAAGGTTCGCGCCTTCAACGATCACATAACCTGGTACTTGAGAATCGTGTGATGACTTGATCAACTCTGCCATCGCATCAGATCCACAGGCCAACACAGTATTCCTGCTGAAAAAACCGCCTTCCGGATCGGTGCGTGTTCCGAGGATATAGGCTTCCTGCTTGCCTTCCGGCACAACCATGCGCATCGACTCAACCTGCTCGTTGGACACATTCTTGTTGTGAAGCGTGGATACCGAGATCGCCAGAACCTTGTCCGGTCTTGTAGTGGCCAGGTCAAACAGGTTCCACATATCCGGGTTATCAAGGGGGTTGGAGATCATTGAGAGTCGCCCAATATATGACCGCCCATTGATCGCGCCAGTCAAGCGAGTTTGCAAATTACCCGCGATCTCAGCCAGGTTGTCGATGCGCCCGCACTCTTCGATGTTTATCCAGTCGCCGCGCCAGGAAAAGATGTTCATGGCATCGGCATCATCGCCCAGGCCGAAGAACTCAAACGTGCTGCGCATCAGCCGATCACCAACATAAAACCGGAACTCAATATAAGGTGTCGGACTCTCGCGCATGGCCCAGACCAACTTGCCAAGGATGGTTCCCTGGCAGAAGTTGGCGATCTCCTTGTAGACATACTTGGCCTGGTGCAGCTCTTTGCCAATATTGAGAAACTTGAAATCCGGAGTGGTGAGCGCCCAGACAATCGCGCCGGCAGCAATCCCAATGGTCTTACCGGTCCCCACACCACCCACTATCACATGCAGCGTTTGGATGGCCATGCAGGCATCCAGCTGCCAGGCACCATCATGAGTGAAATTGGCATCGAACTGCCAGCCCAACTCTTCACCAGGCTTACGGCAAAAATAGCCGGTAAGCAGGTTCGGGTTTTCCGAACCTGCCTCCAGCAGTTGACATTCCGCAATACTGAGCCGGTAAGGCTCTTTTTTAGCGCTTTGTTTCCTTGCCATTTATCCCACCCTGAAGTTTTTGGCCTGCTTCCACACCCCACGCATGGATGTGTAGTCGCTCATTTTGCCGAAGTAGGATGAAAACAGGAAGGATTTGAGTGCTTCAATTTGTTCGTCGGTGTAGACAAAGGCAGCATCCCGGCCGCGGTGGGTCACTCTTGATGGGTAGATTTTTCTGAATGCCGCCGCCCAGATAAGGTACTGATCAGTGGTAAAGGCATATGATTCTTCAGAATTGTTAACGCTCTTATCCACCTCGTACCTGGAAAGCATCTTCATGAAACCGATCACCGCTTTCCACAGCACAGTTGTCCCATGAGCATCCAGCTCGTCAATGTCAGCAAATCCGGAACTTATGTCGGGGATAAATGCCATTACCTGTGCGGCGCGGTAATAAACCCTTACCGCAGTATCCGTCAGTTCGACTTTGATTGGGAAAATATTTTGAGAGCGTAAAGCCGCCCAAATGGATGCGTCCGATGTGGCATAAACATCATCGATGCCGAGTTTTGATACAGTTTCGTCGATAGAGATTGAAAACATTCCATATTCCTTGGGTAAGTAGTAAATATTTTTTCATAGTCGAGTGGCTTATCGCAGTCTCTAGGATTTGACAACTTTTCCGGTTACCTGACTAATTCAGGCTATTGCACAGATTTCACAGTCTATAAAGGGCGGGGGTTGCCAGGTTTTCCTCATTATTCTCCTCAATGTTGAACGCACTAATCAAGACGCGTAGATTTTTCCGCCGATTTCTCCGGCGATCCATCCCGAAATTCCAAAAACAGTTTCGACCTGGTACCAGGTATCGCTGTCCCTGGTCTCAACTTCGATGACTATACATTTCAGCCCGGCCTTGACCACCAATGGCTTTCCATCTGCTCGTTTGATGATCTGCCCGGCCGGTTTATCCCGGATGGTCAGGTCGTGCAAAACCGCGACACTTTTCTTCGAATTTTCCTCCGAGGGAATTCCATACCCTTTTTGAATGGTTTGTTTCAGGTCAGGCGACATAATGTCAAAGGTCATATATGCGATCACGTCAAGCGAATTTCTGTTTGCTGCTTTATCAACAACCAAATACTGCTCGTGGGTATCAAACGGGCTGAAGTCCACAATGACCAGATCGGCATCCGGGAATTTGGTATCTGTTGTAATGTTCTGACTTGCGATCCTGACTGCAGTACGAAGATCAATGTTCCATGGGAACCCATCTGCGGCAATCATCTTCTTCAATCGGGCAACAAGATCGACCTGCCCCGCGTGGCTGTCCACCATAAAAACGATGGGGAGTGCGATGTTTCTTCTCGAAAGTTCCTGCGCGATATTTTGGAATACTAGCATCAGCTCGTTGACTTTTTCATCGGTGGTCTGACCTTGAAACACCAATCCATCGACTCCGCCTGCGATAAACTGCTCCGCTTTTTCGATGATCATGTCCAATGGGGTAGCATGAATAAACTGCGAACGAACATAGAGTTTTGTGTTCGCATCGTGTGTCCACTTCACGATCAAGCTGATGTTGTGCACCTGAGTACCTGGCATTGTGGCCACCAGCACCTCAAAACGCCTGCTGACAAATTCAAATAACTCACGGTCATTCCCAAGAATATTTTTTGTGAAGAGTATTTTGCGCATGAGATTTTTCCTGTTTTTATGATAGCACAAATGTTCTGTATTATTTGGACATTTTTTTCCCCGGAGAGGGGAAATGTATTTTGTGGTGGAAATATTATTTTTCAAACGTTCAGCAAACAGCCATCAAATCGGTTTTTATCGGCATCTCGATTCGGACTGGCAGATCAAACAAGTCTGGCGGCTTCTCCAAAGGCACCACTGCATCCAGCACGGTTCTTATCGCACGGTACAGCAAAGTCTGATAACGCTGAACATCAATGGACTTCCGGTCCACTTCGGCAGGTAAATCCCATGCATGCACACCTGGTTTTCCGCGGGTAATAATAAACCGTATGCTCTGTCCAGCACGCATGGTTTTGCCTACTTCGGCAAGCTGCTGCGCTGCTCTGGCCGCAGGTGAAGGAGTGCGGTATGCCTCCAGTTCTCTGCTCAACCGCTGGCGCATCACCAAATCTTCAAGGGGAACACGACCGTCACGTAAAGCTCGAACCTTCGAATCGATAAAGCGATCCACTTCAGGCATTACTTTCCGAATGGCAGCGATATCTGGAGCCTTGGCCAGAATTTCCAGGATGCCCATTTGCGTCTTTGAGAGCAGAGGCGCGGTATCCCTGCGTCTTGCCTCGATGCCGCGCACCTTGGTACTGCCATCCTGAAACACACCGAAATAACGGTTGGCAACCGGCACTTTTGCGTTTACCTGCGAAGGCAAGAAAGCCACCCATCGGTACATACCATCCAACGCAATTGGCAGACCGGTGCGATCAGCGACATCTTCCAGCAGTTTGCGAATATCATCAGCGTCAGGTTTGGTCGCTTTTTTTACCCAGATTCCATCCACGTACATATGCAAAATTTCGTAGCCGAGCTCCTCTGCCGCTTCCTTGGCGCGCAGTAATGCTTCTCGCCCATAAGCGGTGACCGCCTCGTGTGACTCGATCCGCCCAAATCGAGCATTTTTGTAACCCAGGTAGCCAAAGCAGGTCACCAGCAGCCACTTCTCGGCAGATGAACGGGCTTTGTATTTTTCGCGCCGGTCATCCCATTTTGGCATATCGAACAGGGCAGTCTTGTAGGCGATGCGCTTCTTGAGCAGTGGTTCCAGTGTCTGTGGCACAATCCCGGGTTCTTCGGTGGATGGTTCCAAGGCAACGCCCGAGCGCTGCACTTCTGGAGAGATGTTGAAATGCACCATAATGCCTGGATACATTGAGACAAAATCGATGCCGATCACATTTTCATGCAGCCCAATGGTAGGCTGGTAGACCATCCCGCCCATGTCCGCTCGAATGAGTTCAAGCGCAGTCTTGGGTTTCTCCGCCTGAGCCTTGCGCCAGGGGATTAATATCCCTGTTTGCATTGCGGTTACAAACTGCATCGCGGAAATTCCTGAACCTGGAGAAAGCCGGGCTGCTTCCTGCACCGGCAGGCAGGTAACCCGAGCCATTTCAAGCGCACCATCGAGCCCGTAGTCGCTCCACAGCATAGTGTTTTGCTTGTCTAAATGCCAGCGCCCAAAAAACTGACTCTGCTGGCCACGGTAGACAATTTTGCCATAAGAGAAATAAGTATGCTCTTTGTGCGTAAGGATTTGGTAGGCAGGATCGCGATTAATGGGAATTGATATCCCAAGTTCTTTGATTTTGCTTGCCAGCCAGGGGATTAGCCAGGTATCGCCATGATTGGTAAGGATTAGGTCTGGGTCAAAACGCTCCAGAATGGTGCGTAGATTAACTAATACCGCCCGGGCTGGTTCCAGATCAAGCCTGTAAGAATATCGCTCATACTGGAAGATGATCCCTTTTGGTGTGCGGCAAGAAGGATCATCATCAGGTGCCAGGGAAAGTATGCGCATGGGTGGGGCAACAGGGTCAAGCTCCCAGCGCTTGTCCAATGGTTGAATCGCTTGCACCTGATTTCCCAATGTTTCCACTTCGCAGCGTGCCAATGGAAAAACGCCAGTCTCAGCCGCATATCGCAGGGCCAGGTGAATATCGGCATCGTAATAGGTCAAATCAGGAAATGCCAGGGAAACTTGCTGGAATAAATCACGGAGGGCAGCCGGGTTAGGGACCTCACAGGCTAAAACAGTGATCTTCCCTGTATAAATATCACGTCTTTCCGTTCGAGAAAGCTTGACAGGTTCTTCGCGTTCTTCTAAAAACTTCCAGAGCGCTCGCAGTTGGGCAGATGGGCCGGCAGCATAAAACCGTACAGCGAACTCGTGTTGCAGGCAATGTCTTTGGCCATCATCTCCGATCAGCCACAGCGTAAGCCCATTGACCATGTTGGGATAAATATCGAATAACCATCCGCTGATTTTCACGGCAGCCTCCGAGAGAATACGTCGAACTGTTCCCGCAGCCGCATCACCAGCTTGTGTTCTTCGAGCAACATCGACAGCAGCATTACTTCAAAAGGCAGGGCGTGGGATGCATACTGCGTAGCAGCCAGGTGCAATCGCGCCGAGTCAAAAAGGTCATCCAGTGCAAGCTGATCCGTTCGCCTTAGTGCGCGGCGAAATCGGCCAAAGGATTCCTGCTCTTGCAAGAAAAGATCAGTGGATGTTGGTAGGGTGCGTCCCATATCAGAATAACCTCAGTGGCTCAGGAGCTGGAGTTGGGAATTCAGCCGTCCAAACATTTCCGGCGGCATTTTGAAGAATGTTCAG
This sequence comes from uncultured Anaerolineae bacterium, assembly GCA_903908605.1. GTDB lineage: Bacteria > Chloroflexota > Anaerolineae > Anaerolineales > Villigracilaceae > UBA5195. The sequence goes on from CAIVSQ010000315.1 coordinate 6,089, forward strand.
GAACATGCCTGTTTCAGGCAGGATCAATTTTGGGGGTGAGACTACCACCATTAAACCTGCTGAATTGCCCAGACGCGAAAAGTGCGGCAGACAGGATTCAAGCAGCCTCTGGCGTTCTCTCACTGGCAACGACTCGTCAAAGAATGTGGAGAAAAAATCCAGGCAGACGATTGGGGTCGTTGTAGCGGGAACTTCTTCCAACAGCGATACCATCTGGTAGCAGGTGAAGGCGCGTGAAACGTGAATGCGTTCCAGCACTTCGGGTCTACCTCGGACTGCGCGGGAGACAGTATAGGCGTTGAACGAATTGCCGCCATCCAGCACAAGCAACGGTCCGCGTTCGGCAATCCGGCCCAATCCGTTCAGAACTTGGGATCGCATTGACCGCGGTAGAACAAGAAGGCCCCATTTCCCGGGGCGAAGATCAATCAGCATTTCCATACCCCCAGCATAAAACATTAGCCAATTAAACA
>CAIVSQ010000316.1 GCA_903908605.1 uncultured Anaerolineae bacterium
AGCGTGGGCTGGCGACGGTGCGCACGGATTTCGACGGTCCCAAGCACGCCGGCATCACGATGGTGATCCTGGATATGACGGCGCCCGGCGTGGAGATTGCTCCCCAGATCGACCACTTCAGAATGACTACCAATACAATTATCAAACTAAAATTAATAAAAACCGGTAAGACATCTTCTACAATAAAAGTAAACTGCATTCGTTGACTAATACGGGTTATCGCGGCTGTTACGCGCAAGCCAATTGTTAAGCCAACGGTTACTGAAAAGCCTCGCAAAATATTAATTAGGTCAGGAATATGATAAACCTTGAGTGCGATCCATGGTGCTAATAGGAAAATTAATACACAAAAGAAGATGCCATTACTGAGCGCCAGAAGTAGTGCATGGCGCATCACTAGCATCGACGAGTTGTCATCTTTTTTCGATGCATGCCCGGCAAATAGCAAAACGCCATCATTGATTCCCATTAACCCGACCTGGCTTGTAAGTTGATAAGTTGTATACCCCATTACGTATAAGCCATATAGCGCTGGACCTAAAAACCGCGCGAGGATGATTTGAGCAACCAATTGTAATCCTCGGCCACCAACCTTTCCAACCAGGGAAAATATCGTGCCTTTTGCTAAAATCGCAATGTCGTGTGTTTTTGCGTTAATGTTAGAAGTGTTATCGTCAATATTGCTCATATCATTTGTATTCCAGGTAATTCAGATTTTTAATGTGTTTCTGCACATTTAAGAAACCAATCCTCGATCCCCCAATCGCCCAGTCTACAGCTCGCTTTCACCTGATTGAGAGAAATGCTCTATATCAGATTGAGCGATTAACCACAATTGGAATGAAAATTTTCATTAACTTTTGGTTTTCTTGGTCTTTCCTTCATCCGCATCATAGTAATGTGAATATTTAGAATAATACCGATGATAATAATAACCATACTTGCGACTGTGCGGATCGACTTGATTGAGCACCACGCCCAACACGCGCGCGCCCACAGTATGCAATTGTTCGAGCGTCTGCCTGAGTGCGCTTAGCTTGGTCATGCCTGGCCTTGCAACGATGATGACGCCATCCAACTCGGGTGCCAGGGCAACGGCATCTGTGACTGTTAGCACGGGGGGAGTGTCAATGACAATCAAATCATATTCTTGGTTTAAGCGATCTAAAATATCTTTCATCCGGTGAGAAGTCAGCAGCTCGGCAGGGTTAGGCGGCGGACTGCCAGATGTGATAATTGCCAAACCCGCCACTGAAGCACCCTGGATAGCCGCCGGGATATTATCCAGTGAACGGACAAACAAGCTGCTTAAACCCATCCGGTTCATCAGTCCAAATTTTTCATGAACGGTTGGGCGACGCATATCGGCATCAATTAATACAGATTTTTTCTCACCTTGCGCAAGCACAACAGCCAAATTGGAAGAAATGGTGGTTTTGCCTTCTTGAGGAGTGGAGCTGGTAACCAGAATCCGACGAAGCGGAATGTCCACTGATGCATAAGTAATGTTTGTTCGTAAACTTCTAAATGCCTCGGATACCGGTGATCGAGGCTGATCCATGCAAATGGGTCTCCCCTCCACGATTTGATGACTGGCTATCACACCCAGGACAGGTAAATTAAATTTTTGGCGAATATCATCTGGGTTGCGGATTGTATCATCCAGCATATCGATCAGAAAAATAATGCTAGCAGCTAGCAAAACACCAATTATTGCAGCCAATAGTGTGTTGAGTGTTGTTTTGGGGCTAACAGGTTCCCGTGGTACGCTGGCCGGCTCGGAAACAAATACGTTCGTACTTGTCTGAGCTTCTGCCAGTCGAACTTGCTCAAAATTGGTAACAAGGCTTGAATATAATTGCCTGTATTGCGTCAGCCTGGCTTCAAATTGTAATTTTTGAGCAGGATCATGTTCGTTGGCAATGGCCAGGGTTGTATCATTAACCTGTTTTTCCATTTCAAGAACTTGCTGGGCAAGGCCTTTTTGAGTGGAAGCATTAACGTTGCGATTGTAATTCACGGATACGGTCAGTAAAAACGATCGCCAGGGTATTTGCAATATCTGCCGCTTGCAACGGATTTGGATCTTGGACCGTGACCAGGATAAGCTGAGTGTTGCGCACAATTTCGACACTCACAAATTCCTTCATATCGTCACTCGTGATTTGAAGGTTTAATATATCGATCACACCTTGTAAAACCGGACGATCCAGCAGCATTTCTGCGTAGGTGCTTGTTTGTGTTTGCGTGCTGACCATGGCGCTGGTATCAAGACTGCGCATGGCAGGGGGGTCACTTATCAACAATCTGGTTGACGTTTCATATAGAGGTGTCATGTTGATCGAAATTACATAAACCACAACACCGGCTACTATACCCGCTAAAATGATCAGCCAACCCCATCTCCAGAACAAATAAAAATATTCTTTTATATCCAGGGCCGTAAAGGTGGTATCTGACTGATCGTTTTGATCCAATCCGTTATTCATGAAAAATCAACGCCTTTCATCGAAATATATAATTTCACCAACTGTCGTAAGTTTATCTTCAAATCCTTTGATAAACTATTGCACAACCATGTGAAATCTATGACAATTTCATTTCATCATTTTATCATGGTAAAGATTAACTACTCGCACGCGCGCACGTGCTTGAGATGGACGACAGCTGACCAGATGTAATGCTTGCAGCCGGTGATAATTGACAAGCATCCCTTGTAGTCTCCCATCCACCCCGCCAAAATTCCCCTATTGACAAGCCCCTCACTTCTCTCTATAATAAAGCTATTGAAACGGTTCAATTGATATGACAACTATTCGAGAAATTGCCTCTGCTGCCGGTGTTTCCATTGGAACTGTTTCCAATTATCTCAACGACCCTGAACTGGTCGCGCCAGAGACACGCAAAAAGATACAGGAAAAAATCAAGGAAACCAATTACCATCCCAAAGCGGCAGCCCGAAGTTTGAAATCGCGCCAGACGCGCCGGGTTGGGTTGGTGCGCATCATTTCGCCCGAAGATTACCGCAGTACCGACCCGGGTGATAATGCCTTCCTCGAGTTGCTATCTGGCCTGAACATCATGGCCGCCGAAAAGGGCTACGACCTGCTGATCTCGGCCGCGAAAAACAATGAAGAGGAATTACAAACATATGCCCGCCTGATCGGTTCTGGTCAGGTGGATGGCCTGGTCGTCATCGGCATTCAGCGCACAGATGAGCGCCTGCCATTTCTGATCGAAAGAAACATCCCATTTGTGGCTTACGGCCGTTCCGAAT
>CAIVSQ010000317.1 GCA_903908605.1 uncultured Anaerolineae bacterium
GGCAAAATCGGCCTTGCATGATTGGAAATCACGGCAAGGTTTCTTAAAGTTGCTGTCTCTGGCGCGTTTGATGGTCTGCGTAACGATCGGTGCACGTTATATTATTTTTGCCAGGGATGCCCGGGCTTTATTCATCGATCCGTTATATATCGCCTATTTCCTGGTCAGTGTGTTAATCACATACCTGGTATATCGTCCTCAAAACGTACGCTGGTTTGATTTATCCCGTACTCGTCTGTTGGTCATAGGGCTGGATGTTATCCTGATTGACATTTTTATCTTCCGCACCAGCTATCCAGATACGGAACTATACCTTACGCTGTTGCTCCCGTTGATTATGACGGCTCACTTTTTTCCGCGTGTCAGGGCGGTCTGGATCAGCTTTATCATTGTTGCTTCATACTTTGCCACACTATGCTTTTTTGTCTTTTTGCCACAAGTGGATTACAGCATCGGAATGGCTTCAATTGCATTTTTGGTGCGTGGCTTTTTTCTGCTGGGTACCACCTGGATTTACCGAGTGCAGAATAATTTCCCAAATATGGATGAAAAACGGATTACCTCGCCGGCCAAATTAATCGATGAAGTGGAGAAGATGTTGACGGAATTCAACCAGTCCATCAACTTTGATTCAATTTCAGTCATGTTGATATACCAGGATCGTCTTCAGATTATTGCCTGCCGAGGCTTTGAAACTCCCGAAGATATTTACAAGCTTGAATTTCCCGCCAGTGATGAGCGTTATCCGAATGGCAGGGTGATCAAATCCAAGACCAGCCTGATCGTCGATCCTGAGCAGTACCCATCTTTCAAAGAGGAGCGTTATTTTTCGGGGCAAATTCGTTCCTGGATGGGTGTGCCACTGATCTCGCCTTCGACGGGAGAGTGTTTTGGGATGATCAGTATAGATTCCTGGCGGAGTAATGCTTTCACTGCGTGGGACCTGACCATGTCTGGTTGGTTTGCGGCCAGGTTGGGCAGCTTGTTGATTGAATCGCAGCTTGGCCCTGCTGCACTGACCCAGTTTACCAAGCGCGAAAATATGTCTGCGTTGTTACAAAACTGGGCATCCTTGTTTTCGCGCGATGCAGTAACCTGGGAGGACGATTTCCAGGCCGCCCATGCACTCGCTGATTTTGGGAAAGAACTCTTCCATGTGGAGGATTGCTCCATATATTTTTTGCGCCAAAAAATAAATTCCAATAATGAGAAAGAACTGGTCTTGCACCTAATTGCATCCAGCACTATCCCGGAGGACTTTTTTCAGAACCATGAAATTCAAGTGACCGGCAAACATCGTGATGGCCTGACCGGGCGGGCGGTCAGCACCAATCGCACCATTAACCTTGGGCGTGCAGAAATTGAGCATTCCCCCTATTTAACGGGTTACAAGGATCACCTTGAGTTTTTGTTTTCCAAGCGTTCGCGGCAGGTCATGATCATCCCATTTCGCGATTCGAAAAAACGGCCCCAAGGAGCCATCAAGCTGGAAAATCGCATGGGGCAGTCTAGCGAGACTCGCTTTACGCCCTCTGAAGAGCATATTTTTTCGATATTTGTCGCTATGGCGGGTTTGATTATTGAGAATATTCGCCAGAAACATTTTATTAACCGGCAAACCCAAAACATCCATAACTTGCGTGGGATCCTGCACCCGGCTGGAATTAAGCCGCTCGAGGAAATTATGGATGGGGCCGACCAGGATGGTTTTATCCGTGTTCATCACGGTGACCTCGCACAAGTAAAAAACATGATCAACTACTCAAAAACAGTGTTGGATGGTGTCCTGGCTGTTTCCACTAATACGTACACATTGGAAACCCAGGGACTATTACCGGCGGTACAGAATTACATAGAAATGTTGGGTAACAGCATCCCAGCTTTCAAACCGATATGCGATCGATTCCGTATCGAGAGCGATCAGGCCCGGGATGAGTTGCCGCAGCGAATTCGGAATGCATTTTTTAATATTGCTCGTGAAGCCGTCAGCAATATTGTGCGTCATTCCAATATTCACCAAAAGCCAGATGGGTATGCATTGGTGCGCTTCACTCGCGAAGAAAACACCTACCACCTGATTATTGAGGATAATGGGGGCGGTTTTGTTCTCAGAAATGTTGACACTGACAGGCGTAGCTTTGGCCTGGAGGATATGTATTTCCAAAGAGATACCATTTTGCATATGAGCCGTTCAGCCAGCCTGGATATCAAAGCAGTCGTTGGCCAGGGAACACAAATTCACCTTTGCGCTACACTGGAAGGAGTGATTTAAGATGCTTCCACAAAGATTCCGTACGTTTATTTTGGATGATCGTTATTTTGACCAGGAGGCGATCAAATCGATATTGAACAAGATTCCTGAAATTGAGATTGTGGGTATCAAGGCGACAGTCAGCGAGAGTTTGGAGGTCTGCCTGCAGAAAAAGCCGGATCTGATTATTGTGGATGGCCAATTGTATGGTGATAATAATCTCAGCCCAAATTTCGTCAAAAAAATCCGTAAGATCTTGCCCAATACCTATATCCTCGGTATGACAAGGTATGCTGAATGCCGGGAACTTCTGAATCGCGCGGGCTGTAATTTTGTTGTCGATAAGAACCTGATCGAAAATCAGGAAAGCGCTTTGAAATTCATCAAGGAAACCATCCTGCCTCGTCCAGAAAAGGATATCCATATCGATCCGCCGCGGTTGACGGATAGTGAGGATAAGGTGCTCAGATATATTTGTGATGGGTTGACCGAGGAACAAATCGCCGACATTATGGGTTTCAGCACACGCAAGCCGATCCGCAGCATTAAGGATTCGCTGTTTAATAAATTTAATGCATTAAACGTTGGGAACCTCGTTCACCTGGCTCATCTCAGTGGTTATTTGACCCCGGATAATTAGCGAATTTCCTCTTTATTAATCTTCTATCAACAA
>CAIVSQ010000318.1 GCA_903908605.1 uncultured Anaerolineae bacterium
ATTAAGCTCGATGGCAATCCAACCTCTTGCGAAGTAATTTCTTTATACTTGGAAATCAGGCCAGCGACTATTCCATCCTATGTACACAATTTGAACCAGGCTTTTCGATCAGACTCGCCTTTATTAATTAACGGTCTCTCCTCACAAAATTTTCGTAAATGGGTAGGCATAAATCTCTGGCTTTCGCCTGCCCACGCATTATCCATTTCATATCACAGAGGTATCTCGTGAACATCGATTTTTCTCAAGCCGAATGGATCAATCAGCCAAAATCGTATGAAATCGCTCCCCAAATCGTCAGGATTATCACAGATCCCGGCACAGATTACTGGCAGCGGAGTTATTACGGTTTCAGGAATGATAATGCACCCGCATTGCTGTTGAAAAGCGGTACCAATTTCACATTCACCATCCACGCAACGTTCCAATATCAAAACCGGTTTGACCAGTGTGGACTGATCATCTACCAGGACAGCGAAAATTGGTTTAAGTCATCGATTGAATTCGAAAACATAGATTTTTCCCGCCTGGGTAGCGTTGTCACCAACCAAGGCTACTCAGACTGGGCCACCACAGACATCGCCACACCCGCATCCATTTGGTATCGGCTACACCGGCGCGGGCCAGATTTCCTGATCGAATCTTCAATCAATGGAGATGATTTTTCCCAGATGCGCGTGTTCCACCTGCATGTCCTGGGAGAAACCACATCCGAAATGGGTAAATTATACCCACCCGCACCCGCTGCCCTGCCAATCCGCTTTGGCCTTTATGCCTGTAGTCCACTACAGTCTTCCTTTGAAGCCCGGTTTACTCAATGGAAATTTGAAAATTGCCTGTGGCAGGCGCACCAGGCCTGACAATCCATAGGCCGCGAGCTCTCTGAGTGTAAACACGTGGGCAAAGCACATTTTTCCTCCTGCAGCCGCACTAATATTTCCCGAGAGTTTTGGCCAGCTCGATAATACGTCCGAAATCTTGCAGGCTAACAATGGAAGGCACTGAGTGATCCGAGGAAAAGATATACCCACCGTTTTCCTTCATCACTGGAATGACCCGGCTCATCTCCTCCTTTATGGCTTCCGGTTGATCCCACAACACCGCGTTGACACCGCCGTGAAATACCAGGTCACGCCCAAATTGCTGTTTGAGCAAACAAGGATCCATACCAGCTTTGACTTCCAATGGATTAATTGCGTCGAGACCCATGCCAACCAATTCTGGCACAAAAGGCCGTACATCCCCGCATGAATGCAGGTGAGCCTTAATGCCCTTGGCATGCGCCCAATCAATCGCACGCTGGTGAAATGGCTTTAGTAAGTTGCGATACATACGTAAAGAAAAGAACTGGTGGTTTTTATAACCCATGTCGTCATACCACAGGATACTGTCAAAGGTATAGCCGGCATCCCAGATCATATCCAGGAGGGCAAGTTCGGTTTCCAATTCAGTCCGCCACATATCCACCAACCAGGTGGGGTCCTCAGCCATCGCCACCAGCACGCGCTCAGTCCCGACCATCCAGGAATGGGTCACATCAAAACCAAACCAGGCAACAGGGGAAATCCACGCACCCTGCTCGCGCCAATTTTTATATTCCTTCTGCAGATAATCCCAATTTACCCGGTCACGTGTAGGGCTGATGCGCTCTTTGGCCTTGTACCAGGTATCAGCATTCACAATCGTATGACTGAGGAATTCCGGGGTTGAGGAAGCATGCTTCCATTGACGCATGGTCACTCCCCATTCACTGGTATAGGTTGTATCCTTTTCATTATCATCCAACACCTGCACGGGGTATCGTGGCGAGTTATCTGTCAGGCGAGGGCTAACAAAATGATCGAGACCAAAATAATCAATATAGCTCTGCTCTTCTGGCAATCCTTCGCGGTGCCAACGCTCAATGGTTGCATCCCAAGGAGAATCGATGATGGGTATTCGGTCAGCATCCTGGTGGGAGAACATGCGCTTGAAACGTTCGTGAGAGGTCATTTCTTTCATAGGTTATATCTCCTTCAAATGAGTTGGGGAATATACAATGTTTTACGTTGAAGTTCAAATCCCATAAATAAAACCTGGATTTTAATAGCAGGGATAAAAGCGGCATGAAATTTCCTTATTTTTTCGATAATAATCTCGTGCAAGATACAACATATCACACCAAACACCTACTTATCAATAGCTTTCCCAACTTGAAATATTATAATAAAAACTGTTTTATAATACCTTTGCAGCAAGGAATTTCAAATTAAACATGCCATGGTTGCCAGTGCACATGGCGCGATATTGCTGATCGACAGCACTACGTTTCGTTTAAGCTCACTCACTCCCATCGTTCCCCTCGAAAGTTTCGGAATTCTCATCACCAACCAGGACGCCCCCAAGGAAGACTTGGTACGCATAAAAGATATGGAAATTGAAGTACATATCGCCAGTTAGTCATCTACCATCTATGAAATCCAAAACCTTGCTCGGCATCACCTTTATTCCCCAATTTCCACCCGAAGCCTTGGTGGCATTTGCACGTCAGGCCGAAGCCGCAGGCTTCGACATTATCTGGCTATATGAAGATTGTTTTTACGCGGGGGGATTCAGCTCGGCAGCAACCATGTTGGCTGCCACCGATGAAATCAAAGTTGGCATCGGGATCCTGCCGGTTACCGTTCGCAACCCCCTGTTTGTCGCCATGGAAATTGCGACCCTGGATCGCCTATACCCTGGACGCTTTATAGCCGGTTTCGGGCATGGGTTCGAGCTATGGATGAAGCAAATTGGCGCTTATCCTCAATCGACATTAAAGGCGGTGGAAGAAACTGTCAGCGCGGTACGATCCTTGCTCTCTGGCGAAGAAACCAGCCTGCAAGGGACACATGTGCACCTGAACAAAGCCCGCCTGCAATTACCCCCAGCACAAACACCGAACCTGTATGTAGGCGGCGTGCGTGAAAAAACCTTGCGCCTGGCAGGAAAAATTGGTGACGGTACGTTGATGTCGATCTTATCCTCGCCCAACTATGTACGCTGGGGCAAAGAGCACATCCAAACGGGCTGCAGCGAAGCTGGGCGCAGCCAGCATGTGTGCAGCGTTTCTGTTGCCTGCAAGGTCAACCCGGCTGGCACCCAGGCCCGTGAAATGGCAAGGCATTGGATAGCAGAATGCATCCAGGACGGTGGCCCTCATCTCGTTTCGCTTGGAATCGCCGAAGAAGCCCCAGCCCTCATTCACAAATACGGAGGCCCTGCCCAGGCTGCTTCAAAATTGCCAGATGCCTGGGTGAACGCACTTTCGGCTTCTGGCACGCCCGAACAAGCCGCAGCAAGCGTACAAGCACTTATCGAAGCTGGTGCTGATTCGCTGGTGTTAGCGCCAATCGACTCAGACCCAGCAGATGTGAAAGCAACCATCCACCATCTGCTGCCACTCATCCGCAACATGTAATCCCCGGTTCACCAAGGTAGACCCTCACTCAGCTTACATTCGTCACTTCTTTCGCGAACAAGCAGTTCTCGCTAAGAATATTATTGCCATTGACTTATTTATCTATCGCACTACCAGCTCGCTAATTCAAACAGCCGGCTGAAAACAGCAAAACCAACCACCTTCAGCAAATTCAAACCAACCAAAATACCCCATAGCTGGCTCGAGCAGGGGTCGAGCCTTGTCGACCGTAACAAAAATAACCTCTACCTTCAGTGGATCACTTACATCAACGTTAATCTGGTGCCATTGTTATAATAGTAGCGCTCAAATCACACATCCGGGAGCCAATGAAGATGTCCATGGCAACAAGCGCATTTATTTTTACATTGTTTGGTTTTTTACTGGGAATGCTGCCGTTCTCCCTTTGGCTGGCGAACTGGAGCGCAGGTGCTGATCTGCGCCAGGTGGGCGATGGCAACCCGGGCGCTACCAATGCCTGGCGCACAGGCGGTTGGAGAGCCGGCCTGCCAGCCTACCTGCTGGATATCAGCAAGGCTGCATTGCCTGTTGGTCTGGCCTATTATATTTTCGGCCTGCGTGGTTACCAACTGATCCCCGTGGCACTGGCCCCAACCCTCGGGCATATCTTCTCGCCGCTGCTGGGCGGCCGCGGGGGCAAAGGCCTGGCAACCATCCTTGGCGTATGGATCGGAATCAGCCTGCTTGAGCTGCCCGCGGTCATACTGAGTGGGCTGTTGTTATTTCGATTTTTAATTCAAGGAGATGCCTGGGTGATCCTTTTTACCGAGCTCTGGACTCTTGCCTACCTGCTGGCTTTACATCCCAACCCGGTCTGGATCCTGTTGTTCATCCTGCACATCCTCCTGATGGCCTGGACACACCGGCAAGGCTTCCTAACCGCACCAATCCTGCGCAGACAATAAAAATGATCACCCTGCTACTGGTGGTTCCATTGTGTTTCCTGTCACTGGTTACCATTCTGAATGCGCTTACCTGGCCCAGGTTACTGGTCACCAAACCAGGCGATCCCCCGTTTGTCTCGGTGCTGATCCCAGCCCGCAATGAAGCCCGCAACCTGCCCGATACCCTCCAGGCCTGGTCGGCCTGTCGCTTGGACCGGCTGGAAATTCTCGTCCTGGATGACCACTCCACCGACCAAACAGCCGCCATCGTCGCCCAATATGCAGCGCGGGATGCGCGCATTCGCCTGTTGCAAGGTATGCCCCTGCCCACTGGTTGGGCCGGGAAAAACTGGGCCTGTGCCCAACTTGCCGAGGCTGCCCGCGGGGATTGCCTGCTCTTTACAGATGCAGATGTGCACTGGCAACCGGCTGCCCTGCCGGCCGCCCTGGTTTTCCTGGCACGCAGCCAGGCCGACCTGTTGGCCATCTGGCCGACTCAGAAAACTATTAGCATGGCTGAACGACTGGTAGTGCCGCTGATACCACTGACCGTCATGTTTTACCTGCCCATCCTGGCGGCCCACCACCTGCCGCATTCCTCCATGGCAGCGGCCATTGGGCAGGCACTGCTTTTCAGACGTGAGGCCTACCTGCGCTGTGGGGGGCATGCTGCCATCGCCAGCAACCCGCTGGATGATATCACCCTGGCGCGCCGCATCAAATCTGCGGGATTGCGCCTGCGCCTGGTCGAAGCCAATCGCCTTATCTTCTGCCGCATGTATACCAACTGGGCCGAGGTACGGGACGGTACTGCCAAAAGCCTGTTGGGATCATCAGGCAACCGGTTATGGCCGATTCTACTGGCGGTGCTATTGCAATGTTGGCTGTTTGTGTTCCCGTGGCTTTTACTCATAAAAAGTACAGAACGTATTCCAGCCCTGGTGTCCATCCTGTTGGGTACAGGGATGCGCTTGCTAGGCGCGCGCATCCATCATCAACGCTGGCAGGAAGCCTTGATCATGCCTGTTTCCATTCTGGCACTGGCAGCCAGCGCCCTGCAAGCCGCGCGCTGGAAAATACGTCACGGCGGCGCGGTGTGGAAAGGCCGGGTGGTGTAAACGAAGATTAAATCTCCTGACCTTTGAACTGGCTCAGATAGAGGTGGTGGTAAAAACCTTTCAGGTCTAATAACTGGTTGTGAGTACCCTTTTCAACAATCTCGCCATCATGAATAACCAATACCTGGTCAGCATCACGAATGGTACTCAACCGGTGCGCGATTACAAAACTGGTACGCCCTTGCATCAGGCGCAGCAGGGATTTCTGTATGCGTACCTCGGTACGGGTATCCACACTGCTGGTGGCTTCATCCAGGATTAAGATAGCCGGGTCCGCCAGGATGGCGCGTGCAATTGCCAGCAATTGGCGCTGACCCTGGCTGAGGTTGCCTGCCCGCTCCGAGAGATTGGTCTGGTAACCGTGTGGTAGCTGACGGATAAAATGATCCGCGTCCGCCAGCCGGGCGGCCTCAACACACTCCTCGTCGCTCGCATCCAACCTGCCGTAACGGATATTATCCAGCACAGATCCAGAAAACAAGAAGGTGTCTTGCAGCACAAGCCCCAGCTTGCGACGCAGATCCGTCTTGCAAATGTCGCGGATATCGACCCCATCAATGGTGATGCTGCCATCGTTTATTTCATAGAAACGGGTAAGCAGGTTGATGATGGTCGTCTTGCCAGCCC
>CAIVSQ010000319.1 GCA_903908605.1 uncultured Anaerolineae bacterium
AATATTCTGTGTGCACAAAACATCAGTATCTGATGTTATTGTTACAATAAATATTGTACTCCATAATTTGCTATTGAGTCATTTTGGAAAAAACCTTTTTGGTCTTCTAATTTTTATTTCTGATTAGAACCGTAATTCATTGATCACGATTGGAATTTTGAAATTTTGCGTATACCACCAAAGATTACATCACTCCTTTTACCAAGACCCAGAGACTGGTGATTTTAATGACACTCTGCAGATTCAATGATCGTCATCTAACCTTATTACCAATCTGCAATCAAAACCAGCTTGACAATACCCCTAATCCACATAAAATAATACTCGTGTAGCGTTCCCAGGAGAAAATGTACCTGCAGACAGGATGCGTTCCCCAATACCGGGAGCGCATTTTTTATTTCATTCCTTGGAGCAGACTAATGACATTAACCAACCGCGTTGTACTCAAAGGCGACATTACCAGTGACATCTATTATGACATTTTTACGATCGGTGGCAAGCCATCGCCTTATCTGCGTGTGTACCTGATGGTCAACGCTACCGATGAAACCAGAGAAGTTAAAGGCCTCAGAGTCGTCTTCTATGGCAACAAAGCCGAAGAGGCTGAAGCACATCTGATGAAAGGCAGCCGTATCCATGTCGAAGGGCATATTCAGATGAGAAGAGCACCGAATGGTAACCCAACCTTCGAAATCGTCGTTGAAGACGCCGAGTACGTTCGTAATATAGACTGGGAACGAGGGGCACGCAAGAAAGAGCAGATGCTAGCAGAAGGCAGAATTCCGTTCAGAAAAAACCTTTCGATACCTGTCGTAGATGCTTCTGAAGTAGAAAACCAGGAAGCAAGTCAATGACCGATGAACCGATTGTGATCTCAAAATGGCTGTGGTTAGGGCTGGCTATACTTGCGATATTTATGATTGGTTTCTTGATTTCCCCATTGGACAAATCCAATCGTCCCATACTAATGCTGCCGGACATCAAAGCCGTTGAGGACTATCGGCAGTCTATATCAACATGGCATTCACAGATGCTGTCCCTGGATGCTGATATTTCATCAGTTCTCTCTGGTAAATTTGGAAGCGATCTTTTTGAGAAATCACGCGAAGCACAAAAAATCATGGATAAAGCTATTAATATTGCCAGAGATGTGGACAGTCAATCGGCACCAACCGCTGCCTATCCGGCCAAGTCTTTGCTGGTTAAGTCCACGGGAGCTTATCTGGAAGCCTCACGCGCCATGTTGCAGTGGGTCACGACACCGACCAGCGATAATCTGGCTCTAGCTCAAAGTGCTCTCCAGGTTGCCAGGCAAACACTTGATCATCTGGAGCAAAGTGAATGGATCCATCAATAAGTCCACTCACCCAGAGTATTTTTTCCAATCTACTGGATACTCAAACTCGTCTTCGGGATGAAGCTGAAAGAAATCGGGTCCAGGCTAATAAGTACCTTCTGGATATTGCCGGGCAGGTGGCCAGTGATTGGCTGGCAGAAAAACAAAATAAAGGATTGGATCTCAACCAGATTTCAATCGAAGTCTTAATTGCTGTAATTCGGGAACGAATTTCGATCCTGATTAGAAAAGAAAATCGAATTGGTGACAACCCTGAAGTGGCTTCGCCACAAAGGCTTCTAAATTTTGACGAGAAGTACAGAATTGCTGAATCCAAAATCAAACAACTTGAGGACGAAAAAAACGTCCTGGAACGAACGATCAAACAGCTAAGGATAGAAAGAAAATCCCCGACGGATGCCGCTTCAAACCCGGCTGATGATCATCCCTTGGACGTTTCCAATTTGCCACCATTTTTTCAAACATGGCAAAAAGAACCTTTTTATGATCGCCAGTCATTTGCCTTACGTTTTATGGGAGAGACCGGACTGGCCCGCAGCCCGGAATTGAAAGAAAAAATTGAAAGTCAGTTTGGCATGGGCAAAGGCAGCACTGCTGCCGTTGATGTATTGAAAGATTTATCGTCTATGGGTTTTATCAATCACTTCAATCCAAAAGGGGACGGATTGAAAGGAAGACCGCCTGGCATCGTAGAATTAACACCACTTGGTGAAATTGTCTATTGGCTTTTGACTGGCAAGAAGAGTGTACCGAATGAATACTCGGTCAAGAAAATTCATAAAACAGACGGGCACACTCGTTTAAATCTCATTGCCAGCGACTGGTTGAAACAGGCGGGTTACGAAGTTATCGAGCATGGTCCTTTAATTCAATTGGAGGGTGGTCATATTTTTAATCCCGACATGAAAGCACAAAAAGATGGCAGGGTAATTTTTATTGAAGTTGAACGAGACTCCCGAAAAGGGAACCAGGATCCGGAAGTTAAGTGGAAGACATTTTTTCACTATACTGGAGGATTGATCTATTGTTTTTGTGAGAATGAACGGGCGCAGAAAGAATTGATTAAAAACATAAATTCAGCCCTTGGCACCTTGGTGGCCAATGCACGAATTTCTATCTGTAATTTGAGCAAAATTAATTCAGTGTTCCTCAAAGAAAAAGGGGATATTTGGACTTCTGTCCGTGAAAAAGGTGAGATATTTGCAATTTATCCTTGATTTACTGGAAAAGTGTCCTCGAAAAATACCATTTAATTCTGTAAATTCAATTCAAAACATATTATTTGCGGGCAAAAAACGGGGTGGTGCTTTAAGGCATTTTTGCGTTTCCAGCACTGGAAATGGTTTGTGCAGCCAATATGCAAAATAGTACTCGACTATATATACAAGAGTGATGAAATTTTAAGACTATTCCAACACAACTTATTCTACAATTCCCTCAATACACAACTCGCAAGTTTACTAACCTGACACACAAGGAGCATATAGAATGATAGGTAAACTTATTTCAAAACTGATCGGTTTTATTTTTTGGGCTTGCGCGCTGGCATTGCTGGCTATCCCCGCCTACTTCTGGTATCGCTCAGGCCAACCAATGCAGGTGAAGGCTGCCCAACAAATCGCGCCAGGGATCACACTGCGTGAGTTTTGGGTAAGCCGGGTTGAGCAGTGGAAAAAATGGGACGATGAACTCAGACGGGTTGGAAAAAAAGGGGCATGCCTGGAGAGCGGATATGTTTTTTTTACGTTGAGAGCGATCGCTGCTGGTCCATTTGTTCTTGACCTTCGCTTTCACCAGGACGATCAAAAATATACTCATAGCATTATCGAGGGAAATAACAATGTTATCCCTCCGGATGAATTACTGTACAATAACAACCTGATCAATGCATGGTGGGCAATGATTGAAGAATCTAGCTGGGCCGAATATGCACATGCACCAGGCTTTCCGGTAAAAGCACTCGGCCAACAGCGGGCATGCTCGACAACATATCCTGTGACGATGCCGAAAATTCCATGATAATGTATTTGTCCATTGAAAAAGTTGTCATTCAGCCAATAGCACGTTAACAACTATGCTTATTTTAATGACAATATAAGCGTGGTTGAAAAACCAGTATTTAACGCAATCGTAAAAATTCGAGAGCTTATTTAAAAACAGAGCAGACGTTTTTTTTCATTGGTCCTATGGAACTGAGGTCTTACGCTTACATGAATATGCCGATCTTGTTGGACTGATCTCAATAAAGGTTTCCCAAGTGGGTACGTTATAAATGTATTTGGGCGTTGAGAGGGTAGATACCAGAATCGAAGCATGGTTAGATGGTGGTACTCAAAAGTCATCGTTCAAATTACATAGTATAAGGCGTGGGGCATTCGACTTGACCTGCTGCTATCTAATACTGGCTCAGAAAATTGATAGGATTTAAAAACCTATACTTATTTGCCTTCCAGGCCAAGGATGCCAAGGATCGCGACTGATCCTGCCGCATCTGGGTAAATTCGAGAAAAGCATGGTGAACGCGAATACAAGTGCTACCTGTCAAGTATCCCGAAGACCGATCCCACGGTGAAGCTGGGTTGTAGCGCAGATGTCTATAACATCATTAAGCCGGTGTCGATCCAGCCAGCGTTCATTCAGTGCTTGGAACATTCGGACGATGATATTGTGAGGTTGCTGGAAGTGGGGAATATGGGGTAAGCATACCATTGAAAAAGTTAAGGAATTAATTATTTTCATCGGAAAACGAAGGTGAACAGAATATATTCTCCAGAAAATCGATTACAGGATCTAGTTCAATACAAATTCAGTAAATCACGGATCGCGGTGGTTGGTGAGTA
>CAIVSQ010000320.1 GCA_903908605.1 uncultured Anaerolineae bacterium
CGCCTGACTGGCAGAGGTAATGTATGAGCATCCCAACATTGACCAATTCAGACGTGTCAGCCACTCAAAGTCGAACCCTATGGCAGGATGCAAAACGTTCCTTCTTGAAAAATCGTTTAGCAACAGCCGGACTGATCGTCGTCGCTCTATTTATCTTCATGGCGGTTTTTGCGGACGTTTTGGCGCCCACAAGCTATCGTCAGTCTGATTTAAATTCAAATCTTCGTTTTCCGAGCTTTGCCCATCCGTTTGGAACAGACCCAATCGGACGCGAATTACTTAGCCTGATCATTTATGGGGCGCGCACCTCGCTTCTAGTTGGTTTTTCGGTCCAGATAATTGCCTTTGGGATCGGTTTGCCACTGGGTGCCCTGGCTGGGCTCCGGGGCGGCTGGGTAGATTTCGCCATTTCGCGTTTATTGGAAGTGATGACAGCCTTCCCTGGGTTTTTGTTTGCAATCTTTTTGATGAGTATCCTTGGCACCGGAATTCCAAACGTGATTCTGGCGATTGGAGCAACCAGTTGGATCGAGGTCTGCCGGTTAACGCGCGGACAATTCTTGGCGCTGCGTGAACGAGAGTTTGTGACGGCGGCCCGTTCTTACGGAGCCGATGATTGGCGGGTAATCATCCGGCACTTGCTGCCGCACGCCTTACCCCCACTCATCATTATGCTGGCTTTGGGTATTCCTAACGCCATCTTTGCTGAAGCGGGTCTCAGCTTTCTCGGGGTGGGAATCAATGACCCAATCCCCAGTTGGGGCAAGATGGTAAGCGATAGCCTGGGATATATCCGCGTTTACTGGTATATAGGTTTATTTCCTACACTGAGCATTGCCTTGGCAATGCTCAGTTTCAATTTTTTGGGTGATGGGCTTAGAGATGCACTCGATCCAACCATGTACAACCAGTAACATTGTATTAATTTGGCTTCAACACTGTTCACTTTGAGACAGTTCATACAAATAAATAATTAAAGGAGGAATACGGCTCTATTTTTCCACTGCCCTTGTGGGCCCCAGCCAGGCTAACATACAAACCCAATCGGTTCTATTATTTTCAACAGGAGAAAAGAATGTTACATCAACTGAAATTGAAAGCCTGGACGGTTTTCACAATTTTGATCGTGTTGACAATGGTTCTCACTGCCTGCGGTCAGGCAAACACACCCACGTCCGCACCTGAGAACACCGCCATGCCTATTCTCCCGACTTATACTCCCATGTCGGATTCTGGATCCACCCAGGTTCCACCCACCCAGCCAGCTGCGGCCTCGGCCGGGGCTATTGTCAATGCCTGGGGCGTAGCGCTCCCAGCAGATGCCGCACCACTTGACCAACAAATAGTTCGAATTCAGGCTCCAGAAGGAATTACGGTAGATTTTGCTGTTAGCGTTTATAAACGCTCAGCAAATTCAAACTCCGACCTTTTGTCCACATCCTTTGTCATCATCGACAAGAATTTTGAGCTTATCCCTGCCGGTGCGCTGAGTTGGGATGTCTCTGCGGATGGCATGACCTGGACTTTCCATATGGATCCTGCTCTGACGTGGAGTAGTGGTAATCCGGTCACGGCGGATGATGTTGTCTTTACCTTTCAATATCAAGCTGACCCAAAACACGCTTGGGACTTCACCTGGTTTTGGGCTGATATAGTGAATTGGGATAAAGCCGTCAAAGGTGAGGTACCCACATCCGAAATCGGTGTAAAGAAAGTGGATGACTTTACCGTGCAATTTATTACGACTGCCCCTTCCCCTTACTTCCCATCGAAAGCCCTATACATTCGACCGATGAGTAAGATTGCTTTTGAAAAATATGGCGAATTTTACAACAACACTCCTGAAACCTCCGTGTCATCCTCCCCATGGATTTTGACGGAATGGACAAAAGGCAAAGGAATGAGCTTTGGACCCAATAAGAACTACACCGGCAAGTTCAAACCATACATCGAAAAAATCATCTTTACCTTCAGTGAGTTGTCGAACGAATTCCGCGCTTATCAGAGTGGCGAAGTTGACTCCGCCACAACCTTTACCCCGGCGGATATCGCGTTGATTTCCAGCGACCCACAACTCAGTAAAGAATACCACCCAGGCTACGGTGATTTCCGTACTTTTTACTTGGGGTTCAACACTTATGAAAAACCATTTGATGATCTCAAGGTACGTCAGGCGTTTGCCAAGGCTGTTGATCGCGATAGCATTATCAAGAATATCGTCAATCGCCAGGGAAATGCGGCTTACTCGTTCCTGATGCCTGGTTTCCCCGGTGCGAATAGCGAAGAACTAAAAGCCCTGGATGTCAATAAGTATGATGTTGCTGCTGCAAAAGCGCTCCTGGCTGAAGCCGGTTATCCGGATGGCAAAGGCTTCCCGAGCATCGAATTGTGGACTCGTAATGAAACAGACGTGAACAAGGCCATTGCGGCAGCGATCGCTTCCATGCTTCAGCAAAACCTTGGAATCAATATTGAAGTATCCAACAAAGAGGCCAAACTCTTCATGGATACGCTTAATGCTCACAAGCTGCCGTTCTACTTCCTTTCCTATGGTTTCGATTACCTCGATCAGTCCAACATGTTAGGTATCTGGACTTCCAACGGACGTCATGCCTGGAAGAATGCTGAGTTTGATAAACTGGTGACTGATGCTTCCTCTCTGGTAGGTGATAATGCCAAACGCGACCAAATGTTCAAGGATGCTGAAAAGATTCTTGTGAACGACGTGGGCGGCATCTTCGTCTACCACGTTACCCCCGGTGGCATATACAAACCTTACATGAAGGGCACCGAGTTGGACGCCGATAAAACTGGTGTCGCAGCCTGGCATTGGCCCTTCATCGAATCCGGCGGTATGCTGGTATATACTCTTTATGTTTCGAATGAAGTGCCAGCTTCACGCAAATAACCTGAAGGCTTCTGAGTTATACGAATAAACACAGGTACAGGGGGAGGAAATTAATTCACTTCCTCCCCCTGTATTTCGTCCTTTTATCATTGTTTCGAATCGGGCTGCTATGGAAAATGTATTGTTGGATGTACAAGGCTTGGAAACCCAGTTCATTACCCCGAATGGCACGGTTCATGCCATCAACGGCGTCTCGTTCACCGTTGAAAACGGCGAGACCATCGGGATTGTGGGCGAAAGCGGCTGTGGAAAAAGCATGACCATGCTTTCGATCCTTGGCTTGGTGCCGACCCCACCAGGAAAGATTGCCTCTGGTATTGCCCTTTTTCACGGACAGGATATGCTTAAAATGAGCGAAGATCAGCTCCAAAAAATTCGCGGAGCACAGATCGGCATGATCTTCCAGGACCCAATGACATCATTAAATCCCGTGCTGACCATTGGTCGGCAAATTACCGAAACTATTGAAGTCCATCTCGGTCTAAACCACGGCCTGGCTAGTAAACGCGCTGCGGAACTGTTGGAAATGGTTGGGATCCCTAAGGCAAAGGAGCGCCTAAACGATTATCCACACCAGTTCTCAGGCGGAATGCGCCAACGGGCGATGATCGCCATGGCGCTGTCTTGTAAACCGCAGATCCTGATTGCCGATGAACCGACCACCGCCCTGGATGTGACCATTCAGGCCCAAATCTTGGAACTGGTGAAAAACCTGCGTGATGAATTGGGGATGACCATCATCTGGATCACCCATGACCTGGGGATTATTGCCAACTTGGCTCGCCGGGTGATCGTCATGTACGGGGGGTATTTCATCGAAGAAGCGCTTGTCAAGGAGCTGTTTCGCAATCCTCAGCATCCATACACGCTCGGGTTGTTGGGCAGTCTCCCCAGGTTGGACTATGATCTGCGTGAACCACTGGTTTCCATCGATGGCGCTCCTCCCATTCTTTATCAGAAACCAAATTATTGCCCATTTGCCCCGCGATGCAATTATGTGATCGAAGCATGCCGCCAGGCAAACCCGATTCTGGAAGAAATTACCCCAGGTCATCGTGTGGCTTGCTGGGTCAAGCCCAAACTCAGGAATGTATAAGCATGGCCACTCCTTCTAAAGTCTTACTGCAAGTTGAGAACCTGGTGAAACACTTTCCGGTTCATGATAATGACGGATTCTTCCGAAGGAAGACGAATGTAGTTCACGCAGTGGATGGGATTTCTTTCAACCTGTATAAAGGAGAAACGCTGGGACTGGTGGGAGAATCAGGCTGTGGAAAATCCACCGCTGGACGGACGATCTTACAGCTCTATCGCCCCACTTCAGGTTCGGTGCTTTTTGACGGGATAGACCTAGGCCATCTTCCGCAAGATGATTTGCGAAAGATTCGCCGGCGGATGCAGATGATCTTCCAGGACCCGTACGCCAGTCTGAACTCGCGCATGACCGTCGGCGAGATTATCAGTGACCCGCTGGTAGTCAACAAGGAAAATAAATCTCGCAAAGATATCGATGATCGAGTGGCGGAGTTGCTAGATTTGGTGAAGTTGAATCCGGCCTTCGTCAACCGTTACCCGCATGAATTTTCCGGCGGGCAGCGCCAGCGGATTGGGATCGCCCGGGCTCTGGCGCTGCAACCCGAACTGATCGTGTGCGATGAGCCAATTTCAGCGCTGGATGTCTCCATTCAGGCACAAATCGTCAATCTTTTGGTGGATCTGCAAAAGAAGTTTAACCTGACTTATTTATTCATTTCGCACGATCTTTCAATGGTACGGCATATTTGTGACCGGGTCGTTGTTATGTACCTGGGCGTGATTGTCGAAATTGCCAGAAAGAATGAGTTCTATCACGATCCTCTGCATCCTTACACTCGCGCCTTGCTATCGGCGGTAAACATTCCAGATCCTTTTATCGAGGGGCAACGGAATCGGACAATTTTAAAAGGGGAAACCCCTTCTCCGGTCAATCCACCCTCGGGTTGTCGCTTTCACACCCGCTGTCCGATTGCCCAGCCGCTTTGTGCAGAAAGCATGCCTGAACTACGGGAATTAATTCCTGGACATTTTGTCGCCTGCTTTTTAGCAGTCCAAAAGGATACAGCCTAAACAAGGGAAGAGACCAGAGCCAAAGAATGAATTTACCCGGTATCTCTGCGTTAGCAAGCTTGAACATCAGTATTTTTTCCTGTATTAGTGATCAATGGGAAAACATAATACATAGAAAGATTGCCGAAGACTAAGCTACAAACACCATCGTTGTTTGTTTTGGGTTACGTCGAATATTGGTACCTATCAATTTTATTACTCCGGGAGCAGGGCATTTACTTCTGATTGTTAATTTATACTAGGCCAAGGTTACCAAAATTGCCAATGTTTTTGTTATTTATTTTTGCATGTAATAATTTATTTCGGAGGATGTA
>CAIVSQ010000321.1 GCA_903908605.1 uncultured Anaerolineae bacterium
GCACGTACAAAACCGGCGTTGCCAAAGCCCCAACGGCGCAGTTCAAACCAAACGTGCAGACCCTTGATGGAGAGGATGGTATCTTCCGTCTCAGCTGCAACTGGAATATTTTTATCGATTGTATTGGTCATCTGATCAGACATGCCCGGCTCCCTGTTATTGATGTAACCAGCACTTGACTTTACGGCCATCTTTTTCGAAGACGGGCGGTTCCTGGGCACATTTTTCAAAGCGCATGGTACAACGCGCGGCAAAACGGCAACCAGTGGGGGGATTGATCAGGCTGGGCGGCTGACCGGTGATAAATTCCAACTCGCGGGTCCCACGCAAACGCGGAACACTGGACATTAGTTTTTGGGAATATGGATGCAAAGGCATTGAGAAGAAACGCTCGGCATCACTCATTTCCACCACCTGGCCAGCATACATGACGGCCACATCATCAGCCAGCTCGCTGGATGTGGCAATATCATGGGTAATGAGGATGAAACTGACACCCAATTCCTTCTTGATGCGTTTGAGAACATTGAAGATATT
The DNA here is from genome assembly GCA_903908605.1 of uncultured Anaerolineae bacterium. Lineage (GTDB taxonomy): Bacteria > Chloroflexota > Anaerolineae > Anaerolineales > Villigracilaceae > UBA5195. The sequence continues at coordinate 538 of CAIVSQ010000321.1, forward strand.
GGCCTGGGTGAGAACATCAAGCGCGGAGGTGGGCTCATCAAGAATCACCAGGCTGGGTGAGGTCACCAGGGACATGGCGATGGCAACACGTTGGCGCATACCGCCCGAAAGCTCAAATGGGTAACGCTCAAGGAAATCCGCTGAAACACCCACATGCTGGAACATTTTGCGAGCCATTTCGAGGGCTTCGGTTTTGCTGACTCCGAGATGCACCATGGCTGGCTCAGCCACCTGGTCTCCAACCTTGAGAACCGGGTTAAGAGCATTCATGGCCGCCTGGGGAACGATGGACATGGCTGCCCAGCGAATGTCCTGGCGAAATTCTTCTTCGTTGAGTGGCATGATGTCCTTGCCATCCAGGATGATCTGACCGCTATACGCTGCCACGTTACGGGGTAACAAGCGTAAAATAGCCTTGGCAAGTGAACTCTTGCCACAGCCAGATTCGCCCAAGATGACGACCGCACGGTTATAGTCGAGCTCAAAATCAACACCATCCACAGCCTGTACCACACCGCTACCAGCGCGGAAATGTAAAACCAGTTTTTCGACTCGTAGTAATTTCTTCTCAGCCATGGATTACATACCTCTCAAGCGGGGGTTGAAAATACGGTCAAGCGCAAAACCGAGCATGGCAAAACCCAGGCCAGTGAACATCAACAAAACCGCGGGTTCCAAAATCCAGTAATACATACCCTTGTACAGGGCGCCGTTTGACCAGGCATCATTGATGATTTTTCCCCAGGTCGGAAGAACCGGGTCACCAAGACCAAGCACAGCCAGCGACGCTTCGAGGAACACGAAGGAAGGAATGGCAGAGACCAGGCCAGGGATCAACAGGGGGATCATGCGAGGAATTAGATAGAGGAAAATAATACGTCCATTACTGGCGCCATATGCACGAGCCGCTTCAATATAGGTTGATTCTTTCAACTGCATGAAGATGGCGCGGTAACCCTTGATACTGCCAGTAAAGATACTCAACAAGATAGTAGCACCCAGGATCACCCAAATACTACGCGAGTAGAAAGTACCAATCATGATCAGTATGTTCAGGAAGGGTAAAACCAGGTTAACCTCAGTGATACGCTGAATGAGTTCATCGACCCAACCGGCATACCAGGCGCCCAGCGCCGCGATGATCATGGTGAGGACGGATGTACCCAGGGAAGCGATCAGACCGAAGGAAAGAGCAATGGGCGCGCCCCAAAGAAGCGGGATCATCAGGTCGCGGCGGGCGTGATCGGTACCAGCCAGGCCAAAAACCAAGCCGTGGAAGACAAATTCCACTTCCATGTCAGCGCCATCTTCAAATGTGACCGCATTCAGGATGAGTTTGTACTTACCCTTGAGAGGGACAGGTGGATTTGAATCCGGAATGGAAAACAACCCGGTCATAATTGCCTGATCCTTCAGACGGCGCTTGAGCTTCTCTTCCTGTGAAAAGCGAAAGGTCTGGGTCTTGGAGACACCAAAATCCGAAATGCGCACCTTGCGATTATCGGGCGTCTGCAAGTAAATGGACAGGAAGGGTTGTTTTGCGGTGTAAGTTGATTTTAGATACAACAACATTTCCTGGGGAAATTCGTCGTATGAAAAATCGAAGTCATAGGTGAATTCAATCGAACTGGCACCAACACCCTTGGTCACTGTTTTGGTAATTTTGCCATCGAGACTCTTGACGGCAAATGATTCAGGCAACTTCTTTTCTGAGAAGAGATTTGTCCAGGCGGGGGGGGCGAAACGCGGGTTCTGGTACCAGACTTCTTCACCACCACGCCAAAGGCGAATTGCCTCGTTATATGGAATAGTCGCCACGGCATAGACGGCCTCAGCGACAAATAGCAAGATGATGAAAACGCCCAAAATGGCCGATGGGTAGAGCATGATTTCGCGGAAAGCGTTTTTAATTGAGTTCATAATTAGTTTTATCCGCCAACTTTAACTCTTGGATCAACCAAGGCGTAGACAAAGTCCAGTAAAAAGACTGTTATGGCTAGTAAATAGGCATAAATGATGGTGGTTCCAACAATGACGGGCGTGTCATACAGCCCGATGGCTTCAAAGGAAGTGCGCCCCAGACCAGGCCAAAGGAATACCGTTTCGGTAATGGTGGCACCGCCCCACAAACCAATAATTAAAAGGGCAAAATTGGTAATGATGGTGGGCAGGGTTGGTCGCAGAATGTAGCGTTGTTCAATATCACGGGGCAAAAGACCCTTGGCCTTGGCCATTTCAACATAATCTTCGCTGGAATAGATCAAGAAGAAGGTGCGCCAACTGTAAATACTGATGAAGATCGAGCTGACAATCAGTGAGGAAGCAGGCAGGATCAAGTGTTGCAGCAGGCTAAGTGCGTATTCCACCTTGTTTTCGGGTGGAGGGGCTGAGACCATCCCACCAAATGGCAGGACTTTGAACACAGCAGCAAAAATCAGGATGAAGAAAATACCGTAAAACCAGGCTGGGGCAGCCGAGGTCGGCGAGAACGCAATGACCAGCTTATCCCAAAAACTACCATATTTCCTGGAAAGAGAAAGCGCCAGGTAAATGCTGGCAAAAAATAGCAACAAGTTGGATGAACCCATCAACAACAACGTGGCAGGCAAACGCTCCAGAATGATCAGGCGAACCTGCCGGGAACCGCTGTCGCTGGACATGTTGATGGCACGTCCGAGATTCATTTGTAGAGCATTGGTGAGGTAGCCAAAATTTCGAATGGCGACCGGGATATCGAGGCGCAAGCGTTTTTCCTCTTTTTTGATCAAATCCTCGATCAGCTTGCGCTTGGTATCCACATCCATACCTTTGTTCGCGGGGTTAGCCATGACTCTTTGCATGGTGTTCTCGCGAATTTCAGAGCGCATGATGTCATCGACATACCCACCCATGTTCGCAATCACAATCGTCAGGTAAATACCGATCACGATCGTGATGAACAGGGTGACCAACCTGACGCCGGTGTAACGCGCCACGCGCACCAAGGTGGAGTTGGTGGCTTTTTTCTTTTCAGAACCCGAACCTGACTGGCTACCAGATGTCATGTCCTTGCCTCGATAAATTAGGATTGCTAGGGGCAAGGATATTCTCCTTGCCCCTAGCATTACATACGGTTTGAAACTAAATTTCGAATTACGGGGCGGTCACGAACTCAAAGCTCGTGAAGGTCGGGACACTGACGGGCAGCGGGATAACGGCGATTTCGATCTTGTTGGAGCCGGTTTCGAGCTTGGCGGTTACATCAGCGGGCAGAACGACCTTGTACTGACCATCGGCGACGAATTCAGCTTCGCCGACCAGAGCAACTTCGCCCTTGGCTTTGTAGAGCAGGTACTTGACCTTCTTGATCTCGGCTTGCGGGTAAGGAGCGCCAGCATAGGTTACGAAGACATCGAAGGAAGCTTCATCACCAATCTTGAGCTGTCCGGCACCATCGATCTGAGCATCGGCCAGCTTGGGAGCACCAAAGACTTCCCAGCGGTCAGCAAGATCGGTGTAATCAGCAAAGTTCTTGAGGGTGAGGGTTTTCTCGGTCGGGAAGACCTTGTCGAGGACGTACGGACCGGTGCCGATCCAGAAGTGGCCGTGGTCGCCAAAGAACTTGGCGGTGTTGGCGTAGCGGGCCTTGGCTTCATCAGCATTGACATACTGACCGAGGGTGGCAGCGTAGGGAACATAACCTTCGCCAGCGGCCTGATCAAGGTATTTCTTGAGGACATCGAGGCTTGGGCCGGCAATGTAGCTGGTCCATTCAATCGACTTGGCGCCAGCCTTGTCAGCCGAATAGGCCAGTTCGCCAGCAGCTTCGGCCAGGTTGGAAACAGCAATCATGTCCCACTTGGTACCAGACCACCAGGAGACGGCGAGGTTTTCAGCATCCGGGGTGGTGACATCGGAGTAGTACTCGATCACCAGCGGCTTGGTGGAAGCGATCTTGACGCCCTTGAAGGAGGACATGAAGGAGTCGTATTGGGGAACAGCGGCTTCATCGTAGATGGGGCTGTCGGTCTTGGCCTGGTCGAAGGTCATGATCATGCCCATAACGACATCGGCGACCGAGTAATTGCTGCCATCATGCCACTTGACGGTGTCAAAGAGGTCGGCAGGGTAGGTCACAACGGACTTGACCTTGGCGGTCTTGCCATCACCGGCGGCGACGAAAGTACCAGCCTTGGCATCCCAATCAACCCACGCATCGGCGGGAACCTTGATTTCGGGAGCGGTATTGAGGGTAACCCAATCGAGGGTCTTGTTGGTGGGGGGCAGGCTATCGAGAACGGTGATTTCAGCGGATTCTGCGCGCAGAGGCCACTGGAGACCGGTGTAAGGATCGGGCATGAAGCCGCCACTGGCGGTGGCGCGAACAGCAGCCTGGTCAAAGGTCCAGTTGCCACCGGCGATCGGGTTCCACGGATCAGCAATCAGGTTCTGGGTGGCCCACTTCATGGTGCCACCTTCCTGACCCTTGAAGCGCAGGGTGTAGGGGTAGATTGAAGCGCTTTCAATACCAGCTGCCAGGTCGGAAGTGGCCTGAACGGTATCGAGGTAGGGGGTATAGTTCTTGCCGTCGATCAGGAAGACCTGCAGGGAGTCCTGGAGGCTGAGTTCCATGGCCTTGGCGAACATTTCCTTGCGCTGATCGAGGGTAGTGAAGGCGGAATTGGCCAGGTCATCGCCGAGCTTCTGGAATTCGGGATCGGAAGCATTGGCAAGGAAGACGGGCATACCCTGAACAGAGGTGCTCAGGTACATCTGCTGGAACATATCCTTCTCATCACGGTTGATGGCGGTGGAGCTCCATGCAGCAGTGTAAGCGCCCCAGAGGCATTCAACCGGGTCGGATTGGATCCAGAGCGGGGAAGCTTCGGAGGCTTTCTTGTACTGGCGATCAACGGTGAAACCAACGGCTTCGAGCTGGGTGGCGACATAATCACCAATCGGCTTGCGGGTGCCATCGGAATCGGGGCGGATCAGCAGAATGATGGTAACGGGCTTGTCCTTGAACATCCATTTACCATCGGCGCCGAGGGTGGCGCCCAAGGCTTCCATCTGAGTCTTGACAACTTCCTTGGCCTTATCGGGGTTGTAAGCGTACTTGGATTCAAGCGCGCGGGCGACATCAGCAAATTCAGCATAGTCGGGACCATTGGTTTGGATGGTGAAGAACTTGGCCAGACCACCACCAGCATACACTTCCTGGTTGATATAGTTGCGGTCATACATCCAGTTGGTGGCTTCGCGGATCTTGCGATCTGAGAAGGGGTTGAGCATGGTCTCGTCTTTGCAAACGGCCGGGTTGTAGATCATGTCATAGTACAGGCCGTTGGAGCTGGAGTAGCTCAGACCGGCTTCTTTGATGCTGGGGAGGTCGGCAGAAGAAACACCGTTGGCGTAAATATCAATAGCGCCGGCTTTAAGCTGGGTCACAGCTGAGTCCTTGGCAACCACAGAGAAAACGATCTCATCCAGCCAGCCACCCTTGCGGGTAACGGGGACCTTGGTCGGTTCGGCTGTGGGGGGAACAGCGGTGGGTTCAACAGGTGCGGGAACTTCGGTCGCGGGGGCAGCCGGGGGTTCAGTCGCGGGTGCAGCAGTGGGCGTTCCGCAAGCGGAAAGCACCATGCTAGCAATCAGGACCAGACCAAAAATGGTCATCAAACGGTTTCGTAACATTTTGGTTCTCCTCCTAGAGAAAGTGGATGGAAATAAGATGGTGTTACTGACAAACAATTTTCTACAAAAGTTATGACAGTAGCCTCCTTGTCGGAATATTTTCCTATCCCGAAACAATAAAATAACAGGAATTTAAACCGGCAGAAATCACTTATAGCACATGGCTTTTTGCCAGTCAAGAAAAAAAACGATAATGGGGCTGTTTTTTATATAATAATATCCAAAAACATCCAGAATCGCAACTACCCAATTAGGGAATGATCACTGCCCGCAAGCAGGTCCGAACTCAAATTCCTCGACGTTCCATAGGTCATTGACCGCAAAAGCATCCAAGGCGAAATTACACATATCACGCCGGGTGGCGGCTGCTTTGATGCGTACATATAGAGGGACGGATGGCAAGTCATTGGTAAAAATCACCTGGGCTTTGTCATAGGCATCCTTGTATTCGGCACTACCAGGCAGTCTGCGCATCCCCTGAGCACACAGCGCATCATAATCGGCATTGGTATAACCGCTGATGTTGATTCCCAACCATTTGTTGAATTTGGTCGGCACCTGGCTGGTTACAAACCAGGAACACGGGGGTTCGGTACCAATGGTACCCAGTGCGTATTCCGCCAGATCAAACTTGCGACCAAACAGGGGGCCTTCGGGACCGGAGGCGTAAAATTCATCCTGACTGTAATATTTTATATCAACACCCACCCCGCACTGAGACAGGGAATCAGCCAAAATTTCGCTGACCTGGCGACGCTGGAGGGCGGAGGTTGTCCAGTAGCTGACGACCAGCTTGGTGCCGTTGGGTACATTTTTTACACCATCGGCCACGCGAGGCGTGCCAGCGTCATTATCATCATCCAACCAACCTGCCTGGGTAAGCATGGCACTGCCAGAATTGGGGTCGAAGGGGAACTTGGCAGTGTTGGGGTTATAGTATGGATGCGAGGGAGCAACAAAAGTTTCAGGAATCGCTGAGAGACCGGCCAAGACCGTAGTGACCACCTTTTTACGATCCAGGCAGAAGGCAATTCCCTGGCGGGTGCGGACATCTCCGAACAAATCCACACGATCACCAACCATCGAAAGATCATCATAGGCGGAGGGAACAATGCCAAAATCCAGCCGTTCAATCAATGGGGTGGTGGAAGTAAGCAGCTTGACCTGTTCGCTGCGCTGCAGTTCTGTGAGTAAATCTATTTCACTTTCCAGACGCAAGCTGGTATCGAGCATATCGCATTGCCCGGAGACCAGGGCACTGATCCCGGCAACCGCATCTTTTACAAATAGGAAAGTGAGCGTATCAAAACGTGGCAGGTTTTGTGAAGCAAAGCGAAAATAGGAAGCGTTACGTTCGAGACTGATGTAGTTGCCTGAGGACCATTCCTTAAAGACATAGGGTCCCCAACCAAGCGGGGGATATGCCTGAACATTGCCCTTGGCAAGCTCTTCCGGTGCAACCTTGCCCCACAGATGGCGTGGAAGCGGTGACCAGAAATTAGCCTGATAGGTGGGGTCTACAAAACCGGGAACTCCCCACCACTGAACTGTCAAATCATCAACCGCTTCGTAGGAAGCCGTGCGATCGATGAGATATTTGGAACCAGGGGTAGCTGGTGCTGATGCTAATTCAAAAGCAAAAAGCGAATCATCGGCAGTGAGCTTCTGTCCGTCGGACCAGGTGAGGTTGGGCAGCATCTTATAGGTGACGACCAATTGGTCCATCTTCAAATCGGCGCGACCGTCGTATTTGATGGAACAGGCATCTTGAGTACACCCACTGGGCAGCACATCCAGGCCAAAATCGAGGATGGCAAAATTACCATGCGCATCGACAACCGGGTCACCACGTTTTACAGCCGCCGGGGCGAGCTGGGCTTCTCCGTTTTCAATGGTAGGGATTTTTTCAAGGATGACAGCCTGATAGCCATTGGTAAAAACATCAATGGGGCCATCATAAATCGCGCCGAGCACACTGCGCGCGGCTGAATTAAGAGTTCCAAAGGGGTAGAGTGTATTGGGTTCCTGGCCCAGGCAAACGGTCAGGCCACGCGGCAGGGTGTGGGTGGGGCTGGGCTGAGGGGCGGGTTTACTAACCTCAAGAACTGGAGGGGTGGGGGTTTGTACAGGCACCAGAATGGGCAGGGATTGGAATGGATCCAGCCCACAGGCTGAAAGCGGAAGCAATACAACGACCAAAATCAAAAACAGGAATTTTTTCTTCCTGGACATATACCTCTCCATTGGTGCACCGATTTCTAGGCGATGCAGAATCCTACCGTAACTTACGCTATCGATCAAGCCTTACGCCAACTGATCGCGTGCATAAGATTACCATAAAATAATACACTATTATGTCAAATAAAAAAGCCTCACAATTTGGAAATCCTGGCGAAATGACAAAATTGGCCCGGTTTGCTGTTGGAATGTAGCTCACTATACCGATCGTGTATGTGCCGAAGACATCAGCTCTCCCCGCCTTTTGATTTTCGGGTTCGCACATTCATCCTGACCTGCCATACGGTCGAAGCCCCGTCATGGAGTGTAAAAGGCAAAGAAAGACAGTGTTGGCAGCTGAATTTTTGGGGAAAAGCCAGACCACCACTATAGCAGGCGGTGCCTTCATTGAAAACCGTAGAGTGGAAAAGATAGGTGGCAAATCCGGTGCTGCAATAGCCCTGCAACTTGCACACATACAATCTGACGATATTAAACTAAAGAAAGGGGAACAGGGGAGTGAAATTTCCAACCCGGCGCCCCGGGCATTCCATTATTCGCCTTAATAACAGAGAGACAAAGTACCAATCCTGGCAGGAATCGCATAAGCCAGACGTTGGTTGACCAGCCTGAAGAATTCGTCCTTTATAAATGAGGCCTAATTCTCAAAAACATCACCACTCAGCCGGAACAAGAGCCCGGTCGCTACGCCATCCTCATTTTTCGCGTGAGGGACACAACGCCAATCAATTATATTTTTTCCAGGCCAATACCAGCACCCGATGGAAGGCTGAAGGAAGCACCGCTATATTTCAAGCCACGATAGGGATCGTTTTTTATCAAAAGTGGTCCATCCAGGTCGGCATACTCACAAAGGGGCGCAAGGTGGGCGGCGGCGGTGACCCCTACAGATGACTCGACCATACAGGAGAGCATGATCTGCATGTCATAGGCACGGGCGACGTGGATAGCGCGCAGGGCCTCGCGTAACCCGGCTGTTTTCATCAATTTCACCACCACGCCATCCACCGCGCCCGCCAGGCTGGCAATTTCCCTGGATGTTTTGGCGCTTTCATCGGCAAAGATTGGCAGGGTAATTTTTTGCTTACTCAGTTGATCCTTGAGCCAGAAGAAGCCTTCAATATCATCCACCGCGAGTGGCTGTTCGACAAATTCAAGATCATATTCGGCCAGCCGTGGGATGAGACGCAAAGCCTGTTCACGGCTCCAACCGGCGTTGGCATCCACTCTTAAACGAGCAGTGGTGGACTGGCGAATGGCAGCCACTATCGCGAGGTCGCCTTCGCCGCCACCCAACTTGACCTTGATAATCGGGTAACCGGACTCGGCTGCCCGGCGCGCCATCACCTCAGGCTCATCCATCGCAATCGTAAAGGAAGTCAGCGGTAAGTTATTTGGATTAAGCCCAAATAAGCGGTAAAGCGGCTGACCCAGGCGTTTGCCCCACAAGTCGTGCAAAGCTATATCAACTGCTGCCCGGGCAGCACGTGAGCCAGGCGGGAGACGAGCCAGGACACCATCGATATCAAACAGGTCATCGCCCAGATCGGGCAGGTGCTGCAGATAATCGACAATACCTTGCTGAGTTTCGCCATAATAGGGAACGGCGGGCGCTTCACCGACCCCTTCATCAAGATGCACCAATACATTAAAGCGCTGGTCATCGGCACCGTGGGCAATACGAAATGTGGTTTTCAGGTTCAGGCAAATGGGTTCAATCGTAATCTTCATGGATAGTCTCCCGAATGGCAATAGCACCGCAGGAATTTTTTATGGGTCCCGCATCTGTAAGGATGGGCTGGAAAAACGGAACATGGGTTATAACGATAGACAACACCTTGTTCAAATTATCACACACAATTCAACTCAAGGCCAAGCTACAGATGAAAAAAGAGCAGATCAAAACAGGAATAGCTACGAAGATACGCTACAATAAGAGAAGAACCAATACGAACTTACAGGATTGGAGCAAGTATGATCGATCAAATTAAAGAATTTATTCAAAATTTTGCCAAGACCTACGCTGATGAACGGACCAATGTTTTCAAGATCGAAATTGAGTCTCATCAACAGGGACTGGTGGCATTGGGCGGGCGTGTATTAGACAACAACCAGCTAGAGCTGTTGTCAGGACGGCTCAACAGCCAGTTTGGCGGCTTGCAGGTGGATGCACAAGGGGTGAACATCCTGCGTAAACCCGGCAACCCGGTAATGGCGGTCGGGACCAACCTGACCAGTCTGCACACTTCGACCTCCTTTATTTCTGAAATGTCCAGCCAGTTGGTCTTTGGCGAAAGGGTGGAGATCCTCGAAGAACAGGGAAATTGGGTTTTTACCAGGCAGATGGATGGCTACCTGGGTTGGACGTATAAACCTTACCTGAGTGCGAACCTGCCTGCACAAGCCAATCACATTGTGCTGGCCCCCTCGGTAGAGTTGTTGGCGGAACCGATGAATGGAGCCGCAGTTCTGACGCGTATTTTCTGCGGCACACAAGTTGAGCTGCTTTCAACCCAGGGCGGCTGGGCACAGATACAGGCTCACAAAGTTGGCTGGATAAAACAAAAGGATTTGCGCGCGCTATCGGAATTTCCAGGCACATATGCCGCCAGACGGAATATGATCAAGCGCGACACACAACGCATGATTGGTGTACCGTATTTATGGGGCGGATCGGCAGGAAATGGGATTGATTGTTCAGGGTTTGCACGCCTGGCGCACCGCTGGATTGGGATTGAGATTCCGCGCGATGCGGACATGCAATCAGCCCAATGCCAACGAGTCGAAGCCCCTTACCGGGCAGGCGACCTGTTTTTCTTCGGCGAGGGTGAGGGCAAACGACGCATCACACACGTGGGCATCTGCATGGGCGGCTGGAAGGTACTGCACTCCTCACGCAGCCGCAACGGAGTCTACCTGGACGACCTGCAGGAAAAAGAATTTCTACGAAACATCTTTGTGCACGGGGGATCCTTCCTACCCGGGCGATAAATTACCTTTTCATATTGAAACCAGGGTCCGCGAACGGGTTAGCTATCCTCGTCTGCCGATTTTGTTTTTCTGGAAGACAACCATAGGGGCAAAAGCAAACCGCCCATCAAGATCAAAATACAAACCACGAACCCATACGCCATCACATTGTTGGAATAGGTCGGCGAGAAGGGTGTAAGCGGTGTTGGGGTGGGAAGCTTGATATGGATGATATACAACGCGGCATTGTCCGCGTCGATTGTGCTCGATTCCTTCCAAAGCCCGTTGGAACGCAGCAGGAAAGCAGTAACCTGCCAGTATTCGTTCTCTTTTAAGGTACCGGGGGCGTGCCAGGGCATGTATTTTTTTATGTAGTCATGCAAAGCCAATCCGTTGCTAAAACGATCGGTTAGTACCGGACCGATCACCCCGGGAATTTTGCGGGGCAGCTTAAACCCTTCTGGAGGATGATTGGCGGCATGGCAGCGAGATTCCCAGCAGGAATTTTTACCAAGATCCCACTCCTCCATCCATTCGGGGGTCAGCCCCTGGCCTTTGTCACCATGGCAGGCCATACAGACATAATAATAGACCTGGGCACCGTAGTCAGCCTGATCTGGATTGTCCCCGAGGGGCGGGGGCACCATTAAATCCATAGGAGAGGTCATGCCCGGAGGTGTGGGGGTTGGCGTGATTTCCTGCGCAGAGGCAGGCTGGGTAACAATGATAAGAGCCGGGCTTAGCACCCCCAAAACAACCAACAAAAAGATCAGCTTGTTTTTCATAGTTAAAAAAGCAGGCGGGCGTAGTTATTACGCCCGCCTGGAGACTTCAATTATTTACTTCCACGCATCTTAGGATCAAGCACGTCACGCAGGGCGTCACCGACCAGGTTCCAACCCAGCACATAGAACACCAGGGCAAGACCCGGGAAAACAACGATGTACCAGTAGGTACCCAGGCTGGTGATCCAAGAGCGCGCAAAACTGAGCAGCTGGCCCCAGTCAGCGTAGCCAATATCAGTACCAATCCCCAGGAAACTAAGGGCGGCGAAACTTAATACGTAGGTACCAACATCCAGTGAGGCAATCACCAGGGTGGGGAAGATGGCGTTGGGCAGGATGTGAGAGAACATGATGCGGCTGTCCTTTACGCCGATGACGCGGGCGGCGAGGACATAATCACGTTCGCGTACAGAGAGGATATCGCCGCGCACCAAGCGCGCATAGCCCATCCAACCAAAGGCGATCAACGCAATGACGGTCGGCAACACACTCCGGCCTAATTTTGGCGTCAGCACTGCCGCCAGGATCAAGGCAGCCATAATGAAGGGGAGTGTCAGGAAGATATCGACAATACGCATCATGACATTATCGAGCCAACCACCGTAGAAAGCGGACACGGTGCCTATCAGCACCCCGATCAACAATGTAAGACTGGTAATCAGGATGCCTGTCCAGAAGGCAGTTCGTGTGCCCCAGATGACGCCATAGAAGATATCCCACTGGCCACTGGCTGTTCCAAAGAGATGCACCCATTTATCGGTACCCATGATCGACTTCCACCAAAAAGGCAGTGGCGGGGGAGTACGTTTCCATTCACTCATTGGGGGCTTGGGATCCGGGCTAAAGCCATCGCGTGGGATCTTGTAGGGATCGCGGTTGGGCAGCGGTGGGGCGATCAGCGGGGCACCGAGTGCTATGAGAGCAAAAAAAGCAATCAGGAAAAAACCTGCGATCGACGCGGGGGTGGTAAACAAGCCCTTGATAACACGGTAGTTATCGGGGCCAAGAAAACGTTCCAACCGGCCAATTTTGCGGGTGGCGATCGTTTCTGATTGTATGTGTTTTGGCAAGGTGAGGGGTGGGGTCTGGTTCATAATATCTCCTACGCCAGGCGAACACGCGGGTCAATAAAGCCATACATGACATCGACCATCAAGTTGGCCAGGATCAAGACAAATCCGTTGAACAGGGCAAAACCGAGGGTTGTGACCACATCCAACTGTGCAGCGGCGGCGGCAGCAGCGGAACCAATGCCGGGATACGTGAAGACCGTCTCGGTAATGACCACGCCGCCCAGCAGGCTGACCACCTGGAAACCTGCCAGGGTGGCAATCGGAATGAGCGCGTTGGGCCGGGCATGGTTGTTAATCACTGCCCGCTCGGTGAGACCCTTGGAACGGGCGGTAGTGACATATTCCTGGCGCAGGGTTTCAAGCATGGAAGAGCGCGTCACACGCAGGAAAGTCGCCCAGTTAATGTATGAAAGCGTCAGGACGGGCAATATCATGTGCTTAAGAGAATCGATGAAAATATCCAGGCGCCCATTGATGATGGCATCGACGGTCATCAAGTGAGTGTACTGCTTAAAGATACCGGCGGCGATATCCTGGTTAACCCAATCCGAGATGCGACCCGGTGGAAACCAACGCAGGTTGGCATAAAAAATCATCAGCATCAACAAGCCAAACACGAAAGTGGGGAAGGATGTGCCGATGATACTGAAGATACGCGCCACCTGGTCAAACCAGCCGTTATGGTGCACGGCGGCCTGGACCCCCAGCCAGAGACCAATACCAATAATCGGGAAGATACTCCAGAGAGCCAGTTCAAGCGTAGCGGGGAAGCGCTGTTTGATCAGATCGATGACCGGTTGGGAACCCACGCGGGAATAACCAAAATTGCCCTGCAAAATACCCGGGTGAAATTCCTTGTTGTCATCACTGAAGCCAGCCAACCAGCGCCAATACTGCACATAGATGGGTTTATCAAAGCCGTAACGTTTGATGATGCCAGATACGACGTTTTCATTCTTGGGAATGTCACGCACGTACAGCGCAGAGCGCTCCACCGGGCTGAGAAATTGAAGCATCCCAAAAATCATCACGGTTACACCAAAAAGCAGGAGCGGTAGAAGCATCAAGCGACGAATAATATATGCAATCATCGGTTATCACCTTGCGAGAAAGGATTGGGTCCTACACACAAATTGAAGCTGGAATAGTATCCCAACGTCAATGTCTGGGTACAACCTTTTTGAAGAAAGACTGGCAGGGGTCTTTTACGGACCCCTGCCAGGATGGAGCTAGTTTTTACTTCTTGGAGAACTGGTAGTAGGAGAAGCCAGGTTGGATCGGGTTGTAGTAGTAACCATCGACCCAGCGCTGCTGGTAGGAGCGGGTGGTGGCCAGGGCCAGGATGATCTGGGGAGACTGGTCGAAGGCAAGCTGGTTGACCTTGGTGTAGATCTCAGTGCGCTTGGCAGGATCGGTTTCAGCAACACCAGCATTAATCAGCTCGGTGAACTGTGAAGTCAGATCATCGGGCAGTTTCTGGCGGCGGCCATAGGTACCAATGATGTAGGGCTGGAACCAGTTATGGGGATCATGAACATCTTCAACCCAACCGGAGAAGAACATCGGGAGGGCGCTGGCGCGCTGCTGCTTGAGGAAGGTGGGCCACGGGAGACCAATGATCTCGAGAGCGAACTTTTCGTTGACAGCGGCGACGTTGCCGGCCAGGATTTCAGCAATGGTCTGGCGAACAGTGTTACCGATGTTGTAAGCAACCTGCATACGGAAACCAGTGGTCCAGACATCGCCTTCGGGGTCATCACCAGCGGCGATACCATCTTTGTCGAGATCGGCGAGCTTGAATTCGGCGGCGCACTTCTCAGCATCGAAGTTGTACTTGGGGCCAGCAGGATCGTAACCAGGCATACCGGGCAGCAAGATACCAACGGACTGAACAGCTTCGCCAGCCAGAGCATCGTTGATGTAGGTGTCCCAGTCAAAGCAGTAGTTGAAAGCGCGGCGGATATGAACATCCGTGAAGAAGTCCGCGGGGATACCATTCCCATCCAACTTGCCGGAACCCAGGAGGGGGTTGGGGCTTTCGGGGGAGGTGGCAATATTGAAGGTCATGAAGGCATCGGTACGAGTAACTGGCGGCGCGCCCTTGTAAAGGCGGAAGGGCTGGTCGCCGGAGGCTACGCAGGCATCGAAGTCATTCTTGTCGTTGTTGTAAAGGCAGAGCTCGCCAACCAACGGGTCGATCTGGGCAATATCGGTGCGGTTGACGGTAGCGAGGTCAGCATCACCAGCCTGTAACATGGCGAAGCGGGTACCCCATTCATCAACCTTCTTGATTACAACACGGGCCAACTTGGCGGGGCCGGTGGGGGCGCCATTCCAAGCGGGTTCGGTGCGCCAGTAGTTGTCATTGCGAGCAAGAACAATTTCCTGACCCTTGGTCCAGGATTCCAGCTTGAAGGGGCCAGAACCATTCATCTTGTCGGTGAAGGGATCGGCATCGGAGGTAATGCCGTAGAAGTTCTGCCAGGTATCGCAGGAACCATCCCAACCACCATTTTCAGCAACCCACTGCTGGTCCATAACGGCACCCCAGGAGTTGGCGATGGTGGCGATAAACAAACCCCAAGGCTGGGCCAGGGTGAAGGTAACGGTGCCAGCGGCGTCATCGGCCACGATAGCGGCCTTAACTTTTTCGCAGGCTTCCTTCACCTTGGCAGCATCTGCTCCCTTAAGAGCTTCCTGGTCGTCCATGAGGGCGGAGTCGATCAAATCAGTGATATCGGCAAGACCGATGCCAAAGAAGGGCTCGACCATCAGGAACTGCGGGGAAGCGCTACCACCCTGGATAATACCGCGCTGGAAGGAGTAGGCCACATCGGAGGGGGTCAAATCGTTGCCGTTGTGGAACTTGACACCAGGGCGAATCTTAAAGGTGTAGGTTTTGCCATCAGCGGAGATGGCGGGCATTTCGGAGGCCAGTTCAGGTACGAAGGTGGTGGGCTTCTCACGATCGTAGGTGATCAGTTTGTCATAGACGTTCTGGATGATTTCGCCACCGGCGGTTTCATAAGCCAGGGCGGGATCGAGGGTCTCAGGCTCACCAAAAACAGCCACAACCATGGTGGTGGGGTCTTTGGAAGCGAAATCCTTGGCCGGAGCGGCAGTGGGGGTTACTTCAACAACCTGAACCTGCGGGGTGCCGGCAACAACCACGGTCTGAACAACAGTCTGCGGGGTGGGCTGGGCGGCGGGCGCACAAGCCGACATCACCATACTGGCGACGATCAGCAGACTAATTACAGCAAAAATTTTACGCATCTTTCTTCTCCTCAACGAATTAAGAAATTTGAAATCGGTTAATATGGTACTACCTTCAACAATCGTTCTTGTCGAAAACCACCTCCTTTAAGAAACCAGATGACAGGCCACAAAGTGACCCGGTTTTACCTCTCGGAAAGCCGGCTGTTCCACGTCGCAAATACCCAATTTTACAATTGGGCAGCGGGTTCTAAAGCGACAACCCGAGGGTGGGTCAACGGGTGAAGGAACATCCCCTTCCAAGATAACACGCTGACGGGTTTCTTCAGCGATCGGGTCGGGAATGGGAACAGCCGAGAGCAAAGCTTGGGAATAGGGATGGAGCGGATCGCGATACAAGGTGGCCCGGTCTGCCAGCTCAACGATAATACCCAGATACATCACTGCAACACGATCGCTGATGTGCTTGACCATTGAGAGATCATGGGCAATAAACAGGTAGGTCAATTCAAACTGCTGCTGGAGCTCCTCGAGCAGGTTGACAACCTGGGCCTGGATGGAGACATCCAGAGCCGAAATGGGCTCATCACAAACGATGAAGGAAGGCTGCAAGGCCAGGGCACGGGCAATACCTACGCGTTGACGCTGCCCACCGGAAAATTCGTGCGGATAACGGGCTGCAAAATCGGGGTTGAGATTAACCTTTTCGAGCAAATCTGCAACGCGCTGTTCAATCTCTTTGGGCTGGGCCAGGTTGTGCACCATCAAAGGCTCGCCAACAATATCGCCGATGGTCATACGCGGATTGAGGCTGGCATAAGGATCCTGGAAGATCATCTGCATTTTTCGCCGCGACAGGCGCAGCTCCTCGGCCTTCATCTTTACCAGGTCGACACCCTCAAAACGAACGCTGCCTGCGGTAGGTTTATACAACTGCAGGATTGTACGGCCGGCGGTGGATTTTCCGCAACCAGATTCGCCCACCAGGCCAAGCGTCTCACCCTTATGGACTTCAAAACTGATGTTATCCACCGCGTGAACCGCGCCAACCTGGCGTTGAAAGACACCACGATAAATTGGGAAGTGCTTGACAAGCCCCTCAACAGAAAGCAATACCTCTTTGTTCGTATCCATTATCGGGCACTCCCGGTTTTCGTATCCACAAAACAAGCCACGCGATGATCGGGCCCAATAGCTTCCAGAACCGGATTTTCATTCCAACAGCGCTCCAAAGCCCACCTGCAACGGGGGGCAAAGGGACAGGATTGGGGTTTACTGTATAAAACCGGGGGTTTACCCTCAATGGAAATCAAAGGCTTACGTTCAGTTTCGTCGAGACGAGGCAGGCTTCCTAATAACCCGAGGGTGTAGGGATGCGAGGGATTGGCATATAAATCCTTGACAACCGATTCCTCGATAATGTAGCCCCCATACATCACAAGTACACGCTTGGCAAGACCAGCAACAATTCCAAGATCATGGGTGATCCAAATAATGGCCATGCCGAGTTCATCACGCAGGCGTTTAACCAGTTCAATAATCTGAGCCTGGATGGTGACATCCAGCGCAGTCGTGGGTTCATCCGCGATCAAGATTTGCGGGTTGCAGGCCAGGGCCATGGCAATCATCACACGCTGACGCATACCGCCAGAAAACTGGTGAGGATAATCCTTTAGGCGATCCTTGGCATTTGGAATACCCACCATGCTCAACAAATCTGCAGCGCGAACACGAGCCTGTTCAATGTTCATTCCCATGTGCAAGATCAGACCTTCGGTAACCTGGCGCTCAACTGTCAACACCGGGTTTAGCGAAGTCATTGGATCCTGGAAAATCATGGCGATCTGAGCCCCACGCACGTGACGAATCTCTTCATCCGACATGGCTAACAAATCATGACCCTGGTAAAACGCTTTTCCAGCGACCACTTTGCCAGGAGGAGAAGGTATAAGGCGTAGAACAGAGAGCATGGTGACACTCTTGCCACAGCCTGATTCACCGACCACCCCGAGCGTTTCGCCTTCTTTCAGGGTAAAGGAAACGCCATTTACTGCATGAACAACCCCTTCGGGAGTACGGAACTGGGTTTCCAGCCCCTGGATATCGAGCAGCGATTCGGGCATCCGCGTAAATCCTTTGCATATTTTTTATTTTTTGTAATCTATTAATCGAAAACAATTCAACCAAAATGCGACACGGCATTAAGATTATACTCTAATTCAAGGTCGAGTCAATTAGGATAGGGTCGGGTTGGAATGGCTACAAAGCGAAAATATGTAATTTTAAATCAACGAAAAATACAATAGAGGCGGAAACAGACAGAATTCCAGCCGTTTGCTGTCGCGTTGACATGCCCCTACCCAAAAGGTACAATGCTGTTCATAAATCACTAGGAGAGAAATCGTGCTGAAAGAATTCAAAGAGTTTGCCCTGCGTGGTAATGTGATGGATCTGGCAGTTGGTGTAATTATCGGTGGTGCATTTGGTAAAATTGTAACGTCCTTTGTCAACGACATCCTGATGCCTCCGTTCGGTCTGCTGCTGGGGCAGGTCAACTTTGTAAACCTCTACCTGGTGATCAGGGGCCAGGTTCCTGCGGGAACCCCCTTGAGCGAAGCACAGGCGATGGCAGGTGTGGTGACATGGAATTATGGTTCCTTCATCAATTCGGTGGTGGATTTCACCCTGATTACATTTGCAATCTTCCTTGTGATCCGTGCCGTGAACCGCATGCGCAAGATCGTCCCAATCGTTGAACCAACCACCAAGACCTGCCCGCAATGCGCAACTGAAATCCCGGTCAAGGCAAAGCGCTGCCCGCACTGCACATCACAAGTATAGAAAGCGAAGGCTGTTTTATAAAAAGCCGGTGCGGTCCCGATTTCAACCAGGCAAGTTCAACAGGGAACAGGCTGCTTTTGGTCTACACATTCCTGCTGGTAACACTCACTCCAATCAAAGCAAACAGGCTCAAAAACATTCTATGGATTTCTTAGACAAACTTAATCCGGCGCAAAAGAGCGCTGTTAATGCCGGTGAAGGACCGGTGCTGGTGCTGGCTGGTCCGGGCTCGGGGAAAACCCGGGTACTGACCCAACGCATCGCTTACCTGATCGGTTACGAGGGCGTGCGCCCTTACCAGATGCTGGCGGTGACATTCACCAACAAAGCCGCCCGCGAAATGGAACAGCGCGTGCAAAACCTGCTGGGCGAGGAAATGACGCGCGGCTTGCTGCTCGGCACCTTCCACTCCATTTGCGCACGAATCCTCAGACGCGAATCGGAAAAACTACCGGTCAACGGTGATTTTGTCATCTTTGACGCCGATGATCAGCAAAGCGTGGTGAAAAGCGCCATTCGCGAACTAAACCTTGACGAAAAGAACTACCGACCGGTGGCAGTACACGCGGCGATTTCGCGCGCCAAGAATGAGCTGCAAGGACCGGAAGATTTCCCGGTAGTGACCTACCGCGACGAAGCCATCAAGCGCATTTATAAACGTTACCAGGAACTGCTGCAGGCTTCAAATGGGATGGATTTTGACGACCTGCTCTTGCTGACCACCAATCTGCTGGCAGACAACCTGGATGTGCGTGAGAAATACGCCCAGCGCTTCAGACACGTGCTGGTGGATGAATTCCAGGACACCAACATCGCACAATACAACCTGATCAGCTACCTTTCTTCCTATCATCACAACGTCTTCTGCGTGGGTGACCCGGACCAATCCGTCTATCGCTGGCGCGGTGCCGATTATCGCAACGTGCTGCGCTTCGAAGAAGATCACCCCGGCTGCCAGACGATCCTGCTGGAACAAAACTACCGTTCGAAACAGAACATCCTGGATGCCGCCATGGCGGTGATCGATCGCAATCCACGCCGCAAACGTAAAAAACTCTTTACCGACCGGGGTGCTGGCGAAAAAATTGTGTTTTTTGAGGCGAACGATGATTACGGCGAAGCCAGCTTCGTGGTCGACACCATCGCCCAGTTGGTGGCCACGCGACAGTTTGAACCAGGTGATTGCGCGGTCATGTACCGGACAAACGCCATGTCGCGCCTGATCGAAGAAGCTTTTCTGCAAGCGCGCCTGCCCTACCGCCTGGTGGGGGCTCAACGCTTCTATGGACGCCGCGAAGTGAAGGATATGATTTCTTTCTTGCGGCTGGTGCAAAACCGGGCAGATGATATTTCCCTGGGACGCGTGATCAACGTTCCACCGCGCGGCATCGGGGAAAAAACCATACAATCGCTGCACATTGCGGCGCATAACGCCAATATTACACCTGGCGATGTGCTGCTGGACCTGGCACGCGGCTCGGACTCACCTTTCTTCAGCCAGTTCCCCGCACGGGCAGCCCTTTCGCTGGCGGAGTTTGGTGGGATGCTCTCGGCCTGGCAATCGATGGCCGCGACTGCGACCGTTTCGGAAATATTTGAACAGGTGGCCAATGATATTCGCTACAAGGATCACCTGGAAGACGGCACGGATGAAGGCAAGGAACGCTGGGAAAACGTGCAAGAACTTCACCGGTTGGCGGATGAGTATGAAAAGCGCACCCTGGCCGAGTTCCTCGAAAACATAGCCCTTGTTTCAGATCAGGATACGATCAAAGATGGCAATGTGCCCACCCTGCTCACACTGCACGCCGCCAAGGGTTTGGAGTTTGGCGTGGTATTCATCGTCGGGCTGGATGACGGCATCCTGCCGCACAGCCGCTCACTGGACGAACCCGAAGAGATGGAGGAAGAGCGCCGGCTGTTTTATGTGGGGATTACGCGCGCCAAGGATAAGCTGTATGTGCTGCGCGCCCAGCGACGTGGTGGACGTGGTTACGCCGAGGACACGATTGAATCGCGCTTCCTGGCTGACATCCCGGCCGAGTTGATCAGCGGGCAAAACAGGGCCGGCAAGCGCGGACAGACAAACGCCTATGGCAGCAATAAATCGAACTGGGTACTGCCTTCACCCAGGCAGCCTGCCGCCATTATTCAACCAACCTACCGCGCGGGGATGCGCGTAAAACACTCGGTCTGGGGAGACGGCATCATTGTTGACAGTCGCATTCAGGACAATGATGAAATCCTGGACGTGGTATTTACCAGCGTAGGCCTGAAAAAACTGGCAGCCAGCCTGGCAAAACTGACCATCATCAAATAATCACCTGACCACTGGCAGGTAAAGCAGACGGAGATGCGCATGAAAAACAAATTTCCAAAAGACACCGAAGCGCTGCTTAAATGGACGTGGAAAGAAGTACAACCGTTTTACCAGGAGCTGCGCGAACGCGATTTAAACGAGGGCAGCGTGGATGCCTGGCTAAAAGACTGGTCAGACCTGGCCTCGCACCTGGACGAGCTTTACACGCGCTTGTTTATCGCCACCACCCAGTACACGGCTGATGCGGAAATCGAGCGGCGCTTCAATGATTTCATCGAAAGCATCCAACCGAATGCCAAGGCAGCCGAACAAGAGCTGAAAAAAAAGCTGCTCGGTAGCGCCTTACAACCACGGGATTTCGAACTGCCCCTGCGAAAAATGCGCACCGAGGCCGGTCTTTTCCGGGCTGAAAACCTGCCTCTGATCACCGAAGAACAAAAGCTGGCGGGCGAATACAACAAAATTATCGGCTCAATCACCTATCGCTGGAACGGTGAGGAACGAACAACCCCCGAGATGATGCCGCTGCTACAGGAAAAAGAGCGCGAGACCCGCGAAAAAGCCTGGAAGCTGATTGTGGCAGGCAGGTTGGCAAAACGCGAAGAACTGCTGGAACTGTGGGAAAAACTAATGAAGGTGCGCCTGCAGATGGCGGATCAGCACGGCAGCGCGGATTACCGTGCTTATATCTGGGAACAGAAGTTCCGCTTTGATTACAGCCCACAGGACTGCAAAGACTTTCACCGCGCGATCGAAGAAGTGGTTGTACCGGTGGCAAAACGGGTGCTCGAACGCCATAAAAGCAGGTTGGGGCTGGATCATATGCGCCCCTGGGATACCAGCGTGGATCCTTTTGGTGATAATCCGCTCAGGCCATTTACCAATAGCAGCGAGCTGCAGGAAAAAACAAAAAACATCCTCGAGCGAGTGGATCCTGAATTTAGTGCCTATTTCGCAAGCATGATTCAACATGGGCTTCTGGACCTGGAAGCACGCAAGAACAAAGCCCCGGGAGCCTATTCCCTGGGGTATGCGGCGGTACGCCAGCCATTCATCTTTATGAGTTCGGCCGGCACCCACGAGGATGCGCTGACCCTGCTGCATGAATGCGGTCACGCCGTGCATGAATTTGAGCGCGCAAAAATTGAATATTTTCAACACCGTTCAGAAAATTACCTGCCGGCCGAGTTTGCAGAAGTGGCCTCAATGGGCATGGAACTGTTGGCTGCGCCTTTCCTGACCTGCGACCAGGGAGGGTTTTATACCGAAGAAGAAGCTGCGCGGGCACGTATTCAACAACTCGAAGACATTATCAGCTTTTGGCCATACATGGCACTGGTGGATGCCTTTCAACACTGGGTATTTGAGAACCCTACACAGAGTATCGATGGTACGCTGTGCGAAGGAAAATGGGTAGAGTTATGGGGACGGTTCATGCCAGGCGTGGATTATGATGGGTTGGAAGACGGAAAGAAAACCATCTGGCTACGGCAAGCGCATATCTTCACGACACCTTTTTATTACATTGAATACGGCATGGCTCAGTTAGGCGCGGCGCAAGTGTGGGCCAACTCCATCAAGGATTACAGGGCTGCCGTGCAAGCCTACAAAAAATCGTTAGCATTGGGTTCCAGGGTGGGGCTACCCATGTTGTTTGAGACTGCCGGGGCAAAATTTGCATTTGATCCGGCGACCTTAAAATATTCGGTCGACTTGATGGAAAAAACCATCGCTGAACTGGAAGCCCGGTTGTAGCACTGCGGGCCAATAAGCACAGGAGGCAGCCATGCAATACACAAATCTCGGAAAGACCGGCATGAAGGTATCTCGTTTATGCCTGGGAATGATGACTTATGGTTCGACCAGTTGGAGGCAGTGGGTACTTAGTGAGGAACAGGCCCGGCCCTTTGTGCAGCGCGCACTCGAGGCGGGAATCAATTTTTTTGACACAGCCGATGTGTATTCGTTGGGCGAGAGTGAAGTCATTACCGGCAACCTGCTCAAGAGCCTGGCTGTAAAGCGAGAGAATGTCGTCATCGCGACCAAGGTTTGCAGCCAAATGAGCGAGGAGGTCAACGACCGGGGGCTTTCGCGCAAACACATCCTCGATTCAATCGACAAATCCCTGCGACGCCTGCAGGTGGATTATGTCGACCTGTATCAAATTCACCGCTGGGATTACAACACGCCCATCGAGGAAACCATGCAGGCCCTGCATGATGTGGTCCGCATGGGCAAGGCGCGTTACATCGGAGCTTCCTCCATGTTCGCCTGGCAATTTGCCAAGGCCCAGTACAGCGCCGATTTGCATGGGCTGACTCGTTTCGTCTCGATGCAAAATCACTATAACCTGGTATACCGCGAAGAAGAGCGTGAGATGATCCCATTTTGCATCGACCAGGGTGTTGGCTTAATCCCATGGAGCCCGATGGCACGTGGCTTTTTTGCAGGCAACCGCAAACCGGGCGGCGGCGGAGAGACCATTCGCGCGCAAAGCGATCCGTTTGCCAACCAGTTGTATTTCCGCCAAGAGGATTTCATCCTGGCCGAAAGGGTGCAGGATATTGCCAGGGCTCACAATGCCAGTGGTTCGCAAATTGCCCTGGCCTGGATGTTGCAAAAAGCGCACATCAGCTCACCGATCATCGGAGCCAGCAAGATGGAGCATTTAAACCAAGCCATCGCCGCGCTGGAAATCCAACTCAGCCAGGACGAAGTCAAGCGGTTGGAAGAACTGTACCAGCCACACACCATCCTGGGACATTCCTGATCATTAAGGCAGGCATGATGAACTGGAAACTTTTGTGGGATATTTTCTTGCTATTTACCCGCGTAGCCATGTTTTCATGGGGCGGAGGGCCAGCCTCCCTGGCAATGATGCAACGCGAAACCACTCATGCCATGTGGATGCCGCCAGGCACAAGCGCAGCGCAACCCTGGGTAAATGCTGCCGAGTTCGCTGACGCGGTGGCAGTCGGTAACGCGCTGCCGGGCCCAATTGCGCCGCAGGTTTCGGCTTATGTGGGCTACAAATTGGCCGGTACTCCGGGGGCTATCGCCGCTGCAGCTGGGACAGTCATTCCGACCACGATATTAATGTTAATCATGGTGGCGTTTTTCTTTGGTGTTAAGGACAGCCCAACCGTGCAGGCCATGCTCAAAGCGGTCAGGCCGCTGGTGGTGGGGCTATTGCTGTGGACCGCCTACGATATGTTCACCACCGTATTTGCCATTAAAAAACTTGGGCTGAGTACAAGCCTGGCAACCAGCTGGGACAAGTTGTTGATCGTAGCGGCGTCTTTTGCACTACTGACCTTCACCAGTATCAACCCGGTTGTGCTGGTCATTGGGGCTGCCATACTGGGGCTGATCGCCTATCGCTAACACTTCCGCAGGTTGTGTTGCCTGCCCACAATTTGAATCTCGAAGTCACCCAAACCACACGATGCCACTCTGTTTGAAGTGTAATTTAAGATTACAATTAAACCTGCGCTGCAAAACATAACCATCCTTTTTTGCTGCGCAGCTACGCAAACAACCTGGCATTTTTTCGGAATCATCTGTATTGCAGGAGGAATACCTTGACTGAGACTCTCA
The DNA here is from genome assembly GCA_903908605.1 of uncultured Anaerolineae bacterium. Classification (GTDB taxonomy): domain Bacteria; phylum Chloroflexota; class Anaerolineae; order Anaerolineales; family Villigracilaceae; genus UBA5195. The sequence continues at coordinate 25,251 of CAIVSQ010000321.1, forward strand.
AGATTGTCATCCCGATGGCAGGATGGGGCACGCGCATGCGCCCGCATACCTGGAGCAAACCGAAGCCGCTGATCGGCGTAGCCGGCAAGCCATCCTTCGATCACCTGATGGATATGTTCAAAACCCTGCCCGAACCGGATAACACCGAGTACGTCTTCATCATCGGGCCATTCTTGGGAGAACAAATCCCGGTATATGTAAAAAAACATTACCCACACGTCAATGCGCATTACGTGGTTCAGGAAGAAATGAAAGGCCAGAGTCACACCATCTGGCTGGCGAGACACTTGCTTAGTGGACCGACAATCGTAGTATTCTCGGATACACTGCTCGAAACCAGTTTCTCTTTCCTGGCAGATGAACAAAGCGATGGGGTGGCCTGGGTAAAGCAGGTCCCTGATCCACGCCGCTTTGGGGTGGCGGAATTGAACACAGAAGGCGGCATCAAGCGGCTGATCGAAAAGCCGCAAAGTATGGAAAACAACCTGGCGGTAGTCGGATGTTACTACTTCAAGCAGGGCGAAAACCTGGTGGCGGCAGTTGATGAACAAATTAAGCGTGGAATCCAGCTGAAGGGCGAGTATTTTCTGGCAGATGCGATTAATATCATGTTGGAAAAAGGTGCCAAGATGCGCATCAACAGCGTGGATATCTGGCTGGACACCGGTACGATTGAAGCCACCCTGGATACCAACAAATACATGCTCGAACACGGCCGCGATAATTCTAAAGAAGCGGATAAGCGGAAGGGTGTGACCATTGTTCCCCCGGTTTTCATTCATCCGAGCGCCAAGGTAGATGGCTCGGTCATTGGCCCGCATGTTTCAATCAGCGCGGAGTGCGAAGTGAGTGGCTGCGTTATTCGTAACAGTATCCTGGATGACGGTGCGGCGGTCACAGATTCCGTTCTAGATGGATCTTTTATTGGCCGGCACGCTCGTGTTGAGGGTCAGCCAAAGACGATCAATATCGGTGACAATTCGAGCATTCAACTGTAAATAAAAAGTGCGTGGGGAATAGTGACATCTTCCACTACGCACTTTTCATTTTTAATCATAAAATGATTTCGACTCAGTAAGCTGGGTACGACTAAGCCTGGATGCGCAGTTACCTTCAACAACCAGGTGGAATGTTTCACAGGAGGAAACATGCAGGAGATTGATCCTAAAAAATACCTTTCAAAACGCGTGGCAGCCCTAAAGCCATCCGGCATTCGAAAATTCTTCGATATCGCAGCGACCATGAAGGATGTCATTTCGCTTGGCATCGGCGAACCTGATTTCACCACCCCACAGCCCATCCTTGAAGCCGGTATCCGCTCACTGCGCGCCGGGGAGACACATTACACCTCCAATTCTGGCAAAATGGAACTGCGGCAGGGTATCGCGGACAAGCTGGAAAACCTTTACGGTGTGAAATATGACCCGGCAACGGAAATCATTTCGACCGTGGGCGTTTCAGAAGCCCTGTACCTGGCCTTTATGGCCATCCTGGACCCTGGGGACGAGGTGATCATTCCGACACCCTGTTTCGTAGCTTACCAGGCGGAAGTCTACCTGGCAGGCGGGGTGCCGGTGGAAATTCCGAGCAGGATGGAAGATAACTTCCAGGTTGATCCGGATGAAGTGCGCGCGGCGATTACACCACGAACCAAGGCGATTTTTATTGGCTACCCGAGCAACCCGACCGGGGCGGTAGCCGAACGCGAAATTCTAATGGAAATTGCGAAGATCGCGATAGAACACGACCTGATGGTGGTTTCAGACGAAATTTATGACCGCCTGGTATACAACTTCAAACATGTCTGCTTCCCGGCCCTGGGCGAAGAGATCAAACAGCGCACAATCCTGCTGGGTGGTTTCTCCAAGAGCCACGCGATGACCGGTTGGCGTATTGGTTTCGCCGCCGCACCGAAGGACCTGATCCAGGGCCTGCTGCGGGTTCACCAATACACAATCATGTCCGCACCAACCACGGCGCAGGACGCAGCCATTGAAGCGATCCGATCAGACAGCTTCGTAGATGAAATGGTGGCAGAATATGACCGGCGACGCAAGCTAATCGTCGGTGGGTTGAACCGGCTCGGGTTGACCACCTTTGAACCGCGCGGGGCCTTCTATGCCTTCCCGAGTATTAAAGCCTCTGGGATGAGCAGCGAAGCATTTGCTGATGCGCTCTTGTTCGAGGAGCACGTGGCGGTCGTACCCGGGGATGCCTTTGGCCTGGGTGGATCGGGATTTGTGCGCTGCTCTTACGCGACGGCCTACGAAAAAATTGAAGAAGCTCTGCGTCGCATGGAACACTTCATGCAGCGCCACGGGTAGGAAGTGAGGACAGGGACGGGAGAATTCCGCCCCTGTTTTTTTCTATTGGAAATTCTTATCGCACCCCTTTATAAAATGAGGCAGCCATGGAAATTCTTGGAATTGATGTGGGCGGTTCGGGTATCAAAGGCGCACCCGTAAATATCAGCACTGGTGTGCTGACAGCTGAGCGCTTCCGGATTAAAACCCCGCCGGGAGCGGAACCTCAGGCAGTGGCAGAGGTAATCACAGAGATAGTGAACCACTTTGAATGGAAAGGGCCTGTAGGAATCGGTTTTCCAGGGCCAATCAAACATGGAATCGTAAAACTCGCCGCAAATGTTTCTGCTGATTGGGTCGGGATGAACGCAGATGAATTTCTGACGACTGCCACCGGTTGCGATGTGACGGTTGGAAATGACGCGGATGTAGCCGGTCTGGCAGAGATGTCTTTTGGCGCTGGCGTCGGTCAGCAAGGAACGGTCGTCATGATCACACTGGGCACCGGCATTGGCTCGGCGGTTTTCCATGGTGGGGTCTTGATCCCGAACACAGAATTTGGTCACCTGGAAATTGAAGGAGAAGACGCAGAAATCCGCGCCTCAGACGCCGCCCGTCAACGCGAGGATTTATCCTGGAAAAAGTACGCGCGCAGGTTAAATAGATACCTACTGCGAATGGAAAAATTATTCTGGCCAGATATGTTCATCATTGGTGGCGGCATCAGCAAGGATTCAGATCATTACATTCCACTCCTGACAGTTGAAGCTCACGTCGTACCGGCCCTCTTTTTGAATGAGGCTGGCATCGTTGGCGCGGCACTGGCTGCACGGAGCCAGGCTGCGCAGCCATAATAGAGACCTGAATTCCTGCAAAGTGATTAAATACAGGCGGGATTTGCGAGTTGATGCTCGCAAATCCCGCCCTATTTATCCCGGAACTAGCAGACACCGGGAGGTTTTTATGACTTGTTGGGTTATGCCTTCTCGACCGTGAAAGCCTGCTTGCGGATGCTGTATTTGCCAGCCTTGGCGAGGACCTGCCCGACGAACTGCTCAGGCACATCGACCAGGGTGTGCTGTTCTTCGATGTAAATCTTGCCGATGGTATTGCCGGGAATATCGGCATGATAGGCGATCGCGCCAACCACGTCCGCAGGGCGGATACCATGCATTTTACCGATGCTCATGGTCAGGCGCACCATGCCAGGTTCATTGGACTGGAGGCTGAACTTGGCACCCAGGTAGCCTTCACGGCTCTTGGGATGGGCCGGGCGCTCAGTAACATGCTTATCAGGACCATAAGCGCGCTTCTCAGTGAAGGGACGCTTCTCGGGGAAATCATGTCGAACTGCACCACCACGCGCGGGTCGGGCCGGACGGACTTCTACAAGCTCGGTGATGGGGGCAATCGGGCGCTGCTTTTCATCACCACGGGCGATCTTGAGGGCAACCGCCGCGATTTCAAGCGGGTCCAAGCCATCGGCAACCAATTTTTCCACAATCACGCGTTCGGTTTTGCAACGTCCACGCGCCATCCAGACAGTGATCTGTTTGGTAAGCTCAGCTTCGCGGCGAGCAAGAATTTCCTCAGTGGTGGGAACGACGGCCAGGGTAAGCTTGGAACGCGTGATGCGTTCGATATCCTTGATGCGGCGCTTCTCAAAAACTGGAACGAGAGAAATGGCGATACCAGTCTTACCAGCACGCCCGGTGCGTCCGATGCGGTGCACATATACATCGGTATCATCGGGGAGGTCGTAATTGAAAACATGGGAGATATCTTCGATATCCAGACCACGGGCGGCGACATCGGTGGCGACCAGGACTTTGACCTGTCCGGCACGGAAGCGGTTGAGGGTTCGTTCGCGAGCATCCTGGTTGAGATCACCATTGAGCGCTTCAGATGGGAAGCCACGGTTGGACAACTCGCTGGCCAACTCACCGGTACCGGCGCGGGTGCGCACAAAAATCAAAGCAGAGGTGATTTCTTCGACTTCAAAGAGACGGGTAAGAGCCGCGGTTTTCTCGCGTTCATTCACCAGGTAATAGCGCTGCTCTATGGCAGCAACGGTAATTTGTTCACGCTGGATGGTGACCGATTGTGGGTCACGCATATACTTATCCGCCAGGCGCCGAATGGGAGCAGGCATGGTGGCAGAGAAAAGGGCAGTCTGTCGTTCAGGGGGGGTGGCCGACAAGATTGTTTCAATATCCTCGATGAAACCCATCGAGAGCATTTCGTCGGCTTCGTCCAGAACGACGGTATGCACGGAGCCCAGGTCAAGGACGCCACGATTCAACAGGTCGATCAGACGACCTGGAGTACCGACGACGATATCCACGCCACGGCGCAGCTCGTTGATTTGGCGGATGTATGGCGCGCCGCCATAAACAGCCAGCACACGTACATTAAGAAATTTGGCGAAGGATTCAGTCGCTTCAGCTACCTGCAAAGCAAGTTCGCGGGTAGGGGCCATGACCAATGCCTGGGGAATACGGCTGCCAGAATGTAAATTGTGGAGGATGGGGAGAGCAAACGCGGCAGTTTTGCCGGTTCCTGTCTGAGCCTGACCGATCACATCGGCGCCAGACAGCATAAGCGGGATCATTCCGTGCTGGATCGGGGTGGGGTCCACGTAGCCAAGCGCGTCAATGGCCTGCTCCAGTTCGGGGCGCAGGTTAAAAGCACTAAATTCGGTTGTCATCATAACTCCTGATTAATTGTGCCGTCCTTCCGGACGGCCCTATCCCGAATCAAAACCGGGATTGAAAAGGGAACGTTCTGATGACTCCGTCAAATTATTGCCTGCACCGACCGGCCCTCACGGGCAAGCCGTCCCATATGGAGCTGCGCACGGACGATTGGCGTCCTCTGCGTTCCGCGCAACAAAAATGCCCGATACTTATTGAACCGGGCAAAGATTCGGAATATCAAAACATTGTCCCAAGCGATCGCCCTTCATACAGGGCCAAACGAGTATACCTCATTTTTGGATTAGCACAAGGTTTTTCTGGGTTTTTCTGGGTTTTAGCCATGGCCAGCTGCGTTAACGTAATATTTAGACTATTATGGTAAGCTTATTCCATAATTCAAACAGCAGGAGATGCACCCATGGCAGAAAAAAATCGATCGATCGGCATAAAATCCTCAGAAATCACCCCCAAGCAGGCCTACCTATCGCGCCGAGATTTTATCAAGGCTGCGGGCGTCGTGGCCGGGTCTTTGACGCTGGCGAGCTGCGCCCCCGCAAGCCTGCAAGCTGCTTCTTTGCCGACCCCGGCCAACCCAAGCCTGGCCAGTAAAACCGATGAGCTCGGCGGGCAGGTCAATGCCTTTGAAGACATCACCGGCTACAATAATTATTACGAGTTTACGACCGATAAAGCTGGCGTAGCTCCCCTAGCGGCTAAGTTCAAAACCACTCCATGGGATGTGGAAGTTTATGGCATGGTCAATAAACCCAAGACCTACGCGCTCGAAGATCTGATCCGGCTGTTCCAGCCCGAAGACCGTATTTACCGCCTGCGCTGCGTGGAAGCCTGGAGCATGGTCATCCCCTGGCAAGGATTCCCGCTCTCCAAGTTATTGAAAGAAGTTGAACCAAATAGTGATGCAAAATTTGTACGTTTTGAAACAATCACCCGCCCGGAAGAAATGCCAGGATTAAAGAACATGCTTTACCCCTGGCCCTATCAGGAAGGCTTGCGGTTGGACGAGGCCATGAACGACCTGACCCTGCTAGCCACTGGGATGTACGGTGGAGAACTGCCCGCCCAAAGCGGCGGCGGTCTGCGGTTGGTGGTGCCGTGGAAATATGGGTTTAAATCGATCAAAGCAGTCATCAAGATTGAGTTGGTATCTGAGCCCCCCGCCACCATGTGGAGTGAGATCGCCCCGAATGAATATGGCTTTTATTCAAATGTGAACCCACAAGTGGATCACCCGCGTTGGTCACAGGCCAGTGAAAGACGGATTGGCGAGTTGAATCGGCGGGAGACATTAATGTTTAATGGCTATGCCGAACAGGTCGCTCACCTGTATGACGGCATGGATCTGAAAATCAACTATTAAACTGCAGCCGCTCCGTATGAAGAAACTTACCCTACTACAAGCCGGCGTACACCTGGCCGGATGGATCCCCCTGGCACAGATCATCCTGGACTATTTCGCCAGGCGGCTGACCGCCAACCCAATCCAGGCAATTGAACAACGCACAGGTATTCAGGCGCTGACATTTTTAATGTTTTCGTTGGCCTGCACACCGCTGGGTTCCGTCCTGGGATGGAAGGAACTCTATTTACGCAGAAAAGCGCTTGGTAATTACGGTTTCATGTACGCAGCCATCCACCTGGCGACTTTTGTGGGGCTGGATTATGGTTTTGACTTTGAGACGATCCTGCGAGACACAGGCACCAAGTGGTACATTATGATCGGGCTGGCGGCTTTCCTACTATTACTTCCGCTGGCGGTTACTTCTTTCAAATATTGGATGAAACGCCTTGGGAAAAACTGGAAAAGGCTGCACCGCATGGTGTATGTTATCTCGCCGTTGGTGATCTTGCACTTCCTGTTATCGGTCAAGGGCGACTTGACCCGCCTGCAGGGAAACCTGGTTCAGCCCATACTGTACGGATTGATCGTGGGGCTGATGTTGGTTTTGCGCATTCCCAGCATAAAAAACGGCCTGATCGGGCTGCGCACGCGGTTGCTCGGCTAAAAAATCCCGCGCAGCAAAAGCAGAAAGCCAATGATCGCCAGAGGGATGCCAACAATCGCGCCCAGGATGGTGAGGCTGACAAGCACGCCAACCAAAATCAATATCAGGCCAATCACCATGGCAACAAAACGCCCCACCATCTCAACAATGGTGGCAAGTAACATCCAAAGGGCCCAAAACGGCCAGAGAAACCAGGGTACATGGTGTTTTTGAGTAGCTGTCATTTTTATAAAATCTCCTGAATAAGATATACGCCTGGGTGTAGAAAAAGGTGCAAAAACAGCCATCCGGCAAAAGGATGGCTGTTTTTATGTTTTCAGCCTCTTTCTTCGGGTTATAATGCAGGCATGGATGACACAAACTCAAATTACGAACCAAAATATCCGGAACAAAACCCGGGCGAGAGCCAAACGCCTCAATCCGCGAACTTTAATTCTGCGCCTGTAAAGCGGATTATCAGGCGGCCCCCGCCACGGTCTAACGCGCTGACCATGTGGATTACTCTACCACTGGTTTTCCTGTTGGGGCTAGGTTTTGGGTGGCTGCTGCGGGGTCAATCTGACACTTCAAACGCCAATTCTCAGGTGACCATCGATGAAAACGTCAAGCGTTACGATGTCAGCATGGACGGCGATCCATCCCAAGGGCCTGAAAACGCGCCGGTCACCATCATTGAATTCAGCGATTACCAGTGCCCTTACTGCACAAAATGGTACGATGATGTTTACGCGCGCTTGATGAAGGATTACGAAGGCAAGATACGCTTTGTTTACCGTGATTTTCCGCTTTATTCCATTCACCCGCAGGCCCAATCGGCTGCCGAAGCAGCAAACTGCGCGGGCGAACAGGGCGCTTACTATCAATATCACGACGCGCTTTTTGGGCAGAAAAACGGACTGGACGCGCAAGCTTATTCACTCTACGCCAGTGAACTGAATTTGAATGTGGAGCAATTTAATCAATGCGTCAGTGAAAGACGCTTCCAGGCAGAAGTAGAAGCGGACTTTAAATATGCCAGCAGCCTGGGGGTTAGTTCCACACCGACCTTCTTTGTCAATGGCCTGGCAGTGGTGGGCGCTCAACCATACGAAGTATTTAAACAAATCATCGACAAAGAATTGGCAGGGGATATTCCGTAGTTCTCTCTCATCCGCCCGGTCCTGATGGACCGGGCATGATTGGAAAACATGATGAAAAAATTTGTCGCCATTGCCGGGAACATTGGTGTGGGTAAATCCACCCTGGTGGATTTGCTGTGCAATAGGTTAAATTGGGAACCTTTTTACGAACCTGTGACAGACAACCCCTACCTGGCTGATTTTTACAAGGATATGCCCGCCTGGGCGTTTCATTCGCAGGTATTTTTTCTAACACACCGCCTGCGTGCTCATCACCTGATCGCCGGTCACAGTACATCTGTCATCCAAGACCGCAGTGTTTATGAGGACGCAGAAATTTTTGCACAAAATTTATTTATGCAGGGCCACATTAGCCCGCGTGATTACGCTACCTACCGCGAACTTTACGACACAGTCATGCAATTCCTGCCCCCACCCGACCTGGTCATTTACCTGCGGGCATCTGTGCCCACCCTGCTCAGCCGTATCTCTGGCCGCGGACGGGATTATGAGCGTTCAATCAGCCCGGAATATCTTTCCAACTTAAACAAGCTGTACGAAAGCTGGATCTCCAAGTTCACACTGTGTCCTGTGCTCAGTGTGCCCGCTGATCAGATCGATTACGTGGCCCACACCGGGCACCTGGACCTGATAGCACGCAAAGTGCAAGAAAAATTAACCGGTAAAGAGGAAGTGGTCTTTGCGGCGGATGAAGTCGCCCGGGCGTCTGAAGACTGAAGAAACCAATCAAAAAGGAGCGCAGCCAGTGGGCTGCGCTCCTTTTTGATTGGCAGGGAAATACCTTAATTGGTAAAAAGCGGTAAATGGCCCAGGGCAATGATATGCAGCCATTGCGATTTCTCGCCCTCGGTCATGATGGCAGCTTCGGCCACAACAGACGCCCCAGCTTTGTCCAGGATCATGCGCATACCCTGTAAAGTGGAACCGGTGCTGATGACATCATCCAGGATGATGACCTTCCTACCTTGCACCAGGGCTTTGTCTTTCTCATCCAGGATGAGGACCTGGGGCTGACCGGTGGTGATGGAAAGCGTCTCAGCCTGGATGGCTTCACCCATATAAGGTTTATAGGATTTACGCAGAACAATGTACGGTTTTTTGGTTTCGACAGACAGCGCATATGCCAGTGGGATCGACTTGGCTTCAGCGGTCACAAGAATGTCATATTCAACGGATTGAAGTTTTTCCGCCAGGGCGCGAGCGCTGACCTGCACGAGTTCTGTATCACCCAAGATATTCAAAATGGCTATCTTTAATCCTGGCGCAATTTGAAACAAGCGAAGATCTCGCTTGAGACCTGCAATTTCGACGGTGTAAATGTCTTTATTCATTATCATCCTCCAAATAGAAATCCAACGTCGAAAATTTTATCATAACTCCGCAGGGCAATCGTTTATTTAGTGGCAATCGCTCTTACGGTATAATTTTGAGCGTATGCTCTCAAATATGTCTATCATGCCGAATAACCATGCTTCCTGACCTGCAACTCAACCAACTCGTACGCATGCGTAAACCCCATCCCTGTGGGGGCTATGTATGGAAAATAACACGACTCGGTGCAGATATTGGCCTGGAGTGTCTCACCTGCGGACACCGCGTGATGTTAACGCGCCGGGAATTGGCCCGCCGCACAAAAACACTTCTGCCCCCCGGCGGCCAATCCACGGATGCACCAGGAAAAACGCAATAATCCGGAGATGCTCATGCAAAGCACTAATCGAAAGCCTCACATTCTTTTCCTATTTTCCGATACAGGTGGTGGACATCGCTCAGCCACAGAAGCCATCATAGAAGCACTAGAGATAGAGTATCCAGATGAATTCACATGTGAGAAAGTGGACATCTTTAAGGATTACGCGCCGCGGCCACTCAACCGGATGCCAGACTGGTACCCATACATGGTGCTGGCACCACACTTATGGGGAGCCAGCTTCAAAGTGACCAACGGGCGCCCACAGGCACGAGCCATCACCACCACCATGTGGCCAGTGGCAGCCCGCACAGCCCGCAATATTATCCGCAACCATCCCAGTGACCTGGTAGTGACCGTCCATCCCCTGGCAGTTTCATTTATTCTCAAAGCGCTTGGTAAAAACCGCCCCCCTTTCATAACGGTCGTGACAGATATGGTCACCACACATGCCCTGTGGTTTGACAAACGCTCAGATGCCATCCTGGTGCCCACTGAAATCGCCCGGCAAAAGGCGATCCATTACGGTATGCCTCCCGAAGTGTTACAGGTGGTGGGGCAACCCGTTGCCCGCAAATACTGCGTACCCAGCGGGGACAAGAACACCCTGCGAGAAAAACTTGGCTGGCCAAAGGATAAGTTTATCGTCCTGGCGGTGGGCGGCGGAGATGGAATGGGTCCGCTGGGACAAACCGCCCGGGCTATCGCAGATTCAGGTTTGGATGTGGGGCTGGTCATCGTGACTGGTCGCAATGAAAGATTAAAAGCCAGTCTTGAAAAGACAAAATGGCAGGTGCCCACCACCATCTATGGCTTCACCAAAGAACTGCCCGATTTTATGCGCGCAGCAGACGCGCTTGTCACAAAGGCCGGCCCAGGCAGCATTGCAGAAGCTTTCAACGCGCACCTGCCGGTGATCATGTTTGCCAAGCTACCCGGACAAGAAGATGGAAATGTAACCTACACGGTGGAAGAGGGGGCGGGTGTTTGGGCGCCAACACCAAACCTGGTGGTTGCCACGCTCAGAACATGGATTAATAACCCGGCCGAAAAAGAGAAGGTGATCGAAGCCTGCAAAAGGATTGCCCGGCCACAATCCTCAATCGATATTGCCCATACCATCGGCGATAAACTGGGATTGAACAAATAAACTTACAGTGCGCAATGCGAAGCGACCCGCGCACGCACTGATATAATGTCAACACAACGGTGCCCCATGCCAGTATTACCAGCCAATGCCTTTGATTTCTTAAGCCACAGTCCCGAGCAAAGTCGCCGCTTGGGAATGCGCCTCGGCGCATACCTGCTGCCCGGCGATGTTATTTGCCTACAGGGTGAATTAGGCGCTGGGAAAACCACCTTCGTACAGGGCTTAGCCTCAGGCTGGGGCTCGCTGGATGCTGTTTCCAGCCCCACCTTTGTGCTTGTCAATCTTTACCGCAGGTCGGACGGTGGGCAGCTATTTCACTTTGACACCTACCGGGTTGAATCCGCCCCGGAAGCCGAAGAATTGGACCTGGATAGTATGCTGACCAATGGACCGTTGGTCATTGAATGGCCTGAACGCATGTTGGGGATCATCCCAGCAGAACGGTTGTGGATCAAGCTGGAATATGTGGACGATGACCGGCGTGAATTGACTTTTTTACCAACCGGGCAGCGTTACATTGATCTGCTGGCCGAATTTAGAAAATCAAGTTTTGGGACTGACTAATGCTTCTCGCTGTTGACACTTCCACACCACAAATTGGCCTCGCTCTCTATGATGGCGCTCAGGTACTGGCGGAATCGCTGTGGACCAGTAAAGCCAGGCACACGGTTGAGCTTGCGCCTGCGGTTAGCGAAATGCTTGCGCACACAGACCTGAAAATATCTCAGCTCAAAGCATTGGCCGTGGCTGTTGGGCCCGGATCGTTCACTGCCTTGCGAGTAGGGATTTCTTTTATCAAGGGCCTGGCCTTTGCCCAATCACTGCCTGTAATCGGTGTCAATACATTGGACGTAGTGGCTGCCAGCCAGGCACCGGTGGATCTACCGCTGGTGTGTGTCCTGCCCGCGGGGCGCGGCCGGTTGGCTGTGAGTTGGTTTAACAACCAACTGCCCAAAAACCATCACCAGGCGGAAACCAGGAGAATTGGAGCCTACCCTGGCGGCCACGGCAAGTGGCTGCCAGAAAGTGCAGCCCAAATCATGACCGCAGAGGGATTGGCAGAAAAGATAACTACCGACACAATTGTCTGCGGTGACCTGACTGCTGCTGAAAGACAAATCTTAAAAAAGAACCCTCTGGCCCACCTGGTTTCGCCCGCGATGGGAGCACGCCGCCCAGCGCTGCTGGCGGAGCTAGCCTATTTGCGCTGGCAGGCGGGGGCCGTAGACGATGCAGCGAACCTGGCACCGCTCTACTTACACCTGGCAGATCCAATTCCGGATATATCCACAGGAAATGCAGTGGTATGATCATTCGTAAAATGCGGGCACCCGACCTGCCCACAGTTACGCACATTGATGAACTCTGCTTCAGCCAACCGTGGCCACCGGAAGCCTTTGACCACGAAATGGACAACAACGACGCACGTTGTTGGGTGGCGGAACTGAATGGAAGCGTAATTGCTGCCCTGGTGCTATGGCGAGTGCTGGATGAAGCGCATATCGCCACCATAGCAGTACACCCCGATCTGCGCAGACAAGGCGTGGGGAAACTGTTACTGGAAAACGCAATGAAAGCCGCGTACAGCGAAGGCGCACGGATTTTTCACCTGGAAGTACGCACCACCAATCTGGCAGCGCAAAAACTTTACCAGGCCTTTGGATACGAAATTGTCGGGCGTAGGCCAAAATATTACAAAGACAACGGCGAAGATGCCTTATTACTAACTCTCGACCTGAACCTGCCAGTTACCGAACCCGGCAAGTTGGACTTCCTGACGGAGGCACTGCATGACAGCACAAGAAACCCTGGCCAAGATCGCTAGCGAAGTATCAACCTGCACAAATTGCGATTTGCATAAAACCAGGACATTATCGGTCCCAGGGGAAGGCCCGGCAAACGCAGAGATCATGCTGATCGGCGAAGGCCCGGGTGCCAACGAAGACATGCAGGGTCGGCCATTCATTGGCGCGGCGGGCAAGTTCCTGGTGGAACTACTGGCGCAGGCCGGCCTGCAACGCACGGATGTGTGGATTTGTAACGTGGTGAAATGCCGTCCCCCCGCCAACCGTGACCCTATGCCTGAAGAGCTGGCGGCCTGTAACCTCTTCCTGGAACGACAAATCGAAAGAATCAATCCGAAAATCATCATCACGCTGGGACGATTTTCAATGTACAAATTTATGCCTGGCGTAAAAATCACCCAGGTTCACGGGCAAATGCGCCGAATTAACAATCGCTTCGTGATCGCCATGTTTCACCCGGCGGCAGCTCTGCACCAAGCTGCACTCAAGCCAGCCATCCTGGCAGATTTTGCTAAGCTCCCCCAGCTGCTGGATACGGCCCGTAAAGAATTGAACACGAATAAAACCCAACCGGCCATGCCTGAAAAACAGGCTCAACCAGAAACTTCGCACGATGCGGAGACATCCGCCGAGCAAATGGAACCACCCAAGCAAATGAAATTGTTTTAATTTCTTATCCTTTTATATAAACCACAAAAAAATCGGCCCATGTGCCGACTGGAGAATTTTATGACTACAAAAGAAGATTTGATTAAAAAGCTCGAAAATAAAACCGCCCGGATTGGCATCCTGGGGATGGGCTATGTCGGAATGCCGCTGGCGGTGGTTTTTGCTGAAAAGGGTTTCAATGTGCTCGGCATAGACCCTGACAACCGCAAGGTGGATACGTTTAACAAGGGCATATCCTATATCCAGGATGTTCCCTCAGAAACGGTGGCACGCTTGCAGAAGGCCGGCAAATTGAACATGACAACTGATTTCGCGGCACTGGCGGAGATGGATGCGGTCAGTATTTGTGTGCCAACGCCACTGCGCCAAACCGGTGACCCCGATATGTCCTTCATCCTCTCTGCCACCGAACAGTTGGCCAAATACGTCCATGCCGGCATGGTGATTGTGCTCGAATCAACCACATACCCGGGCACCACACGCGAGCTGATGGTGCCTATGCTGACCCACGAAGGCAAAGCCGGGCTGGAAGTAGGCAAGGATCTCTTTATCTGCTTTTCACCCGAACGCGTGGACCCAGGACGCGAAGATTGGACCACTTACAACACTCCCAAGGTGTTGGGTGGCATGACCCCGGCCTGCGTGGAAGTTGCCACAGCCTGGTACGCAGGCGCCATCCAGACCATTGTGCCGGTCTCATCCCCCGAGGCGGCTGAAATGGCGAAGCTCCTCGAGAACACCTTCCGGATGATCAACATCGCCATGGTCAACGAGCTGGCGCTGATGTGCGAGCGGCTGGGTGTGGATGTGTGGGAAGTGATCGACGCAGCCGCCTCCAAACCATTCGGTTTTATGAAATTTACCCCCGGGCCTGGGCTGGGGGGACACTGCATCCCGATTGACCCGCTTTACCTTTCATGGAAGATGAAAGCGCTGAACTACAACGCCAAATTTATTGAATTGGCATCCGAGATCAATACCAACATGCCGCGTTACGTGGTTAGCCGTGTAATGGAAGGATTAAACGATCGCAGCAAGGCGCTCAAAGGAAATAAGGTTTTGGTGCTGGGCGTTGCCTACAAACCCGATATTGACGATGTGCGTGAATCACCGGCGTTGGATGTGATCGCGCTGCTACTGCAAAAAGGCGCGCTCGTTGAATACCACGACCCGCATATCCCGCATATTCACCATGAGCGGGAAGGCTGGAAGATGAACAGCATAGCCAACGAGGATCTGATGAAGTCGGTCAGCGCGGCAGATGTGGTTGTTATCGTTACCAATCACAAATCGTATGATTACCCGGCGATCATTGAGGCTGCATCCTTCATTTTCGACAGCCGCAACGCGCTTGGCAAATGGGGCGGAAAAACCAACCCCAAGGTTGTGCGTCTCTAATAAAACCAACGCAAACCGCTGCCAGACAAAATTACCAGTCTGGCAGCGGTTTGCGTGATACTGGCACGTTTTAAGAATGTAAACAGGTAAGCAAATGGCACACTATCTTGTTACGGGTGCCGCCGGATTTATCGGCGCGCGAACGTCGGAAATATTGATCGAGGCCGGGCATACAGTAAGCGGTATTGATAACATGAACGATGCGTATGACCCACGCATGAAGGAATACCGGCTCGAAAGACTGCGGCAAAAAAATGGCTTCCAGTTTATTAAAGCAGACATTTCACACAAGGATGTCATCACGCTGTTCGAAGGGCAAAAGTTTGATGGGGTCATCAACCTGGCAGCCCGTGCTGGTGTACGCCTGAGCGTTGACAACCCGTGGATATTTGTCGAATCGAATGTAAATGGCACGTTGAATATGCTCGAAGTATGCCGTAAAACCGGGTCAGGGACTTTTATCCTGGCTTCGACATCCAGCATTTACGGGTCCAACCCACCCTACCCAACCCCCGAGACAGCCCCAAGCAGCGAACCTCTGCAACCTTATGCCGCCAGTAAAAAAGGCGCTGAGGCTATGACACACGCCTATCACCATCTTTACGGCTTGAATACCAACGTCTTGAGATTTTTCACGGTGTATGGCCCGGCAGGGCGCCCCGACCTGGCACTGTTTCGCTTTGTGCAATGGATCATCGAGGGCCGGCCTGTGCACATCTTTGGCGATGGAGAACAATCCCGCGGATTTACGTATATCGATGATATTGCCCGGGGCATCATTGCAGCACTGAAACCAATGGGTCACAACATCATCAACCTGGGTGGGCACGAAGTCATCACCATCAACGGTTTGGTATCCCTGATCGAGGACTTGACCGGCAAGAAAGCCAACGTCATTCATGGACCTGCCAACCCGGCAGACATGTCCACCAACTGGGCCGATGTCAGCAAAGCCCGCGAGCTATTAAGCTGGTCCCCGGAATATGACATGCGGCGGGGTACCCAGAACTTAATTAATTGGTACCTGGCAGAACGGTCCTGGGCGGACAAGGTGATAACCCTGTGAGCGCATGGCAAAGGGTGCTGACTGTCTGGCGGGGAGATATCCTGTTACGCCGGGTGGTAAAAAATAGTGGATATCTATTTTCCAGCAGCACACTGAGCATCTTTTTCAATATCATCGCCAGCGTGTTTTCGACCCGCGCACTGGATATATTTGGTTTTGGCGTGCTCGGCGCGGTGACCGCGTTTGCAGCTGTGGCGGATAAGCTGTTGTCGTTCCGCATCGGCGAACTGGTGATTAAATACGCCGGGCAGGCAATGGCAAAGGGCGAAAAAGAGCGCGCTGCTGCTGTGTTTAAAACCGCAGCACTAACCGAACTGACCGTTTCGCTGTTATCCTACCTATTAATCATCCTGATGGCACCCATGGCGGCCCAATATTTCGGGAAAAACGCCCAACTGGCGCCTTATTTCATTTTCTACGGCCTGATCGTTCCGGCTGGGTTTATGTACGAGACGTCCAGCGCACTTCTGCAAATCAGTGGACACTTTCGCTCCCAGGCGATCTTGAACCTGGCGCAAAGTGTGGTCACTGCGGGCGTGGTGTTTTACGCCTACATGGTGGGTGCCGGGTTGCAAATGATCTTGAGTGCCTATCTGATTGGAAAAACCATCAGCGGGGTGGGTTTTGCCTGGCTGGCTCTCGCACGCGCAAATATTCTCTTCGGTAAGAACTGGTGGCGGGTCTCCTTCAAAGAACTGCCTCCGCTGCGCGAGTTTTGGGGATTTGCCTTTTCGAGCAATTTTTCTGGAACAGTCAACCTGTTTGTGCGCGATAGCGATATCCTTTGGATCAACTACCTGCTTTCCCCCACTGCGGGTGGTTACTACAAATTGGCCATGGCAATCATCAACTTTATGATGATGCCAGTGGATCCACTGATCAAAACATCCTTTCCGGAGATTTCCAGGGCAATCGCAGAAAAAGCCTGGGATCGTGTGAACAAGTTGCTATTTCGGTTGACGACCATTTCGACAGGAATCACTTTTGGGTTTACGGTAATGCTGGTTTTATTTGGCAGGTGGGGTGTTTCGTTGGTGTACGGTGCGAAATTTCTACCTGCGTTGGAACCGGCACTGTTCCTGTTGGTGGGCTATGGAATCGCCAATATATTTTTTTGGAACCGGCCGCTCATGCTGGCGGTGGGAAAACCAACTTTCCCTTTGGTCGTGATGTTAATCGCAGGTTTGGGTAAAATAGGACTTAGTTTCTGGTTGGTTCCAATATATGGATTAAATATTCAGGCCGCGCTCATGTCCTGTTATTTTGTTGTTACAATCGGTTTGATTGTGTGGCAGGGTTTGCGACAAGTGAACTTGTTACGAATGCAAACCAATACCCTCTGAAAGAAACGTCAATATTCAGCACTTAGTAGGGAAAGGTTTATCCCATGAAAATAGTTGCCATCTCAGGTTCACAGGTCCCCTCCAATGTCGCCAATAGCTTGCAAGCTATGAAAGCCGTGCATGCGCTGGCAGAACTGGGTCATGATGTAACCCTGATTGTGCCTTTCAGCGAACAGGATACCAGTGAAAAAAGCTGGAATGAACTGGCCGCTTACTATGGCCTTAAACAGGAATTCCACATGGAATACCTGCCCAGCGCTTCCAGACGTTTGTTTTTTCTTGCGGCTGTCCGTAGAGCAAAAAGACTCAACCCAGATCTGTTGTATGTCTGGCCATTGCAGTCAGCTGTATTAGGATTGATGAACGGCCTGCCGGTGGTGCTGGAGATGCACGACCTGCCTGGTGGCAGAATCGGCCCCTTCTGGTTTGGTTACTTCCGTGATTTCAAGGGCAAGAAACGCCTGGCGGTGATTACCCAGGCTCTCAGCGAAGCGCTGACCGAACGCTACGGAGCCTCCTTCCGGAGCTCGGATATCATCCTGGCACCCAACGGCGTAGAGCCTGAACGCTTTGAAAACCTTCCCAAGCCACAAGAAGCGCGGCAAGCACTGCAGTTGCCCGAGGCGCCAACCGTGGTTTGCACCGGGCACCTCTATTCAGGGCGTGGAGTGGAATTATTTATCGAACTGGCGGAAACCTTCCAACAAAGTGGCGTACGCTTCTTGTGGGCTGGGGGACGCCCCAATGATGTGGAAATGTGGAAAACCCGTACAGCATCCGTCAAGAATTTGACTTTCAGCGGTTTTGTACCGAACTCGCAACTTCCGCTTTACCAGGCAGCCGGGGACATCCTATTAATGCCCTATGGAAACGAGATTGGCATCAGCAGCGGTGCAGGGCATTCGGCTGCAATATCCAGCCCAATGAAGATGTTTGAATATCTGGCAACCGGACGACCAATCGTGGCTTCCAACCTGCCCGTGTTTCGCGAGGTGCTGGATGAGAACAACGCTGTCTTCTGCCCTCCCGACGCATTGCCCGAATGGAAAAGCGTCATCCAGGACTTGCTGGACAACCCGACCAAACGTGAAAAACTGGCGAACCAGGCCCGTATTGACGCAAAGAAATACTCATGGACAGAACGCGCCCGCCGTATCCTGGAAGATTTTCCAGGACAGGAATCGCCACGACTGCCATCTCAATAGCGAAATCAACCTGATCACGATTAGGATGTGGATTGAAGAAGTCAGGTGTTGGTTTGCGCAGGTGGCTAATGCTGGTCCTGGTCGTGTCTGTCCTGGCGCGAGCAGGGCTTTTGCTTACATACCCACCTGCCGAGGGCAACGACACGCCTACCTACCAACATCTGGCCAATTCGCTCCGAAACAATCAGGGCTTTGAACGTTACAACGGAACCCGCACGCCTGGATATCCCCTATTTCTGATGCTGACAGGCACGCCCGCAGTAACCAGCCTGGTGCAAACAGGGCTTGGCTTATTGACCACGCTGCTGGTATTTTATATCACCTGGCTGGTGAGCCAGCGCTCCTGGCTGGCTGGACTGATGGCGCTTGCGCATACACTTAACCTGGGCCAATTATTTTTTGAGGGCACTCTGCTCTCAGAAGCTGTAGCAACTTTTTTACTTTTTGTGTGCCTGGCTGGGTTGGCAAAGCTCTGGTATGGATCAACGGGGGAACAGCCTCAAAAACTCACAACCTGGTGGCTCGCAGCAGTGCTGGGACTGGCCGCCGCCAGTCTTGCACTCACCCGTCCGCTGTTCGCTTTTATCCCTTTTTGGGGAGCATTCTTCCTGCTATTTTTCTGGCGCGGACAAGCTGTGAAGATTCGATTGCTGGTGGCGTTGGTCTGTGTTTTACCGGCGCTGGTAACTTTGCTACTATGGGTGAATTTTATTTACACCCGTTTTCATATCCTGGGGATGGATTCGATCGGTGGCTACCACCTGGTCAACCACACAACCAGCTTTTTTGAGCTGGCGCCGGAAGAATTCGCGCCCATTCGCGACACATTCTTAACAATTCGCGCCCAAAGGGTTGCCCGGACAGGCTCTTCTATCAATACAATCTGGGACGCCATCCCAACCTTGATGGATCAGACAAAACTCAATTATTACGCCCTCGGGCGCCAGATGGGGAAGATTTCCTCACGCTTGATCAGTGAACATCCCTGGCTTTACATGCAAAAACTGGCCTTGGGATGGTGGTGGTTCTGGCGGGTGGGTGTGCTATGGTTCCCCGATACGATTTCAAACACGACGCTAAGCGCTGTGGCAAAAACACTGATGTTACTGGAACGGGTAGCTCTGTTTGGAATCAACCTGCTATTCCTGGGCGGATCCCTTGGCTTGCTATGGCCCAAAATCCGCGCCTGGTTTAAGATGGATCTGTTCGCCTGGTTCGCACTGAGCGCGGTATGGATGACGTCCATCCTACAAACCCTGGCAGAGCACGGGGATAACCCACGTTTCCTCGCTCCATTGCAGAGCCTGGTGGTCATTGTGGTGGCCTGCTGGCTGGTAAACATTTTCGCTGCCTGGAAGGGCACGAGCCGCACCCGTACGCCCCAACAAGAAGAGGCATAACCAATATGAAACGTCCAGTTTACCTGCTTATTTTGCTTGCGTTTCTTTTACGCATTGGGTTGGGGATCAGCGCTGCACAGCTGTTGCCGGCCATTGGCTACGAGAGCAAATCGCAGCAGGCCGGCTATTTATTCTTCGATGCCTACCGGCGCGACTCGCAAGCCTGGGAACTGGCCGAATCAGAAAAACCGTTGACGCGCGCTTTTGACGGGAAATATTCCTCCGACCAGTACGGTGGCCTTTTGTGGATCAGTGCATTTTTGTACCGAACGCTATCCGCTGGCACGCATCAACCCATGCTTGTAGTGACGCTGGCAGCCCTTGTCGGAGCTTGCGGGGTATGGTTCGTGTTTATGGCTGCACGACGGGTGGCCGCACAAATCGGGATGGACATGCCGGCATCCGAACGAAGCGCGCTGGTGGCTGCACTAATCTTTGCCTTTTTTCCTGAAGCCATCCTGCTGGGCGCGTCGCAGATGCGCGAACCATTCCTGATGACGTTTGTTGCCATGGCTTTTTACGGCATCACCGAATGGCAGGAAACCCATAAAAAACAAAACTGGGCCTGGATTTTCCTGGCACTGGCCGGAATGCTTTTGATCTCGCCCGGCATCGTTGTGATCACCCTGTTGGGATTGACTGGTTGGCTGTATTTTTCTACCAGCAACAGCCGGGTGAGAATCCCCTGGCAAGTGTTGGTGGCTACACTGATCGCGCTTATCCTGGCGGTGGTCATCTTAACCGCCAGTTGGGATTCGCTGGTACAGGTTAAGGGCAGCGGTTTCCTAGGCATCATCGGAAGCTGGGCACGGGGTACCACGCGCTGGAACGCCTACCTGCTTGAACGCAGCTCGGGCATTGTGCAGGTATTGTTCAAATCCCTGCCACCCGTATTGGCGTTTCCGTTTGTGGCCATGTATGGCATCCTCCAACCGGTACTGCCGGCAGTCCTACTGGAACCTGGCATTGTTTTCTGGCAAATCCTGGGAATCATGCGAGCATTGGGATGGTTTTTGGCCCTGCCATTGGTGGCGTTCGCGCCAATTGCCAATGGAATTATGTTGTTTGACGATAAAATTGCCAAGCAAGCGCGGAAACCAGCAAGCGCAACTGGCGGGCTGCTGTGGCTAAGCCTGGTGGTGTGGAGTTGGATCGTGGTGGCAGCGCTACGCGGCGGCGGCGATCAGTGGGATAATCCACGCTACCGGGTGATCTTGTTGGCCTGGATCGCCATCCTCATTTCGATATCGCTTGGGCAAATCCATTCACGCGCCCAACGCTGGTTCTGGCGAATATGCAGCGTCAACCTGATCATCCTGTTGGTCTTTGGTCATTGGTATACATGGCGCTATATTGGCATAGGCTTCAACCTGGGGATACGTAACACGCTCGTAATCGCCATTACCCTATCGATCCTGGTCGTACTGGGTGACTGGCTATGGTGTAAATTAAATAAACGGAGTGAGTGAATCGAACCGGCATCTCGGTTATAATTCACTGATTGAATTTTACAAAGGAGATACGTATGCCTGTTGCTATTGTTACCGGGGTTACCGGTCAAGACGGTTCCTACCTGGCAGAGCTGTTGCTCAAAAAAGGATACCAGGTTGTTGGCATGGTGCGTAGATCGAGCACTGTGACCATGGAACGCTTGGAACATATTCAAGACGACATCATCATTACACAGGGTGACCTGCACGACCAGTCCTCCATGGTCGCCCTGTTGGAAGAATACAAACCAGATGAAGTGTACAACCTGGCAGCCCAGTCGTTTGTGCCAACTTCATGGAGCCAGCCGCTGTTGACCGCCGAGGCAACCGGCCTGGGTGTTACACGTATCCTGGAAGCGATCCGTCTGGTAAACCCGCGCATCAAGTTTTACCAGGCTTCATCCAGCGAGATGTTTGGCAAGGTGGTGGAAGTCCCGCAGAAGGAAGACACGCCTTTTTACCCGCGTTCTCCTTACGGTGTAGCCAAAGTCTACGGGCACTGGATCACAGTAAATTACCGCGAATCATTTGACATGTTTGCCACCTCGGGTATTTTATTCAACCACGA
>CAIVSQ010000322.1 GCA_903908605.1 uncultured Anaerolineae bacterium
ACCCGGCTTTTTGCCAGATGGTTCCGATTGTAAACGAACAAATCAAGGGCAGTATTCTTGTTCGAAAAGTGGATGAAAAAGCATCCCCCTTGCCGGGATGGCAAATTAGCTTACGCAACAGGGCTGGTATCCAACCTGCTCCACCTGACCAGGTTACCAGCGCGGATGGAACCACTTGCTTTAAGAATGTTGAATTAGGCGAGTGGGATGTTATTGAAGTGTTAAAACAGGGCTGGAATCAGATTGGCAGCCCTTCCAACCCATTCAACCTCACTACGCGATTGGATTGTGAAACTCTCAAATATAGAGGAATCTACCAGGAGTTTAAGAATCAAATTTTCACCCCCACACCAACTCCGACAATTCCCCCACGTCCGGAAATAGGTAATATTCTTGTCAAAAAACTGGATGGGAAGGGTAATCCATTATCCGGTTGGGTGATTAACCTGGTTGGAAGTGGTCGCAGTGAGTCAAAAACAACCAATGCTAATGGCGAAGTATGTTTTACTGGTTTGCCAGTTGGTTCGTCATGGCAAATTACCGAGGAACTGAAACCCGGCTGGGTTCAGGTCAAGTCGCCGACAAACCCTGTCGTGGTAAGCGATAAATTACCTTGCGATCAGAAAAAACCTGAAATATTTGTCAATAAACTGATTGGCTGTGTTACGGGTTATAAAATTAATGACCTTGAGCAACCGCTCCAGGGTTGGGAAATATCTGCCTCCAACACGGTCACCAATGAAGAAGTTACCAAAATTACCGACTCAAAGGGTTATTTCCAATTTGATGATATGGAAGTTGGGAAGTGGCTCATCAAGGAAAACCTTGCCAAAATGGGTGGTTGGTCGGCAGTTACACCTTCCGAAATTGCGGTAGATGTTCAACCTGGGACGCCTTGTGTCCAGGTACGTTTCAAAAATCGTTTTGATACTGCCTGTGTGGATGTTTGGAAAAAGGATTCTTACGATGGCGTTGGGTTACCAATCTGGTCGGTCGTATTGAAGCCAAAATGGGGCGGTTCACCATTGACTCCGAGCAGCACCTTCGGCGATGGCTGGGTGCGCTTTAAAATGCCGGCTGGCGATTATGAAGTTTCTGAAACCCCGCAAACGGGCTGGCATGCAGTTGGTTCATCCAGGTTCGATATTTCTGTCCAGGCCAGTGGTACTTGCGCGGTTGTGACCTTCTGCAACCTGCAGGATAATATGAGCCTACCTTTAAAATCGAACTGCGTGCCCGGTGTTTTTGGTCTGGCAACACCTACCTCCACACCTGCGCCCACGCCCACGCAATCTTCCCCGGTTTTTGTTTTCAGTTCGAATGGGACTTGCCGGCAATCTTATTCGGTAAAATCAGGCGATACCTTCTTTAGCATCGCGACCAATTTTGGACTTACCATGGCCCAATTGAGCGCTGCTAATCCGAATGAAAACCCAAGTTTGATCTATCCAAATACGACCCTGTGTATTCCGTAAAATTAAGAGTGATGAGTTAGTAAGGAAAGGAAATAGCTGGCAATCTACCGTTAGCTATTTCCTTTTAATCTGCCTTCCTACAATACGAACCAATCAATCAAACCAATAATCGTCAGTGATTAGATTTGTATATGCATTTGGATTATCAATCCTTGCTTTTGGGAGGAGCTAGGATTGTTTTTATTCCTGATCGACAGCCTTGATTATTATCTAAAATATTCGGTTGA
>CAIVSQ010000323.1 GCA_903908605.1 uncultured Anaerolineae bacterium
ACGACATGGTAGAAAAAGTGGCGGGCAGCCCGGTCACGAAGGCCATACGCTCAAAATAGTGTCGAACCCAGATGAGATTGAAGTACATCCTGTGAAAATTTGTCAGGGTTGCCATACTGAATTAGATCAAGTAAAGGTACGGCGGTATGAGAAACGTCAGGTATGGGACTTGCCTCGAGTACGGATGAGGGTAACAGAATACCAATCGGAAGTGAAGCGTTGCCCATGCTGTGGCATGGTAAATAAGGCTGAATTCCCGAAAGATGTCACCCAATCTGTGCAGTACGGGGCTGAAATCAAATCACAGGTAGTTTACTTGAACCAATACCAGATGATTCCGGTGAAACGTGTGAGCGATGCAATCGAAGAACTCTACGGACATCGAATTTCGGAAGGAACAATCGTCAAGGCTTGCCAGGAAGCTGCTGAAAGAGTTGCACCTGTCACTCAAGCTATCAAAAATGCCCTGACAGAGAAAGAAGAAGTTGTGAATTTTGACGAAAGCGGAACTCGTATAGCAGGTAAATTGCACTGGCTGCATGTGGCCTGCACGGCGAAATTAACCTATTACGATACTCACGCCAAACGAGGACAGGCAGCCATAGATGCCATCGGGATTTTGCCTAATTTTCGTGGCACAGCGGTTCATGATGGCTGGAAATCGTATCTGGGCTATGAGAATATGCGTCATTCTTTGTGTAATGCCCATCATTTGCGCGAATTGGAGTTCATCCGTGAGCGTTATGCGCAGGGTTGGGAAGCAGGTTTCTCAGCTTTGTTGGTAGAAATCAAAGAGGCTGTTGAAAAAACACAGGAAAGATTGGAAGAAAGCCAGATATTGAACTTCAACCGACGTTATGACCAACTGGTTGAAGCAGGTATGCATGCTAACCCGGAAGCGGAAGAACCACCAGAAAAAAAGCGTGGACCGAGAAAACAAAGCCCGGCAAAAAACCTGCTGGACAGGTTGCACGATCACAAAGAGGCTGTATTGGCTTTTATGTTAGATTTTAAGGTGCCGTTTGACAACAATCAGGCTGAACGCGATATTCGTATGATGAAAGTCAAGCAAAAGGTTTCCGGTTGTTTCCGATCCGACAATGGTGCAAAATACTTTTGCCAAATCCGCAGTTATCTTTCGACTGCCAGAAAAAATCAACAGATGGCTTTAGCTGCTTTACGCCTGGCTTTCGCCAAGACTCCTTTTGTGCCTGCATTCATCTCCTTGTCAGCCTGAATAGTTACCTTTTACGATAAGTTGATTGCAACTGTTAAACAGCCTGTGCGCCAGGTTAAAAAGGGTGCCCCTGAAGCCCCACCAGTGCCGTCTTTCGATATCACCGAAGCCCGCCTGCTGCTGCGCCGTGTATTGGAGTCATGGGAAGGCGATTGGATGGCGGCTGCCGAACTTAAGAAGACCATGCTGCGCCTGAACCCGTCCTTCAACGAACGCAATTACGATTTCTCCAGCTTCAAGGAGTTCTTACTGGCGCAGAACGAGATGATTAACCTGCGCACCAGCGGGGATCAGTTGGAAGCACAGCTTATTCCTGAAGCTCCAACCTCGCATGAGAATTTGCTCGAGCAGTACTTGCAGGTTTTAGCAGGGCATAAAATTCGGATGACACCCAATGAATACCGTCCGGCGATAATTTTTAAATTCTATGAATACGGCAAAGGCGGTGGTTTGTCTCTGACGGCGCTGAAGGACCAGGTCCATGCCCATTTTGAAGACACTGCTCCGCACGTCACTGGCGCATACATTGCTGAGATCACTCACCAGCTTTTTCACACGTATTGTTTTGTGTTCGACCAGGAAGGCTCTGATTATCCTGCTGACGTAAAACTGTGGGACAGGCGCGTCAGCTTTTCCACCGAAATCAGCCGTGCCACAGAACTGTTGGATAAATGTGACCGGGGCATTTTGCAAAAAATAGCCCGCCACGCCGGGGCCACCGAAAAAGTGGACAAGGAAGTTGCTGCGCGGGTCTTGTATGGCAGCTTTAGAGGCGAGCGCATGTTGGGACATATTGCGCAACTATTAGCGGTTCCGCCTGCCAAATCGCCTGGGCAAGGTTAAATTGCACATCACCCCGGGCTCCGCCCTCGTGGTAGAATGACCGCTTGGAAGGAGACTTATGACTGTTAAACTTATATTACGCGGTAAAGAGTACGAGATTAAATCGGGTAGCACCTTGCTTGATACGCTTAAAAAGGCAGCAATTTTGCCTGAAGGTGTGATCGCCACCCGTAATGGCGAGATGATCCTGGAGGATGAAATCCTGCACGAGGGTGATGTGGTGCGGCTCATTGCGGTCATTTCAGGCGGTTCCAGGTGAAGTGTAAAACTTGCGGTGAAAAAGCCGTTGTCAACATGCGCCAGCACAAGCTGGCACTTTGTAAAGAACATTACCTGGAGTGGATCCCGGAACAGACAGCCCGTTTTATTAAAAAATACTGGATGTTTGGCCCGGATGAAAAAGTTCTGGTGGCGGTCTCTGGCGGTAAGGATTCTCTCTCGCTGTGGGATATTTTGCAGCGCCTGGGCTACCAGGCCGATGGACTTTACATTGGGCTGGGTATTGATGAAGGGATTGGCTATTCGGCCGAATCACAGCGATTGACGGTCAAATTTGCCGAAGAGCACGGTCTTAAGCTGCACATTGTTGATGTGCAAAAAGAATACGGGCACAGCATCCCGGTTTTATCCAACATGTCGCTTCGTGGGCATGGGCGTCCGTGCTCGGTCTGTGGGTTGGCCAAACGGCATGAGATGAACCGCATCGCCTACGAGCTTGGGTATGATGTCCTCGCCACCGGTCACAACCTGGATGACGAGGCCGCTGTGCTTTTTGGCAACACCATTAGCTGGTCTAAGGAATACCTGCTGCGGCAGAAACCGGTTTTGCAAGGCCATGATGGCCTTGCGCGCAAGGCCAAGCCGCTCTGTCGTTTCTACGAGAAAGAAATGACAGCATATGCCATGCTGCGTGGGATCGAATATATTTACGAAGAGTGCCCATTTTCGGTCGGGTCGACCTCCATCTATTACAAAGAGCTTCTCAACCAATTGGAAAATGAGCGTCCAGGCGCAAAATTAAATTTCTACCTGAAATTTTTAGAAGCGCGCGAAGATGGCCTGTTTGCCAGCGACCCCGAAAAAGACCCACCTCCGCTTTTTCTTTGCCCCACTTGCGGTCAGCCGACCATGTATGAAGGGCAGTGTTCATTTTGCCGAATGATGGAGAAAGCCAACCAAAAATGATTAATAACGACCAGTCTCCCCGGCAATTTCGATATATCGACATTATCATGGGGGTTTTTGTCACCGTTTTGGTGGTCAGCAATGTAGCTTCCTCGGCAAAAATCATTGACCTGGGTTTTAGCCTGGGGCGTATTCCGATGGCTTTTGATGGCGGGACATTCCTCTTCCCGATCAGTTACATCTTTGGTGACATCCTCACCGAGGTGTATGGCTACCGGCGTTCTCGCCGCGTGATTTGGATTGGCTTTTTTTGTCTGGCGCTGGCGTCACTGGTTTTTTGGCTATTAGGGGTGCTCCCGGGTGAAGTGACTTGGCAGCAGTACGCCGGTGACACAGCCTATAAGGCAATCATGGGCGGCATGTCGTCGGGTGGGATCGTTTTGGGTTCACTGGCGGCTTATTGGGGCGGGGAATTTGCCAATTCTTATATTCTTGCCAGGTTAAAAATCTTCACCCAGGGGAAATTTCTGTGGGTGCGGACGATTGGCAGCACCCTGGTGGGCGAATTGGTGGATACCGTGTTATTTGTGTTAATTGCCACCGCCTTTGGCGTATTCCCGAGCAGCCTTTTTTGGACACTGGTGACTGCCAACTACCTGTTTAAGACTGCCATTGAGGTTTTGATGACGCCAGTAACGTATAAGGTGGTCAATTTCTTCAAACGGGTGGAGCATGAAGATTATTACGATATCGGTACCGATTTCAACCCGTTCAGGATTTAATCCTGCTGCTGTGGAGTAAATAATGACCCCCTCGCGCTTGAACTTCAGGCGGAGGGGGTTTTCTTATGGTAGCAAGCGCCTGTTCATCTCAACCACATCGGCTTGCATCTGCAATAGCTGGTCGCGTAATTGTTGAACAGCGTTACCGTATTTTAGCCGCCGGGCCAGGAAAGCGAATTCCTCACTGCCATAGGTGGGAACTGTCACATCCTTTGAGTTACCGCGCACCACGCGCATTGAATCGATCAGCCAACGCAGGAAGGTGTGGGCTTTATGCAGCCTGGTGTAATCCTCTGTAGAGATGATTCCGATGGCATTTAATGCCGCCATAGCGTTGCGAATATTTGTCTGGCGCAGGTTGGGGTTATTGGCGCCGTGGCTTATTTGCAAGCCCTGGATCAGGTATTCGATATCCACCAGCCCGCCGGGGCTGTATTTGGCGTTGAATTTCCCGGCTGTGACCAGGTGGCGCACCTGGCGTTCGCGCATGGCGCGCATTGAGGTCACGTCAAAGGGTGTCCCATTGTAGGTGTACTCATCACGCAGTCCACAGATCATTTGTCCGAGTGTATCGTCGCCGGCGATGGGGCGCATTTTTACCAGTGCCTGGCGTTCATAAGCCCAGGCCGGGCCCTGGGGAGCGTAGTAGCGGCTGAACGATTCAAGCGAGACCGCCATGCTGCCAGCCTTGCCATATGGGCGAAGCTGTAAATCGACCTGGAAGATACCCTCCTGGCGGGCGCGAATGGCGCTCAGGAAATTCTGGACAACTTTTTCGTGGTAGACCGAGGCCTCGAGCCGATCGGGGCCGTCAGTACTGCCTTCGCCCGCGTAAACAAACATCAATTCGATATCTGATGCGAAACCCAGCTCGCGACCGCCACACTTGCCGAGGGCCAGCACCGACATCTGTGAAATGGTGCCGTCTGGCAGGAGGGGGTTGCCGTGCAGTGAACGCAGGTCTTCGGAGGTCAGGTGAAAGGCTGTGTTGACCACCACTTCGGTCAGGTCGGTGAGTTCTTCCGAGAAGTCCCAGAATTCGCGCGTTAACCCCAGGATGTGGCGCATGTCGATGCGGAACATTTCGCGATCCTTGAAGGCGTTCAGGGTGATACGCCAGGGCGCATCATCGCGCGGGGCTTCTGGGCCGGCGTGAACAAGTGCCAATGCGTTGGCCAATTCCGCTTGCAGGTCTGCGCGGCTCTTGGCGGTGGTGAGAGCCATCGCGTCGCTCAAGACCGGGAAGAGATTGGCGTACTGCATGCGCATAAAATCGTCCCACAGGAAATCGCTGACACCCAGCAGACGGGCCAGGTTGTCCATCACTTGCGGGTTTTCGAGCGAGGTCAACTCATCCGTCCAGTTGGGTCGTTCAAAAAGCTGGGCTAAAAATTCCCGGAAGTGCAGCAAGGCTGAGGCGGGATTGGGTGAACGCGGCAGCAGGTGGGTGAAATGCTTGATTAGCACCGCGGCGGTTCGCAGCTCGCGCAGCTTTTTGGGGTCGGTGATCTTCTTGCCGGCTTCGTCGGTTACGTACAACAGGTCATCGACACGCCGTCCACTGGTTTGGACAACCATTCGGGCAATGTAGGTGTGGGTTAACGAGAGTGCGTTGGTAAATTCGTACAAGAAGCCAACGGCATCGGTGGTCTGGATGTGCAGGACCGTGTACCGTTCGGATAAATCGTTGTCGATCTTGATTTCAATCGGTAACAACGGCCGGACGACGTTGGTCATTTCGGCAAACACTTCGCCCACGCGCTTGGCCAGCTCGCTGCGCGCTTCACGCCGTTGGCCGACGTGCATCATTTGCAGCAGGTGTTGCAGGTCAGCACAGTATTTCTCCCAATCGGGTTCAGGGCCGATCGATTTCACTGTAAAAACATCCACAATTTTGTGGCGGTTGGATGGGATCCCGGTTTCAGGGGTTTGTTTTAGCCATCTTCCGCTGCGGGTGCGGCGACGGGCAGGCAGATTGTTCTCGGCGGTCTCTTGATCCTGTGATTGGTAAGTGAAAATTTCGCCGGATTGAATATCCAGGCCGTGTACGAACATCAGGCCGCAGATGAGGGATAGTTCGCCTAGGTAATCATAGGCCACCACGGTCACCTGCCAGAGGTGATCTCCGCGGGCGAGGGCTTCCACGTGAACAAGCTCTGCATCGTCCAACTCGCCTGCCAGCCGGGCGTGCAAGGCGATTTCATCGGGTGAAAAAGCATTGGCATAGGAGGCATCCATGCGTGCCATGTGCAAACGCACCAACTCCAGCCCAGGGTTGTTGGTTTCGGGTTCGGGGACTGGCAGGGCGGTGATGCCGCCAATGTATTTGCTGTAGACGCTGCGAATAGCCTGGCAGTGCTGCTGGTAGCGTTCCAGGAAGGTTTCTTGGGTTGGAAACCCCAGCCGGCGCGCGAGCAGGTAAAGCGCGGCTGGGTCGGATGGCATGCTGTAGGTTTGCCGGTAGTGCATCATTTGCAAGAAATGTTCGACCGTGCGCTGGAAAATATACCCATCGGTCAGCACTCGGGCTTCAAATGGGGTGATGAGCTGGAATTTCAGCAGCCGTCTGAGGGTTTGCAGGGTGGATTTTTTCCGGAGCTTAATATTCCCGCCACCATGTGCCAACTGCAGGTATTGAACCACGAATTCCACGTCGCGTATCGATCCTTCACCCAGTTTTACTTCGCCCCAGTCGCGTCCCTTGGCGCGCAGGATTTCTTCGGTGCGTTGTTTCATGGCCAGCACGCTGGCGCGCAGTGTCTCGGGGTTCTCGCCGTAGATAAATGGTTCAACCTGGCGCAGGAAATCTTCGCCCAGGGCTGAGTCTCCGGCGATGGGGCGTGCCTTGAGGAGGGCTTGTTTTTCCCAGAGGCGGGCGTTTTTTAGCAGGTAGTTTAAGTAACCAGGTACGGTGCTGACCAGTGTGCCATCGCGCCCCCAGGGCCGAAGGCGCATATCCACGCGGTAGAGAAAGCCTTCGGGTCCCATGTTGGCGAGTGCATCGATCAACAATTGCCCGAGGCGCATGTAATTTGTACCATTTTCGTCACACAGGAAGAGCAGGTCGATATCGGAGCTGTAGTTCAATTCTCCACCGCCCAGCTTACCCATGCCAAGTACCACGAAGCCATCTGTACGGATGCCGCTTTGGCGGCCGGCGTATTCCAGGCAGGCGCGTGCCAGGCCGTCTGCCAGGTTGGAAAGCTGGCTGGTAACGGCAGGCAAGTCATACAGGCTGAGTAAATCGCTTGCGCCGATGCGCAGCAGTTCGCCTTTCTGGTAGCGGCGCAGTGCGTTTAGTTGTTCAGCAGGTTGCAGGCCATCCATGGCGGCCACCGATTCGCGCTGGAATTCAGCGGCGCTTTTCTGGTGAGCCATGCGGCCCTGGTCGGTCAGCATCCCCAGCCGGCGGGCATCGCGCAGCAGGATTTCGGTCAGGAACTGGCTGCCCGCGAAGATGGTGACCAGGATCTCGAGCGTGCGGGGATTTTTCTCGAGCTGGTCAAAAACTTCACCGGCGTGTTCATCGCCGGTCAGACGTTCCAGGTTGATTAGGGCCTGGTCTGGGTCGGCGCAGGCTGAGAGTGTCACCAGCAGATAGGGCAGGATATTCACCAGTGACTTGCGTACGGTCTGGCTGCGAGCAGTGATACGCTGCAGGTGGCGCAGGGCAGCGGCCCAGTCGCGAAACCCGAGTGAGCTGAGCAAGGCTTGTGTCGCGGCAGGGGAAAGGCTGCCGTCCAGCAAACTTTCGGTAGGTAGGGTGGCATACATAGGGTTGATTATAGTTTACCTGTGCCGGTGTCATATACAAGATTTTTCTTCAAGATACGCTTCAGTTTTGTTGACCAGGATGTATAATGTCGCTCTTTATAATCAAAGGAGAATTAGCAATGTCACTTTCTGTAAGCGATGTAATTGCAATGTCCAAGAATGTCAAAATGGTCGATATTCGTTTTACCGACCTGCCCGGGCAATGGCAACATTTCACCATACCGGTCAGGCGATTGGATGAGGAATTTTTCGCGGAGGGCATTCCGTTTGATGGTTCCTCCATCCGTGGTTTCCAGGAAATCCATGAATCGGACATGCTGCTGATGCCCGATCCGTCAACTGCTTTCATCGATCCGGTTGCTGATATCGCCACCCTTGTGGTGACTTGTGATGTGCTCGACCCGATCACTTTGCAGCCATACAGCCGCGATCCGCGCTACGTAGCGCGCAAGGCTGAAGCCTACCTGAAGCAGACCGGTATTGCTGATACTGTCTTCGTTGGTCCGGAGGCGGAATTCTTTATCTTTGATAATGTGCGCTATTCCAACAGCACAAATGAATCCTTCTATCACATCGACAGCGATGAGGGCTGGTGGAACAGCGGACGTTCTGACCAACAGAACTTCGGTGGGCAGATTCAACCCAAGCGCGGCTATTTCCCGGTGCCGCCCACGGATACGCTTCAACTCGTGCGCAGCCAGATTATGCTGACCCTGGAAGAAGCCGGTGTGCCGATGGAAATCCACCATCATGAAGTGGCCACGGCCGGGCAGACCGAGCTGGGTATGCGCTTCTCGACCCTGACCCGCATGGCGGATAACTTGCTGCTGTACAAGTACATCGCCAAGAACGTGGCACGCCGCAATGGCAAGACGGTAACCTTCATGCCCAAGCCCCTGTTTGGCGACAATGGCTCTGGTATGCATGTTCACCAGTCGCTGTGGAAGGGTGACACGAACGTTTTTTACGATGCCGCCGGATACGCTGGACTTTCTGACACGGCCAAATATTACATTGGTGGTTTGCTCAAGCATGCGCCTGCCTTGCTGGCGCTGACCTCGCCCACCACGAACTCATTCCGCCGGCTGGTGCCTGGTTATGAAGCACCTGTTAACCTGGCGTATTCACAGCGTAATCGCTCGGCTATTTGCCGCATTCCGGTTACCAAGAGCGTCAAGGCAAAACGGGTTGAATTCCGTGCGCCAGATGCTTCGAGCAATCCGTACCTGTGTTTTTCTGCCATCCTGATGGCGGGCCTGGACGGCATCCAGAACCGTATTGATCCGGGTGATCCGCAGGACAAGGACCTCTATGAACTGCCCGCTGAGGAAGCCCGCCTGATCAAGCAGGTGCCCGGTTCCTTGGGTGCTGTGCTTGAAGCTCTTGAGGCTGATCATGATTTCCTGCTGAAGGGTGATGTCTTCACCTCTGATTTGTTGGAAGCCTACATCGCTTACAAGCGCCAGGTTGAGCTTGACCCGGTTCGTTTGCGGCCGACTCCCTACGAATTTACGCTTTATTACGATTGCTAACCAGTTTGAAAGCCGGGTCAGGAGGTCAATACAGGCCTCCGGCCCGGCGGCTTTTTTAGGGGATGGAGATCGAAAAATGTATTATTATCCATGTTTATCCATGGTTATCCATGCTTTTAAGGGAAAAACCCGCGGGGTATGAGCGGTTTTGAGGTTTGGTGTGTGCATGTTACTGATAGTGTACACGGTATTTCCGGCGTGTAACAGTCAGTGGATTTATCTACATATGGGGGTGGTAAAAGGGCGGGCATGGACCTTGAAACTGGCCACCGGCTTGACCGGCTGGCGAGATGCTGAGCGCGGCGTGTTATATAATAGTCCCATCATTCCCCGGATCGATCGTGAGGAATGATGCGATCTGTCCATTTTGTTAATTTGGCTAAATGTATATAGAAAGGTGCCTGGTCAATGACCTTCCTGTTTAACGGCTACGCTGAACCAACCTTTGACAACAAACCGACAGGTGACTGAAAAATAACATGCAAATTTCCGTAGAAAAGCAGGCTGTCATTGACCAGATCCTGGCATTGTTGATCCCCATTCGTGGGGTGCAGGCGGTGGTGCTGGGTGGATCGCATGCGCGTGGTGCGGCTCACGCGGGCTCCGATCTTGATATCGGCATTTATTATTCGGAGAACGACCCTTTTGCCATTGAGGATATCCGTGCAGCAGCGGTGGCATTATCTGGTGATCCTGCCCAGCAGGTGACGGGGTTTTATGGTTGGGGTGCCTGGGTGAATGGCGGTGGTTGGATTCATACCCCGGTTTGCAAGGTTGACTTTCTCTACCGCAGCCTGGAGCATGTTCAGCGTGCCATCCGTGCTGCTGAACAAGGGCATACGGAACATGACTTTGATCAGCAGCCCGCATATGGTTTTTACAGTGTAATTTACCTGGCTGAAACGCGCATCTGCCATTGTTTGTACGATCCGTGCGGGCATATTGTGCGCCTTAAGGCCCAGGTGGAAACCTACCCGGCTGCGCTCAAGCAGAAAACGGTGGCAAGTACGCTCTGGATGGCCGAGTTTTCACTGATGCATGCCGATGGTTATGCTGCCGCAGGGGATGTGTATGCCACGGTAGGGGCGTTAACTCGAATAGCCTCGTTTATGACCCAGGCGCTGTTCGCCCTGAACGAAACCTATTTTATGAGTGATAAAGCTGCGGTAAGCGACATGGTGGCTTTCAGGTTGATTCCACCGGATTACCGGGCGCGCCTGGCCAACCTGCTTGGGCAGGCCGGGCATACGACCGTAGAGCTGCACTCCTCGGTGGAGGGGCTGCGGGGTTTATGGTCTGATGTGGTAGCGTTGACAGGCGGGTCCTATCAGCCAGCTTTCAGGGTCTGATCGCTTTCTGCCTGCTTGGGGGCGGGTTTTCGCGCCAGGTTTACCAGTATTACTGAGCCAACGATAATCAGCGCAGCCACCAGGATGCGCGCATTCAACTTTTCACCAACAAAGAGAGCACCCAGCAGGACCGCCACAATCGGGTTGACATAAGCGTAGGTGGATACGAGTGAGACGGGGGCATTGCGCAGCAGCCAGGCGTAGGATGTGAAGCCAAGCAAGGATCCAAAGGTGACAAGATAAAGCAAGCCAAAGATAGACCGGTTTGAGACCGCCGCCAGGCTGAAACTGGCTGGTTCGCCTTTTAACGTGCTTACGATGATGAGACCAATGCTGCCCATCAACATTTGCATGCCAGTGAAAAGCAAGGTCGATTTGGGCTGGTCGGCATTCCGGCTGTAAATGGAGCCTAATGACCAGCTAAAGGCCGCCACCAGGGTCACCCCGCCGAAGAGCAGGTCAAAATCACGGGTACCGCCAAACTCGGCCGGGCCGATTAGCACAGCCACCCCGCTGAAGCCGATCAGCAGCCCCGCAACTTGGCCGATACTGGGTCTTGCCCCGCCCTTGCGCAGCGCTTCCACCAGGACCATGAACATGGGGATGGTGGCAACCAGCAGTGCGGCAACACCGCTGGGCATGCCTGTTTCGGCCAGTGAGATCAAACCGTTGCCACCGACCAGCAGCAGCGAACCAACTACAAAGGCGGAGAACCACTGCCGGGCGGTCGGGGCCGGGTCACCGGCCATCCTGCGCCATGTGTAGAGGAAGATGCCCGAGATTAGAAAGCGTACACTAGCGTGCAGGAAGGGCGGGATGGTTTCGATTGCGAAACGAATGCCCAGGTAGGTGGATCCCCACACCAGGTAAACTGCCAGGAGAGCTGCCCAAATTTTAGTTTTCAAATAAATCCTTTCAGGATAATTCCACTTGCGGTGGTTGAGCGGCGGTAAGCTCACGGGTGGTTTCCCAGCCCAGGAGGGCTTTTTTGCGTGTGCTGCCCCAGCGGTATTGGCCAAATTCACCCATTTTGCGGATGACACGGTGACAAGGAATCAGGTAAGCGATTGGATTATGGCTGATGGCGGTACCCACAGCCCGCGCTGCACCTGGCTGCCCCAGGTGGGTGGCGATTTGCTGATAGGTGCTGACGGATCCGCTGGGGATGGTCAGCAGTGCTTCCCAGACTTTGAGCTGGAAATTTGTACCGGTGATGAAAAGTGACAGCGGCGCCTGGTTTGCACCCGGAGTGAAAATTGGATCGATCAGGCTGGCGGTGGCGGCGGGGTCTTCGTGGAAGTGTGCCTGGTTCCAGTGTGCGTGCAGGTTGTTAAGCGCGTTGGCTGGGGTATCCTGCACAAAAGACAGGTGACAGATGCCACGCGTAGTGATCCCTATCAGGGCCTGGCCGAAGGGCGTAGGGTGAAAACCGTAGCGGATGGTCAGGCCGGCGCCGTTGGTTTTATATTCACCCGGCGTAATTGCCTCGGTGTTGACAAACAGGTCATGCAATCGCCCCGGACTGGATAAACCGACCCGGTAGGTGGCATCCAAGACCGAAGATTGCTTGAGTAAGTTTTTAGCGCTTTCCTTGGTGAGAAATTGGATAAAACGCTTGGGGCTGATACCCGCCCAGCGGGTGAAGATGCGTTGAAAATGAAATTCGCTCATCCCGCAGCTGGCGGATATTTCCTTCAGATCTGGTTGGCGCAGGTAATTTTCTTCGAGGAAGTGAAGTGCCTTTTCAATCAGTATGTAATCATCACAGCGTTCCTGGTAGGGATTATTGGTGAGGGTCATTGTCTGGTTTCCTTTCTTGGTCCATATTCTATGGCAGACCAACTGCCCGGACCACCCGATTCTTGCTTGATTGAGAAGACCTGCCGATGATAACATGCCGCATGCCTGAAAACGCCCTCTGGCTTGGAAAACGTCGCCTGGTTGGACTGGCGAAAGCGTGCTGTTATGCGGTAAAATAAGCGGGCAGGTGGGGGAAAATGAGAAATTTGGCACCTAGATGAGAATTGCTGTTGACGGTTTTATTACCCGAGAGTATAATGCTCCTTCGCTAACTACCCCGCGAAGGGGTGTTTGCATGTCTTATTCCCGGCTTACCCGTTGCATGGCGGCCATTCTGATGAAACGCAATGACAGCGGCGAAGCGAAGACCAGGAGAAAGGATCTATGAAATACGTTATTTTAGAAAGCGGCGGCAAACAATACAAGGCTGTCGAAGGCGGTATGATCGAAGTTGATCTGCTGCATGTCCAACCCGGCACGAGCCTCGATATCACTGAGGTTCTTTTGCTGGTTAACGGTGATCAAATCATCGTGGGTGCGCCGGTTGTCAAGGGCGCTTCTGTCAAGGCTACCGTTGTTGAGCATTTTAAGGGTGAGAAGACCTACAACTTCCACTACAAGCCCAAGAAACGCATTCGACAAAAGACTGGTCACCGTCAGTCCTACACCCGCCTTGCTGTTGAACAAATAGTAGAGATGTAAGAGAGGTCCACTATGGCTCATAAAAAAGGTGGCGGTTCTAGCCGCAACGGTCGTGATAGTAATGCCCAGCGTTTGGGCGTAAAGAAATATGCTGGCGAGGTTGTGCTTTCCGGTAACATTCTCATTCGTCAGCGCGGTACACCCATCAAGCCTGGCTTGAATGTGGGTTCCGGTAAGGACGATACGCTCTTCGCTACTATTGATGGCGTGGTTGTGTTCGATGTCGTACATGGCCGCAAGCGCGTTAACGTTCTGCCCGCCGAAGCTTTCGAGGCGGCCGAATAGGCCAAAGGCATATCAAGATGAGAGAAAAAATTCACCCTACTTATTACACCGATGCCCAGGTCGTTTGCGCTTCCTGCGGCAGCAAGTGGACTACCGGTTCAACCCGCAAGAGCATCCACGTTGAAGTTTGTTCAAAGTGCCACCCGTTCTTCTCTGGTGAGCAGGCTCGCTTCCTGGATGTTGAAGGCCAGGTGGACCGCTTCTACAAGAAGCTGCAGGTTCGCCAGGATTATGTTGAAACCCAGAAAGCCAAAGAAGAAGCCCGCAAGGCCCCGCCCAAGCCCATTACTGAGCTTGAACTTGGCATTCGCGTGTCCGGTGCCCTTGAAAAAGCTGGCATCACCACGATTGCCCAGCTGATGGTCAAGCTTGGCGAAGGCGACGACGCTGCCCTGGCGATTGAGGGTTTTGGACGCAAGGCCCTGATCGACAGCAAGAAGAAGATTCGCGCGATGGGTTATGACCTGCCTGTGGCAGCCAACGAAGCTGCTGAGTAATTCCAGTCGGCTCGCCCACCAAACCGAATATTTCAGGTAAACTTAACAGGCAGATGTCAACCATCTGCCTGTTATTATTTTCTTGGAGTTGTTTATGAAGCATACGCACGGTTCGATTGAAGTTGTTTGCGGGTCCATGTTTAGCGGCAAAACAGATGAGTTGATCAGGCGCATGCGCCGCGCTGTGATTGCCCGCCAAAAAGTGCAGGTGTTCAAACCAGCCATTGATGTGCGCTACGCGGTGGAAAAGGTGACTTCGCATGCGGGGGCTGATTTTGATGCCATCCCGGTTGAAAAAGCCGTCGACATCTATACCCGGTTGGATCCAGACACCACTGTGGTGGGTGTTGATGAAGCCCAATTTTTTGATGAGGGCATCCTTGAAGTGACCAGCGAGATGGCTGACCGGGGCATTCGTGTACTGGTCGCTGGTTTGGACCAGGATTTTCGTGGCGAGCCGTTTGGCCCGATGCCGATGCTGATGTCCATGGCTGAACGGGTAGACAAGCTGCAGGCCATTTGCATGGTATGTGGCGAAATGGCCAGCCGCACCCAACGGTTGGTGAATGGCAAGCCCGCTCGTTATGACGACCCGGTTGTCATCGTGGGCGCATCGGAAATGTACGAAGCACGTTGTCGAAAACATCACGAAGTTCCCCGGTAGCATTCGGGTTATTTTAGCGAAAAAAACAACGACAGGAGCGCGAATGCAAGATTATCAAGATATTTTGGCTGAAGTCCTTATCGATGAGGTTTCCCTTCAAAAGCGTGTTAAGGAATTGGCGGACCAGATTAATCATGATTATGCCGGGGAGCAGGTGCTGCTGATTTGCATCCTGCGTGGGGCATTGCCTTTTATGGTCGACCTGATGCGCCACCTGAGTGTGCTTAATGCGATTGACTGCATGGCCGTCTCTTCTTATGGCGCAGGGGCGCGTTCATCGACCGGTAATGTGCGTATGACTCTCGATCTGCAGACCAATATTGAAGGCAAGCATGTCATCCTGGTTGAGGATATCGTTGATAGCGGTCACACCATCTCGCGGGTTATCGATATGCTGCGCACACGCAAGCCGAGGTCTCTTAAGGTGTGTGCTTTGCTAGATAAAGCCTCGCGGCGCGAGGTTCCCGTTATGATCGATTACCGCGGTTTTTCGATTGAAAATAAATTCGTTTTTGGATATGGACTGGACCTGGATGAGTTCTACCGCAACCTGCCTTTTGTTGGCGTTGTTGACCTGGAAAAATATAACAAAGAGTAATTTGGCGGGGCTAAATTAGTCATTGTTGGAGGACGTTTTGCAAAAATATACCGATTTTATCGATGAAGTGCTGGTAGATCAGCCTGGGATCGAGAAGCGTGTGCGTGAACTCGGTGAGCAAATTAGCCGCGATTACGCCGGGCAAGACCTGTTGGTGGTTTGCCTGCTGCGTGGAGGCCTGACTTTCACCGCCGATCTGACGCGTTGGATTAGTGTTGAACATGAGTTGGACTGCATGTCGCTTTCTTCCTACGGTACCGGTCACTACTCCTCGAGCGGCAATGTGCGCGTTAACCTGGATCTGATGACTAACATCGAGGGGCGCAATGTGCTGTTGGTGGAAGATATTGTGGATAGCGGCCGGACGATGGCACATGTGCTGATGATGTTGAAAACCCGTGATCCCAAGAGTGTGCGTATTTGTGTGCTGCTGGATAAGAAAATGCGCCGTGAAGTTGAAGTAAACGTGGATTATGTTGGTTTTGACGTGCCCGATAAGTATGTATTTGGTTATGGGATCGATATTGACGAGCACTTCCGTCACTTGCCCTTTATCGCCACTGCTGACTTAGAAAAATATCAAAAACCGGAATAGCCTTGTCAGACCCATCCTCGCCTGATTCATCCGCTTATGCCGGCAGGTGGGTGGCCATGGTGCGCGGCAAAGTGATCGCCCAGGGCGAAAGCCGTGAGCAGGCCTTTCGTGCTGCACGTGCTTCGCGAGCAAAAGAAGTTGTGGAAATTCGTTTTATGCCTATGATGCCAGTTACATCCCCTTTGATTGAATCTGTTCGTGCCGTGCTGCCGCAAGGTGTTGCTGTGTACCTGGTCGGCGGGGTTGTGCGAGATGCTGTGTTGGGTCATGCCAACCATGATCTCGATTTTACATGTGCCCATGGAATGAAGACTGCCCGCAAGGTGGCGGATGGCCTGCGTGCGGCTTATTTCCCGCTGGATGAATCTTTTGACACCGCGCGCGTCATCATCCAAAACCCTAATGGCAGTCGTGAAATCCTCGATTTTGCCGGGTTCCGTGGCGATACGCTTGAGGAAGATTTACGTGGGCGTGATTTTTGTATGAATGCCATCGCGATGGATTTGAGTGACGGAAGCATCATCGATCCGTTGGGTGGCGTCAAAGATATCCGCGAGAAGAGAATACGGGCTTGCTCAGCCAATGCTCTGCTGCATGATCCAATTCGCATCCTGCGCGCCATCCGCCAGGCTGCCGCATTTGGTTTTTCCATCGATCCTGATACTCGCGCATTGTTGAGGAGCGCGGTCCCAGGCCTGGAGCATATTTCCCCTGAGCGCATGCGGGACGAATTATTTAAAATGTTGGCAGGTCCGCGACCAGACGCTGCCATACGGGCACTGGAAATGTTGGGCGCTTTGCCCTATATACTGCCTGAGCTAACTGCATTGAAAGGGGTTGAGCAGTCGGCCCCGCACGTGCACGATGTCTGGAACCATTCCCTGGCCGTGCTGCGCCATCTGGATGGGATTATCGGGCTGCTCTCACCTCGTTATGACGAGGTAAAAACCAACGCGGATTTGATGAATGGCTTGCTGGTGATGCGCCTGGGTCGCTACCGCGATCAGATTGGCGCGCACATGAGCGCCAAGATTAACATGGATCGCTCCGCGCGGGGCTTGCTTTTTTTCGCTGCACTCTATCATGATGTCAATAAACCCCAGTCTCGCTCAGTGGATGACGATGGGCGGATTCGGTTTTTGGGGCATGACGAAATTGGCGCTCGCAGCGCGGTTGAACGCGGCGAGGAGCTGCGTTTGAGCAATGATGAGCTGGATCGTCTGCATAATATCATTCGTTTGCATATGCGTATCCATGCCCAGGTTAGCCGTATGAAGGCAGGTGAAGAGCCCTCTGCCCGGTCGATCTACCGTTTCTTTCGCGAGGCTGGCGATGCGGGTGTCGACTTGATCTTGCTCTCGCTGGCGGATGCGCGCGCTACCTGTGACCACACCTTGACCCAGGATTACTGGGCGGTGTGCCTGGATGTGGCCCGGATTTTGCTGGAAGCCTGGTATGAAAGGCCGGCGGAATTGGTTCGGCCGCCTGTTTTAATCAACGGTGATGATTTGATTGATGAGTTCAAAATGAAACCAGGCCGTGAGATTGGAAATATACTGGAAGCTGTTCGTGAAAACCAGGTGGCTGGCAAGATTGCCAGCCGCGAAGAAGCGCTGGCTTTTGCGCAGGATT
Source organism: uncultured Anaerolineae bacterium (assembly GCA_903908605.1). Lineage (GTDB taxonomy): Bacteria > Chloroflexota > Anaerolineae > Anaerolineales > Villigracilaceae > UBA5195. Next base: position 17,416 of record CAIVSQ010000323.1, read on the forward strand.
GGCTTGCCACGATCAGTGGCTCAGGCTTGGAACTGTAATCGCCGGGGCTGAAAGGATAAACGCCGTGCAGGCAGTAATGGAGAACGGGCAAACTATTGTTTACCAGCGCTGTGGCCAGGGGGCTGCGTTGGTGCTTGTGCATGGATTTCCGCTGGATGGCGCCATGTGGCAACCGCTGGCAGATCTGCTTGCCGGTCACTTTGAACTGATTATTCCAGATCTGCCCGGGTTTGGCGCTTCGCCAACGCTGCCCGATGGGGCCAGTATGGATGCACTGGCGAGCAGCCTGGTGGGGTTGCTGGATGTGCTGGGCATTCCGCAGGCGTACCTGGCCGGTCATTCGATGGGTGGCTACGTGGTCCTGGCACTGGCGCAAGCCCACCCAGGGCGGGTGCTCGGTTTGGCGCTGCTTGGTTCGCAAGCGATGGCGGATTCACCTGAGCGACAAGCCGCACGGTTCGTCACCGCTGAGCAGATTACCCAGGCGGGGGTTTCAGCTGTGTTGGGCATGGCCGAAAAACTTAGCGCCACGCCTGCCCTGGTTCCGGTATTGCGCGAAATTATCTTGCGCCAGAATGCGGCCGGGTTGGCTGCGGCCCAAATTGGCATGGCGGGACGGGCGGATTTGACCCCCTGGCTGGCTGGTTACCAGCTGCCGCTCGTGCTGGTTCACGGTTCGGCAGATGAGCTTATCTCGCCTGAGCGAGCCAGGGAACTTGCGCAGATGGTTGCGCATGCTGCGTTTTTTGAGCTGCCGGGCGTGGGGCACACCCCCATGCTTGAGGATCCCGACTCCACCGCACGCGCCCTGTTGGGGTTGCTGGATTAAGTGGTAGCGTACATGCCAACCGGTTAAATCAAAAAGGCCCATCGTGTGATGGGCTTTTTTGATGGACAGGCAAGCATCAGGGATAAATTTCGCTCAGTATGGGTTCGTAAGTGCAACGGCACCCGTGTGTATGTGAACAACCCTCATGTGGCAGTTGTGGAACCACATCCTTGGCAAAGGTTCCGCGCGATTCATAACATAACGGGCAGGCATCATTATCAACGTTGATGCGTACTGCGGTTACGCGTGGGTTTGCGCGGAATTTCTTGAGAGTGACCGTGGTAACGGAAAATTCACTTAATTCCGCCTGGCAGTTCAGACAATTTAAAGCTGTATCGGGCGAAGATGAATTGCAGCGCGAGCAAGTTTGCAAGGCCGGCCTCCTGTGTAATTTTTAACAATTGTACTCTTGGCGGTTGGGCCTGCAAAGGTTTTTGACGGGATTGGGGTCTATTTGGTTAAACGCTGAATGTATCCACTTGCACCATCATTTTGGAAATATTGCCTTCCACCAGATAACGACGTGCCAGGTTGTTGATATGTGCCAATAATATACCGCCCGAGACGGGTTTGACCATGTAGTCATCTGCGCCGGCATCCAGTGCCCTGGCGATGATGGCCGGGTCATTCAGCGATGAAAGCATACTAATGGGAGCATCCGTAAATTCACGCAGCTCCTTGCAAACTCTCCAGCCATCGATTTCTGGCAACATGATATCCACGATGATAATATCCGGTTTTTCTTTGCGGGCGATTTCGATACCAAGTTTCCCACTGTTGCAGCAAATCACCTCTATACCATGTTTGACCAAGACGCCTTCCAGCATATCGGTTAAACATTCGTCATCGTCGATGGTGAGAATTTTGAGTTTCATTGGCTTTCCTTTCAGCAAGATTATGCCAGACAATTCTCTTCCCCGACTTTACATATACTTTACAGTAATGCAAAAAATGTCCAAATATTAGGTGTAACTTGCACAGAATTTGGCTTGCAACCACGAAACAAAAAAATACCGCCGTCCAGGCCTGGACGGCGGTAAAAGATGGATCGATTGGGCCGGGTTAGCCTGGCAGTCTATTATCCTTCGATGCCGGGAATGGATAGCAGGGCTGGTTCAACCTGTACCTGCATGGCATTGTTCATCAAGGCAAATAACACGTATTGTGAGACCAAGCCGACCAGGTCTACCAGGTCCGACTGTTGCAGGGAGGCAGAGTAACGGGCCCAAGTTTCTGCGCGGATGGTGCGTTCTTCGACCAGCTCATCTGTCAGGACCAGAATGGCTTGTTCGCGTGGGATGAACTGTTCGTAATGTGCGGCGCGCAGTCTTTCCAACTCGTTGTCATCTATGCCAAATTCTCTGCCAACTGGGACGTGGTGCTTCCAGACATAATTGCTTCGAAAAAGGCAGCCCATGCGCAGGATGACCAGTTCTTGTTCCCGTACGCTCAGTCCCATCTTCAATTTACAGGTCACCCAGTAATCCAGGAAAGGGCCAAGCGTTTCCGGGTTATACATGAGCACGCCCAGTACGTTGCGTGGGAAACCAGACCCCTTTAAGCCTGCACCGGGGATGCGGGCAAGGATATCCATCCATTCCTGGCGCATCTCTTCGACGGGTTGTGGTGCCAGGCGTGGGGTTGGTTCGGTTGGGTGAACATCTTTACCTGCATACATGACTGGGGACATTATTTTCTCCTATGAATATGGGCCAGGCCCGGTCGGTGGGGTGGGGGTGAATGAGGAACACAAAAAAACAGTGTTCCTGGGATGCCGGAATTTTTTTACAGATGGGGCCAATAGTATGAGTAAAGTAGTCGCCAATGTATAGCATGCGTTGTGAGGCAGGAAACTGATAAAGGTTATGGGCCTGTCCCGGGTAATGGCATGTTCTAAAGCTTATGTTTATTCTTTTGAAAAAATACTTAAAAACCACCTGATAAAACGATTGTTTCTTTCCCAATTACTTAATTCATCCATTGAGGGTTGGGCTGAAACCTGGCAAGGTTGTCAGATCTCAGTTGTTTGAAACCAACCGACGTATAGTTTAACATCGACTATTGCAGCGGTCAATTATCCAATTGGGTGAAATTCGTCCAATTGGGAAGTTATGGGGGCAGGTTGGATGATTGGCAGGTCTTACCGATAAGCAAACCTGTATGGTTAGGCCGCCTGGCATTGATAAATGTTATTGTTAAGCGTACGGTTAATACGCTGAGAGGGCCGGATGTTTGTGGTAAACTTGAAACGTTTTGGGCTTGTTGCTATCATTTCTTTCAATATTTAGGAGGCTTATAATGTCAAAAAAGTGGATTTACATGTTTGAGGATGTTGCGGAAGCTGAAAAGGTGACTGGTTCCTGGGAAGGCGTTCGATCACTGTTGGGTGGCAAGGGCTCTGGCCTGGCCGATATGACCCGCGCTGGCGTCCCGGTTCCCCCCGGTTTTACTGTTACTACTGAAGCGTGCAATGAATTCCGTACCGCAAATGCCTTCCCTGAAGGTCAGTGGGATCAGACGTTGGTCGCCATGAAGATGGTTGAAGCGCAGACCGGTAAGAAATTTGGCGATCCCAGCAACCCGTTGTTGGTTTCCTGCCGTTCGGGCGCTAAGTTCTCCATGCCTGGCATGATGAACACCATCCTTAACATCGGTTTGAATGATGCCGTGGTTGAGGGTCTCTCCAACCTGACCGGTAATGCCCGCTTTGCGTGGGATTCTTACCGCCGTCTGGTGGAAATGTTCGGTACTACTGTTTTCAACCTGGATGATGAAGTTTTTGAACATCCGATGGCTGAATACAAAGCCTCCAAGGGCTACAAGTCTGACACTGAGATGACCGCCGAGGACTGGAAAGCCCTGGTTGCCACCTTCAAGACTGCTTACAAACAACACATCGGCTCTGATTTCCCCCAGGATGTTTACAAGCAGCTCGAACTGGCTATCAAGGCCGTTTTTGAGTCCTGGATGGGTAAAAAGGCCATCGACTATCGCCGCGCCACCAAGATCTCTGATAGTCTCGGCACTGCGGTCAATATCGTGACCATGGTCTTTGGTAACATGGGCGATGACTCCGGTACCGGCGTTGCCTTTACCCGCAACCCCTCCACCGGCGACAAGATGATGATGGGCGAGTACCTGCTCAATGCCCAAGGCGAGGATGTTGTGGCTGGTATCCGCAATGCGGACCCGATCCAGCACCTGGTCACCCAGATGCCCGAAGTGTACAACCAGTTCATGGATATCACCTCCAAGCTGGAAAGCCACTACAAGGACATGCAGGATGTCGAGTTCACGATTGAACGCGGCAAATTGTGGATGCTGCAGACCCGTAATGGCAAGCGTACCGCCAAGGCGATTGTTAAGATTGCCGTTGACATGGCCAATGAAGGCCTGATCAGCAAGGAAGAAGCGGTTCTGCGCGTGACCCCCGAGGATGTGGATGCCTTGCTGCACCCGCAGTTCGATAGCAGCGCCAAGTCAGATGCCCAGAAGGCTGGCAAGTTCCTTGCCAAGGGTGTGAATGCCTCCCCCGGTGCTGCAGTGGGCCAGGCCTATTTTGATGCTGATACCGCCGAACGTATGTCGAAAGAACACAAACAGGACACCATTATGGTGCGCCCGTTTACCAAGCCCGATGATGTTCATGGCATGATCGCCTCCAAGGGCGTTCTCACCAGCGAAGGTGGTGCCACTTCTCACGCCGCCGTGGTTGCCCGTCAGTTCGGCATCCCGTGCGTGGTGGGTGCCAATACCATGAAGATTGATCTTGAAAAACGCATCATGGTTGTTGGTGATGTGGTTGTCAAAGAAGGCGAATGGATTTCCGTCGATGGCACCACCGGCCAGGTCTTCGTTGGCAAAATCCCGACTTCCGCACCGACCCTGGAAGAACAGACTGAACTGCTGACCCTGCTCACCTGGGCTGATGAAATCTCCGCCCGCGATGGTATCCGCCTGCTGCCCGATGGCCGCAAGAGCCGTGGTCTGCAGGTGTGGGCCAATGCCGATTACCCCAAGGATGCCCGCCGCGCCCGCTCTTATGGCGCCAAGGGTATTGGCCTGTGCCGTACCGAGCACATGTTCTTCGAACCGGAACGCCTGCCGATCGTCCAGAAGATGATCCTGGCCGACACCAGTGAAGAACGCACCAAGCAGCTTGACCTGCTGCTGCCCAGCCAGCGCAAAGATTTCGATGGTCTGTTTGAGGCGATGGACGGCTACCCGGTTATCATCCGCTTGATCGATCCGCCACTGCATGAATTTATGCCCGACGAAGAGAAACTGCTCGAAGAAGTGATCACCATGCGCGTGAAGGGTGAGACCAACGGGCTGGCCGCCAAGGAAAAACTGCTGACCTCGATCAAGTCCTTGCATGAATCCAACCCGATGATGGGTCTGCGTGGTGTTCGTCTTTCCATCGCCATGCCCGAAATCGTTGAAATGCAGGTGCGTGCCATCTTCGAAGCGGCTGCGGACTGCGCCCTGCGCGGTATCGTCGTCAAGCCCGAAGTCATGATCCCGCTGACCGGCACCGTCAAGGAACTTGAGTGGATCCAGCCCCGCCTGGTCCGCATTGCTGCCACCGTGCTGGCCGAGAAGAAAGTTGCCCGCCTGGATTACAAGTTCGGCACCATGATCGAAATCCCGCGCGCTGCTGTTACCGCCGGTGAAATTGCCGGGTTGGCCGAATTCTTCTCCTTCGGTACCAACGACCTGACCCAGATGACCTTCGGCTATTCCCGCGATGACGCCGAACGCAACTTCCTGGTTACCTATGTTGAGCAGGGTATTCTCCCCAAGAACCCCTTCCAGACTCTCGATCGCGGCGGCGTTGGTCGCCTGATGCAGATCGCCATCAATGATGGCCGTGCCACCCGCCCCGACCTCGAAGTGGGCATCTGCGGTGAACACGGTGGTGATCCCGAGTCGATCGAATGGTGCCATATGATCGGTAACAACTATGTTTCCTGCTCGCCCTTCCGCGTTCCGATTGCGCGCCTGGCTGCCGGCCATGTGGCCCTGAAGTACAGCGGCAAAAGCATCGCCGAAGATAAGTAAGTCAGAGCTTACCAATAAATCAAAATCCGGTCGACCTCCAAAGGTCGACCGGATTTTTTGTGTTGTGTGGATGGAACTGGGTGTCAAACGAATCTGGGGGCAGGATACGGTTTACTTTACGCGCAGGACCTGCCCGGGGTAGATCCAGTTGGCATTGGTGATGAAGGGGTTCAAGGCCAGCAGTTTCTCGAAAGTTGTGCCGAAGCGGGCTGCGATTGCCTTGAGGGTGTCACCCTTTTGCACCACGTAGGTGGTAGTGCCTTCAGGGATGCTGATCACCTGCCCGGGGTAGATCAGGTTGGCGTTCTTGATCTGTGGGTTGACCCGCAGGATATCTTGCCAGGTGGTGTTGAAGCGTTCGGCGATCTTCTTCAAGGTGTCGCCGGGCAGCACGGTGTACGAGCTGACTGCGCCGCTGGGTGGTTGCTGTGGTACCGGGCTTGGGCTGGTGATGCCTTTGCCGGCGACGATCAGGCGCTGGCCTTCGTAAATCCAGTTGGCATTCAGGATTTCAGCGTTCAACCTGGTGAGTTCTTCAATGCTGGTGCTAAAGCGAACAGCGAGGGCTTTGAGTGTGTCTCCACTGGAGACAATGTAGATCTGGGTACCATCGGCGGTGTTAATAATTGCGCCTGGAAGTAGCAGAACCTTGCCCGGGAAAATCAAGTCGCCTGTGCCGATTTCGGGGTTGGCGCGCTGCAGGGCATAGATGGTGGTGGAGCATTTATCTGCGATCATGCGCAGGGTGTCGCCACGGACGATGGTGTAACTTGATCCACAGGTTGAGGCTGCCATGGCCTGCCCGGTGAAGGCAAGCGAACTGAACAGGATGGCTGTCAGAAGGATCATGCGAATTAAATGTTTAGCGTTCATAATTTCTCTCCTGGGTGGATAAAAAAAAGGGTTGTGTCTTCATCGATAAGATGTCACACAACCCTTAAATGTTCCCGGACTGGGGGAATTGGTACAGAATTATTTTATGGTTGTGGCCAGTTGATATCGATTGGCGTCGTGTAGCCGTGTTTTTCGACTGCGTACAGCTTGCCTGAAGATGGCAACGGGCAGCCACTCTCGTCTTTGATGGTGTAACTGGTCATGTCGCGGTTTTCAAGTGAGACCGGGTACCAAATGTAGCCACCTCCCTGGCAGACATACATCTCGAGGAAATAACCACGGTCATCATCTTTGGTCATGGCTACCATATCCCATGAGATGGTGACGTTCTTGCCGCTGCGGGTGGCGACAACGTTGTGGGGATGGTTGTAGAGTACGCTCGGCCCGGGTAGGAAGCGATCGGTGAATTCCATGATCTTGATGGTTTCGACATCGCCAACCAGTGTTACCACCGAGGGCGCCACCCAACATTGGTAATTGAGTTTGTCAAATTTGATGTACAACCAGCGACTGAGGTAGGGACTGATACGGCCGATCACCGTGCCAACATCGCCCGGATAGAGGTCGGCGGCGTGCAAGTAGGCTTTGTGCGGCCCATAGCGGCAGTGGGCTTGCATGCTGACGGTCACCTGGGGCGCGGCAAGGGTTGCGGTGACGCTTGGTTCAGGCGTTTCACTCGGTGTGGGTGTCAGGGTGATGGTCGCCGTCCAGGTGGGGGTGGGAGTCAGGCTGGCGGTCAGGGTTGGGCTTGGCAGCGGTGTTTCGGATGGCAGTGGGGGGATGGTTTCGCTGGGCAGGGCGGGCAGCTGCTGGGTAGGCGGCGGCTGGGTTGGGACAGGTTGTGAAGCCACTCCCGGCAGGCTGCAGGCCAGGCTTGCTGCAATAAGGATAAATAGGGCGGGGTAAATTTTGTTCATGAGTATATTGTACAATTTTCCCGCGGGCATGCCTGTAAAACTTTTGTTAAACTCACCCCCGGCCAGGTTGACGCTGTGCTGGTTTGGACTTATGGTTGTAGAAACAATTCACTGGAGGAATATGATGGATATTTTTACTGCAATCAATACACGCCATTCGGAGGGCAAGGTTAAGGCCGACGAACTGCCGCGTGATGTGATCGAGAAATTACTTTCCGCGGGGAACCAGGCGCCCAATCACTTTAAGATCCGTCCCTGGCGATTTGTGGTGTTGACTGGCAAGGGGCGCGAACGCTTTGGCGAGCAGCTTGCTGCTGTTTTCCGGGCAAAATTTCCGGATGTGCCCGCCGAGGCACTGGATAAGGAACGCCTAAAGGCACTTCGCGCGCCCTTGATTATTGTTGTGGCGGTTGATCAGCCGGTTGAACCAAAGGAAAATGAAGTAGAGAATATCGCCGCTGCTTCGGCTGCCTGTCAGAATATCCTGCTGGCTGCCAATGCCCTGGGTTTGGGGTCCATCTGGCGAACCGGGGATCCTGCGCGGGATCCGGAGATAAAGAAATTCTTTGGTTTCGATCCCGGGCAGCACCTGATTGGTTTTCTCTATATCGGCTATCGTGACCTGGTGGATGTTCAATTCCCCGCGCGTCCGTCCTTCGAAGATCGCACAACCTGGATGGATTAACCAGGATTCTGCTGGATTTGCCAGTTCCCTGGCCAAAAATATTATAGAAAGAGAGCGACCGCAGTTGAGTGGGTCGCTCTCTTTCTATTTTAAAACAGATGGAGTTGTTTGACCCTAGTGGGTGGACTAGCTGTGACCAGGCCCGGAACGGCCGGTTGATTTTTTTGAATATAACCCATAAGTGGAAGGCATCTCCATCCTTAGCCTGACCCCAAATGGGCTCTCCAGAATCATAATTTCGCCGCCCCAAGACCGTGTAAAGGCGCGGGCGATGGTAAGCCCAATCCCTAAGCCCTCCGCTTCGCCTGGGCTGGCCTGTGTGACCTGGTAAAAACGCTCAAACACTTTTTCACGAAGCTCCGCCGGGATTTGAGGCCCTTGGTTGGTAATTTCCAAAGAACAACCGCCCGTGCTAATGGGTTGTAATGTGATTGAGATTTTGCCATTTTCAGGACTGAATTTGCAGGCATTGTCCACCAGGTGGGCGACAACATGGCCATATTTATCGCCGGGGGCAAAGATAACGATCTCGGGGTCGATGGTTAAGTCCACGACCAATTTTTTCTTCCGCCACATCTTTAAGACCTGGTCAACCGGGTTTCTGAGGTGCAGCCTGAAGTCAATTCGTTTGGCTTCAAAAGGTAAGATGCCCTGGTCTATCTCCTGAAGCATCTGCAGATCCTGATCTAAAAAATTTAACCGGAAATCGCTGCTGCTGGTCAAGTTAATATAGCGAGCTAAATCGCCTGAGTTATTTGTAAATTTTTCGCGCAGAAACATTTTCAGGGTAGCCATGGCAACCGGTGAAAATGGTGTGCGCATCTCATGATTTGTATTGGATGAAATGTTGGCTTTTAATTCATCCATGGTGTCCAGGATTGTCTGAATGCCGTGCTCATATCCATGTTGGTCGCGGCGCAGCACGGCTTGAATGCGGGCTAATAATTCATCTACATTAAATGGTTTGGTGATGTAATCATCGGCTCCAACCTGCATACCGGATATTTTATCTGACTGGGAGGCACGCGCGGTAAGAAAAATGAAGGGGACCTTCTCAAGCGATGGATTTTTGGCTAACGCTTTTTTAAACTGCATGCCGTCGATCATAGGCATCATTAAATCGCAAACAATAATATCTGGTGTTTCGGTCTCCAGTATGGATAAGGCTTCTTGAGCGTTATTTGCGCTCAAGACCTGGTATTGGTGGCGGTGCAGGAGCGTTGCCAGACCAAATAAAAACTTCTTATCGTCATCGATCAGCAAAATTGTTTTTGAAGAATTCATTTGTTACCTCTGCCATAAAAAAACAAATCACAGAGAGCGACAGGTTTGCAGGTGATGAGGTGAGCAGTGTTGTCTGTCGCTAAATCCCCAATTTTGTTCTTTATTTAATGGCTTTTTGGATCCGCCATGCTGTTTGGGAGATCCGGAGCAGTTGAAAGATGCAGGCGATTTTGATTAAAATTGCTATTGCAAAGCAAAAGCACACTATCCTGTTGGCCAACAGATGGCAACTATTGCAATGGTGACCCGAAGTGAGATTGGCTCGCTCTCGCCTGGCAAGAATCAGAGCCTGGCTTAGGGGACGCTCGCTTGCAGTGATAATGAAGGGACTGGGGCTTGGGCGGTATGCGTGGAGCTGCTCATGCCAACGATGTTATCAGGCGTAGTCGAATTTTCACTGTAGCTGCTGATGATC
>CAIVSQ010000324.1 GCA_903908605.1 uncultured Anaerolineae bacterium
AAATCTTCAAAATTAAAGGGGATGCCACCATCGGTCGCAGTGAAGGCCAAATCATCCTGGATGATCCGAAGGTGTCAAACCCCCATGCCAAGATAGTCGCAGAAAACGAAGAGTATGTCATTTGGGATTTCGGTTCTAAAAATGGCACTTTTGTCAATGGCGAAAAAATCCGCGCAGCAACTTCTTTGAAGGAAAACGATTTAGTCAAAATCGGTGAACGGACCTTTGTTATTAAAATCCTGCAATAACCGTTCCCAGTAAGAAAGGTCGCAATATGGCTTTTTCACCGAAATGGCTTGTACGCACAGGCGCGCTGCTGGTCATGTTAGGATTCTTTTTACCCAGCATGATGGTATCTTGTTCCGTGCTGGGCAGCACCGCCCCCGTGGGTGAGTTCAGCATTGCCCAGTTAGCGGATGCTTCTGGCTATGGCATGAATAACAGCAGTTTATATTTAGTCTTTGTATGTTCGCTATTAGCGTTAGTTGCCACATTCATCTCATATATCAACCGGGATTTGGCGAAGTATGAGCCAATGGTGGAAGCTGCATTCATAAGCTTGAGTCTGCTTGTCTTGATTTTCAAGATGATGTCAGTGAACTCACAATTAAGCAATGGCGCATTCAAGATCGATCTCCGTTATGGCGCATTTATCCTCCTGATCGGCTATATCATGGCGATCGTGGGTGTCATTATGGATTTTTCCAACGGGGAAGTTCCTTCGTTTCAATCGGGTTTCAGCCCGGGGCGAATGCTCGTGTCTCCTGAACGGGAACCACCGACTGCTCACGACTGGGCGGTTCCCGTTGCGCCCCCTGTTCAAGCACGCCCCATGGCCCGACTGGAAGTCATTAATGGAAACCTGCATACTTCCATGGTACGAGTGATTGGCCCAGATTTTTCCATCGGCCGCGGGGCGACAAACGATTTCGTCATACCTGACCAAAAAGTTTCCAGGACACATGTTCGCTTACGCTTCGCCCAGGGTACCTGGTTTTTGCAAGATCAAAATAGCTCCCTCGGTACCTATGTAAATGGTCAAAAAGTTCAAGCCGGGCGGTTAAATCCTGGAGATCAATTAAAAATTGGCGATATTGTTTTCGTCTTCAAGGTTTAATGAATGCCTGAACTAATCGGACAAGTATTAAACAGGAGATATCGCGTAGAATCAGGTCTTGGCCGGGGCGGAATGGCCGAAGTTTTTAAGGTCTGGGACCAGGAGCGCGCGGTACACTTGGCGTTGAAATTATTACGCGACGATATGTCCGAGGATCCTGTTTTTTTTAAGAAGGTTTACACGCGAAGCCCAAACCCTGGCCCGTCTCCAACATCCAAACATTGTTCGCTTTTTTGGTATGGAACAGGCCGGGGAACTGGCTTTCTTCTTGATGGAATTTATTAACGGAACCACTTTACGCGCAGAAATTTTCAAAACAAATGGTGCCGGGTTGGAACCAGCCCGAATTATAGAAATCCTGCGCCCAGTTTGCTCCGCGCTGCATTATGCGCACCGCCAGAACTTTATCCATTGTGATATTAAGCCAGCCAACATTATGATTGACCAGGCCGGGCGAATTTTGCTAGCCGACTTCGGAATTTCACGTGTGATGGATGGTGTTACCTCCACCATGATCGGTGCAGGCACCCCCGCTTACATGGCCCCCGAACTTGCCCGTGGCGAAGAACCCAGCCCGCAATCTGATATTTATGCCTTGGGCGTGGTTATATATGAAATGCTAACCGGAGGAGAACGGCCCTTTACTGGTGAGCATGCCATGACCAAAGGCTCCACCTACACGCGGGTCCGCTGGGAACAATTAAACACGGCAGTACCATCAATACATGGTATAAAACCGTCCCTGCCATTGGCGGTCGACGCAGTAATTACTCGCTGCCTGGATAAAGTTGCGACAAACCGTTATGCAACACCAATAGAGTTATTAAATGCAATGATCCTGGCAACCGGCGTTCCAGATCCGAATAAAACAGGTTCCAGTGCTTTGCCTGCGGTAGATATTCTCCGTGAGAATAAAAAGGAAGCCAATCGAGAAGACACGAAAACGAAATCCGTTTCGGTAGAACCAACCCAGGCAAATATAAATAAAAAAAATATTTGGCTTTGGGCAGTGATCATCTTAAGCGTTTTATGCTGCCTGTGTGTTTGTTGTATTGCAATTCCGACGATATGGTATGTTTTTAACCAGTGAACGTATTAACATGAATGTCACGAATAATTACTGCAGGAATAACCTGAATGAATCTGCTGAAATTATTGAACCCGGGTTACCAGTTTTATCCGGGATATTCTACAACCTACAAGGTACTCTTTGTCTCAGATGAACAACCTGGTTGGAAGTATCGTTTGCAATCGTTACCGCGTGGATGCCGAACTAGGTGCCGGAGGCATGGGCGCAGTTTATCGTGCCTGGGACTCACAGCGAACGGTTTTCCTGGCGATGAAGGTATTGCTGAGCAATTTACAAGGCTATTCCCAGTTGATACCACGTCTGCATGATGAAGCGGAAACATTGGCAAAACTCCAGCATCCACATATCGTACGCTCATACGGCCTCGAACGTGATGGAGACCTGGCATTTATATTGATGGATTTTGTCGATGGCTCTACCCTGAAAGAAACAATATCTCGCAAAAATGCGACCTTTAGCTTAAAAGAAATCCTAACCGTTTTTCGACCAATTTGCTCTGCACTAAATTATGCGCACAACCAGGGAATCATTCATTGTGATGTAAAACCTGCGAACATCCTGGTTGACCATACCGGACGAATTTTCTTAACTGACTTTGGACTATCTCGCCTGATTGTTCAAATTAACCGCCAGGATCATTATGGTGGCACCCCAGCCTACATGTCACCGGAACAGGTCAAGCACGGTTCTCTGACCCCTCAAACTGATATATACGCCCTGGGAGTCATCCTTTTTGAAATGCTCAGTGGGCAACGGCCGTTTTTGGGCACCCAGCCTTCTTTTTCTGGCGACTCTCCTGAAAAAATCCGTTGGGAACAAGTCAATGTCAGCGTACCCAATATCAGCTATATCAACCCTGCCGTTCCCGATGGACTAGGGAAAATTGTAACCAGGTGCCTGGAGAAAAACCCAAGCCAGCGTTACTCGCAGGTAGTTGATTTATTAAATGATTTGGAGCGTTTCCAGATCTTTTTGGAATCTGGCAATATCCCATCCAGGCAGCCAAAGCCCACTGCCCCCATCCCCACCCCGATGCGTAAACCAGGGCCGGCTTTTGTGCCGGAGAAAACGTATTTTCCCCCCCACGAATACCCCCTGCCAACGCCTAACCATGTCACCCCGGTTGCCGGCCCCTTACCGGGTAACATAAGCGGAGAGCGCCCATTTAACCGCAAGCTCATCCCGGTTTGGATTATGCTCGTACTGCTGCTTATCACCAGTATGACTTTTTTGTTTGCCGTACAACCCGGAAGCCGACCAACATTGACCCCTTTTGACATAACAACCTTCAAAATTCCTTTCCTGGATGAAAAAGGACAGCTTACAAATAGCAGGGCAGATCAAAAACCACAAGCTGGCCAAATTTATAATTATGACATCCAACTTGCCAAGCCGGAACGGTTGCGCTGGGGTTTTAGTTGGTGCGCCAATTCGCAATCTCAATTAGTAGATAATCTACAAAACATGACATTTTTATTTACTGATGAAAATCAAACCCCGATCGATGTGATTAATTTTGAAGTCGATGATTATCCCTACGGCAAACTGAGTTGCCGCTCATTCTATCGATATGTTGTAGAAAACTGGCCTGACGGCCGTTATACCCTAACAACCGATGTTAACTATCTACAACCCATCTTTGATGGCACAGATCTGTATCAACCAGGTACGGTCCATTATGTTTACAATATAAATCTTGGCAATGTGAGAGTTCCCTGACCCATGTCATCTGAACTAATAGGAACAACATTAAAAAAGCGTTATTTCCTTCGTTCCCTGGCGGGAACTGGCGGGATGGCCGATGTATTCCTGGCCTGGGATAATCTGCGTTCGACCCAGATTGCGCTTAAGGTATTACGGCGCGATCTCCCCCAAAAAACCAAGTCATTCACTCTTTTTACCCAGGAAGCAGAATTATTAAGACGATTGGAACATCCCAATATTGTAC
>CAIVSQ010000325.1 GCA_903908605.1 uncultured Anaerolineae bacterium
ACCGCATGGCCCATTTCGAGGGCATGATGATGGTGGCGCAGTCGGCCAAACAATACATGACGAAGTACCACGTCAAGTATGCCGACAAGGCCGACCTGGATAAGAAGATGGCGGACGGCAAGTATGACGTGTGGTTCAAGATGTTCAACGATGTCTGCAACATCAATAACGGTATGACCAGTATGTACTTTGACCGGACGGTGCCAATTGAGCAGCTGGGGATTGCCAACATGGAGGAATCCAACCTGCGCATCTACCTGAATGGGATGATTGTTTTCCCTGAAAACATTGCCACGTATGAGCAGAGCCTCGCTGCGAGCGTCAAAAGCTTAAACACGCAGATGGATGCCTACCGTGCCACCGAGCTGGTTCCGGAAGAGGTGACAGCACTGGCGGCCTTTGACAAGGATTGGCCACTACTACAAACCGAAATGAGCGCCATCATCACAAAGGTTAAGGCGGGTGATATCGAAGGGGCCAAAGTATTGATCGGAAAGGGGTCTCAATTTATCAGCCTGTATACGAATGTTGAGACAGCCTTGAGCAATTTATCTGACATCAATACGCGTATCGCCGGTGAAGTCAACAAGCAAGGAGACGTCACCTTTGCATCCTCCCGAAATTTGTTAATTCTCTTTGGCGTCCTGGGTGTCATCCTGGCGATTGTCTTTGGCAGCCTGATCACACGCAGCATTGCCACCCCATTGGGCGTGGTTACCAATATGGCGCGTTCGCTCTCCACCGGTGACCTGCTGCGCGATATGACGGCCGCCGAAAAAGACAATGTGCGCCTGCGAAAAGATGAAATTGGGACGATCGGCAAGGCCTTTGATGGCATTATTAATTATACCCAGGGCATGGCGGTGGCAATTACCGCGATGGCCAATAATGACCTGAGCATCGATGTGAAACCGATCACACCCAAGGATGAGCTGGGCGTGGCGGCCGAAAAAATGATCGCCGGCCTGCGAAAAATCATTGGCCAGGTGGCCGATAGCGCCAACGCAGTCGCCTCGGCCTCTGGGCAGCTGGCCAAGGCTTCAGAGCAATCGGGTGAGGCGACCAACCAGATCGCCATTACCATCCAGCAGGTTGCCAAGGGCACGGCTGAGCAAACCGCGGGGGTGACCAAGACAGCCGGTTCGGTGGAGCAAATGAGCCGGGCCATCGAAGGGGTTGCACGGGGAGCGCAGGAACAATCGACCGCCATCATCGCAGCCTCGCAGGTGGCCGCGCGAATCAGTGCTGCCATTGACCAGGTGACCAACAATGCGGCGGCGGTGACGCGCGATTCGGCTGAAGCGGCGCGCTTTTCACGTGATGGGGCCAGGACCGTCAAGGAAACCATCAATGGCATGGAGACCATCCGCGCCAAGGTGGGTGTCTCTGCCACCAAGGTGGAAGAGATGGGCGCGCGCTCTGAAGAAATTGGCGCGATTGTGGAAACAATTGAAGACATTGCCAGCCAGACCAACCTGCTGGCTCTCAACGCGGCCATCGAAGCTGCCCGGGCTGGTGAACAGGGCAAGGGGTTTGCGGTGGTGGCCGATGAGGTTCGCAAACTGGCTGAGCGCTCGAGCCTGGCCACCAAGGAAATTGCCGGGTTGATCAAGGGCATTCAGAAGACCGTCAACGAAGCAGTCAGTGCCATGAAGGAATCGGCCAGCGAGGTCGAATCTGGGGTGGGGCGGGCCAATTCGGCCGGC
Organism: uncultured Anaerolineae bacterium; assembly: GCA_903908605.1. Taxonomy (GTDB): domain Bacteria; phylum Chloroflexota; class Anaerolineae; order Anaerolineales; family Villigracilaceae; genus UBA5195. The sequence goes on from CAIVSQ010000325.1 coordinate 1,707, forward strand.
GAAGTGCTCACTCATATTTTAGGAGCGGTTGAATCGGTCTACCGCCAGGCCGAAGAAGCTGGCGGCGCGGCATCACGGGTCAGCCAGGCGGCTGGCGAGCTGGTTACGGCGGTTGATTCGGTTTCGGCGGTGATTGAAGAAAACACGGCCGCCACCGAAGAGATGGCTGCCAATTCAAGCGAACTGACCCAGGCCATTGAAAGTATCGCCAGCGTCAGCGAGCAAAACAGCGCGGCGGTGGAAGAGGTCTCGGCCTCCACCGAGCAAGTCTCGGCCCAGGTGCAAGAGGTTTCGGCTTCGGCAGCCTCGATGATGGAAATGGCCAAGTCATTGCAGCAGATTGTGGTTCAGTTCAAGTTGAAATAAATTCACAGGCACATGGTGGCACGCAGTGGCGTATTACCGTGGCCCTAACGGAGAGTATGATGGAACAACAACTGGTTGTATTTGACCTGGCTGGTGAATCGTATGGCATCAACATTGCAGCGGTGGAGAGCATTATCAAGATGCAGACCATCACCCAGCTGCCGCAAGCGCCTTTTTATGTGAAGGGAGTCACCAACCTGCGCGGCACTGTCCTGCCGGTTATTGACCTGCGCATTCGCTTTGGCTTGCAGGCAGAAGAGCCCCAACGCGGCACGCGCATTATCGTCGTCACGATGGGTACCCTCAAGGTGGGCGTGGTGGTGGATGGGGTTTCGGAAGTCTTGCGCGTGCAGGATGAAATCATTGGGCCGCTGCCCTCAATGGTCAGCACGGTTAATTCAGCCTTTCTAAAAGGGATTGTGCGCCTGGAGAACCGCCTGATTATCCTGCTGGAGCTTGGCAAAGTGCTGGATTTTGAAGAACAGAAGAGTCTGGCGGCCATGGCCTGAGTTCCGGCAGTGTGCGCTGGCGATATGCGCCTATGAAATTAAACAAAGCGAGGTCCCGCAGAATGGGGACCTCGCTTTGTTTGGCTGGCCTGGTTTTATTGGATGGGTGGGGTAATGGTCAACAAGATTTTACCGTTGGGTGCGCTGACCCCTTCCACGCGAAAACCGTTCGGGTCGATAAGCCCATAGCTGCCATTTTTGGTGGCGCCGCTAATGACCGAGGCGATGACCTGGTGCAGGTTGGGGGAATAAACCGAGTAGATTGATTTGAAGACATCCTCGTAGACCAGCACTTCCTTCTTAAAGACCGGGGTGGGCCCGGCGATTTTGGCGAAGCGGGTAAAGATCTGTGATTCGTCATCCACCTGGAAAGAGATCACCCCGCTGTCCTTGATGGAGACGATCATATTAACAAATTCGCTGGTATAGGCGGTGCAATTCTCGGTGGTGGAGCAGGGCATGGGGTTGAGCGAAAAGCCCTTATTGAGCAGGACCAATTTTGTATACCCGACAATATCGGAGAGCGGCGGCAGGGTGGCGGTCAGGGTGGCCAGGTTGCCGGGTGTCACCGTCAGCGTGGCGGTGGCAAGCGCTGTTTTTGTGGCGGTTGGTATGGGGGTCGTTGTGCGCGTAGCCGTTGAGGCGGCCGTAAAGGCGGCCGTCGAGGCGGTGGTGGCGGTGGCCGGGGCTGGTTTGGTGTTGGTCGGTGCGGCCGTGGGTGAAGCGGTTGGGCTGCTGACCGCCAGTTCTGCCAGTGGACCACGCCCGGACTGACCGATCATGACCAGGATGGTCAGGATGGTGACCGCCAGGGCCAGGGTGATGATTGCAATCACCATGGGGTTGGGGCGCGCTTTGACTGGCTCCTGGGGGGCGGCATCGGGGTTGTTGAATTGTTTGGCGTATTGAAGATCATAATCGGGGGTTTCAGGTTGTGACTCGGCGAATAGCTCGCGCAGCTGCTGAGGGGCTTTCATGGCTTCGGCGGGGTCAGGTTCCGGGATAAAGGCAGATACAACCGCCGGGGCGCTCACTCCGCCGGGCAGTGGCGTATTTTCGAGAATGGCCAGCTCTTGCTGAGATTTAAGATCATCCGGCTTGATGCTGATCATTTGTTTGAGGCAAAGGATTTTTTCCCGCTCTGAAAGACTGACCTGGTACATGCCTTCCCAGGCTTGGTAGTTATCGGGGTATTGGATAATTGCCATGGTAAATAACTTCCGGGCGGTGTCAAAATCGCCGGAAGTGAGATAGTCATAGCCTCGTTGAATGTTATATTCCATGTGCCGCCTGTTAATCTATTTTGCGTCTAATTATATCTGTTTGCGGTGATGCATGGGGGATGAATGCGACGAATTTAGGCATTATTTATGAATAGGACTTTTGGTGGGGCTGGATTTTTGGGATTGGAT
>CAIVSQ010000326.1 GCA_903908605.1 uncultured Anaerolineae bacterium
GGCGAGAAATTTCTGCAGTTGTCGAAAACACGAATGCTTTTGCTATGAGATTGTTTTTATCCCAAGATGGATCAATTTGGGCCCAAAATTTTTGGGATGTGCAAAAGAGTGTTGGAAACGCTAACCAAAAGTACCCCATCCTAAGCAAATTTAACGATTCCAAACAAACATTTGAACTTGTGCCCGAAACGCAAGGTATACAAGCATATAATAGTCTAAACTTGTCTTGGAATAAGATTTTTTATTCAGGCGACGTCTTTTGGATAATCTCTCAAGGAGACTCAATTTATAGTTATGATCCTGACTCAATAAAAATAACAAAGCATATTGAAATACCAAATATTGAAATAGATTACTTTACTTTTTCCAAAGATACTGATGTTATCTATTTACAAACTGAGCACGGGATTTCATTCGCAGTAAAAAAAGGTGAATACTTACAATACTTCCCTGAGAATAACACATTGGTTGCTTTAGACTTACCTACAGTGTCCGGGGACGGTTTAAAGGTGGGGATTTAAGCAGTTCTGTCTGAGATAAATGGTGAAGCTATGAAGGTGTAAGGTGGCGGTCGCTCAAAAGAGAGCGGCCGTTGGTGTTTAAATAATCAGGTAAGCTTGATAGCAGAAAGGACGCCCGACCCAGGAGTAAATCAGCCTAGTCAGCACCTCCTGGGTCGGACTACCAATGTCTATTCTAGCCGATTATGGGTGCGATGAACAAACGTATATTGACCAGGCGAAACAGCGGGAGAGTGTTTGCCCAGCTGGTTGCCCGTGGTGTGGGCATGCGGGCGGTCTTATCGGACATGGCTACTACCTGCGCAAAGCGAAAGGGGCAGACCAAGCGTATTTTATCTGGATCAAACGATGGTTCTGTAAAAACTGCCATCGCACGCTGTCGATGATCCCAAATTTCCTTCTGCCCTACCGTCATTACCTAGTGAAGGTGGTACAGGCGGTAATGACGGCGTTTTACGAAAGTGAACAGAGTTGGAAACGGGTTACAGCAAGCTGTGCGCAAGATGGGACGCCCGGCTTACGCACAATGCAGCGCTGGTGCAAAGCGCTTGCCGGATACGCACCGACGTGACTGTCTGGGACGCAAACCTTTCTGGCCCAACAGGACAGCAGTTCGTCCTGGCTGGACCCGCAGGGAGAAGCGCCGCAAGCTGCCAATATCGTCATCGCGCTGCTGACCGCCAGCCTGCACCTGCTGGCCTGGGCCAAGACGCAGTGGCCGGAATTGGTGGGGTATGGCCTGAATGATCGCCTGCGTTTCCTGGGGCTGTGGGGAAACGGGCGGAGGCTTGGCAGGCTGGTCTGAGAAGCAGCGCCCACACAGTTTGACTTCTGTGCGTGCCAACAGGGCGCGGGTATGCTTGTGCAGCACACATCCCAACCAGGAGAACCCCGCATGCGCCCCAAACAACCGCACGAGAAGGATCCGGAAGTACGAAACACGGTAATCGCCCTGTTCCGCTATGGTCTGATTGCCCATCTGATCTTCGACCCGATGGCCGCCGGTCAATTGGAAGGCGCGCTGCGTGAAATCGCGGCCAAAACCTACAGCATCCCGTATTCGACCCGCAACCGGGTCGGGATCGCCACGCTGCGCCGCTATCTCCAGCATTACCAGCAGCAGGGCTTTGAATCACTGCGCCCGCAAGAACGCACCGACAAACATGCCCCACGCGCTTTTTCTCCGGAAGTGGTGGAGAAAGCGATTGCCTTGCGCGAAGAGCAGCCTGCGCGCACAACCGCCATGATCGTGAATATCCTGAAGCAGGATAAGAGCCTGAAGGTGGATCAGCCACTCAACGCGCACACCCTGACAACCCACCTGCGCCTGCGCGGCAAAACCCGCCGTTTGCTCGCCAACACCGGGCGGGTCTTCAAGCGTTTTGAGCGACAGCACGCCAATAGCCTGTGGCAAGGCGACATGATGTTCGGTCCGTGGCTGCCTGATCCCAGCCAACCGGGCAAAAAACGGCGCGCGCACCTGTTTGCCTTTATCGACGACCATTCCCGTCTGGTGCCCTATGCTGAATTTTTCTTCGACGAGAGTCTGCCACGTATGGAACGCGTGCTCAAGGTTGGGATATTGCGCCGCGGCGTACCCCAGGCTATCTATGTGGACAATGGCAAAGTCTATGCATCCACCCAATTCGGGGCAGCTTGCGCCAGCCTGGGCATCCA
>CAIVSQ010000327.1 GCA_903908605.1 uncultured Anaerolineae bacterium
ACTGCCGACTTCACGGTGAATCTCAAATTTCCCTGATTCAATTTTGGCGATATCTAACAGGTCGTTGATCAGGCTGAGCAGGTGACGCCCACCCGAATCGATACTCTGCACGTATTTTTTCTGATATTCATTTAATTGACCGCGGTAACCCATCATCAGGAATTCGGAGTGACCCAGGATACTGTTGAGCGGTGTGCGCAGTTCGTGGCTCATGTTGGCCAGGAACTCATCTTTCATACGCAGGGCACGCTCCAATTCCAGGTAGGCGCGTTGCAAGACATCCTGGGCGGCCTTGCGTTCAGTGTTATCAAAGACGGTTGAGCGGCTCATCACAAATTGGTAATTATCGTCATAAATGGCGATGTCATTGACCAGGATCGGCAGCACACTGCCGTCCTTACGAATGAATTCGTAGGCGACATCCTTTGTCCAACCACGACGCTTAAAGGCTGCGAAGCCCACGTCAAAGCCCGGTCGGCTGACCCGCGATAAAAATTTCTTTATGTTCTGCCCAATCACTTCCTCGCGCGAATAACCCAACCAGTTCAATTCGGTCTGGTTGATCATCAAGACGCGGCCTTCATCATCCAGCGAGTGATAACCGGCCGGGGCATTCTCGTACAAGTCCTGTACTTCGGCGGTACGTTCGCGCACCCGTTGTTCGAGAACTTCAACCAGCTGGCGGTACTTCTCCTCACTGCGGCGCAATGAAGCTGCCATTTGCACCCGCAGGATGATTTCTGTCAGGCCAACACAGATGTGCTGGACACGCAACAGAGCCATTTCATCCAGAGGTGAATTGTTGATGATTTCCACCAGCCCAACCAGGCGCTCTTGTGACCGCAGCGCAACACAAAGCAGGGAATGGTTCTCTAGTTGGGTGGCATCCTGCGAACTGGCGGCAGCCCACAAGGGCTGGCCATCGCGGGCAAGCACGCCGGAGGATGAGTTTAAAATCTCGGCCAGGGCGGGAGAGGTTTGAACGTCAAGGACTGACTGCTTGGCTAAGCCGCTGGCAGCCAGGCGCAAGGCGGAACCTTCGGAAGTAAGTTCCAGGTGACACAATTCCCACTGATCTGGTTCGTCAGCGGGCAGGTAAAGCGCGCTGCCCAGGCTGTCAAACATCTGCCGGAAATTGCTGGCCAAGATTTGGGTGATTTTTTCAAGGCCTTCCGACCGGTTAGCAACCCCATTTAACTGGTTAATCAGCAGGACGTCTTCGAGGTGATCGCGATCACGTCGATCTGCCAGTTTATGATCAGTGATATCACGTACAATGGCAATGACTTCGTCTTGCCCGCTGGGGGTCATACGAGCTTCAAAATCGCGCAGGCCTTTACCTGGCAAATCCAATTGATATTCAAAGGTTTGCAGCAGGCCAGTTTCCAAGGTTTCGTGGATTTTGGCCTGGATTAAATCTGCAAAAGCTGGCGGGGTAACATCCTGGTTGCGCAAGCCCACCATGCTGGGGCTATCCTGGTAATACAGGTCGTCCCGGCTGGCTTTATAATCGAGGAAAGTGCCTGAGCGATCCATCCGAAAAATCATATCCGGTATGGCACGGTACATGGCCTGGGCGCGGGCTTCGCTTTCGCGCAAAGCCATCTCGGCCAACTTGCGGGCGGTGATTTCAACCCCCATGCACTGAATTTCATCAGGCTTGCCATTTTCATCCAGCAGGCAGACAAATTCCCACAGGGTGGTGCGTACTTGCCCGGTGAGCGAGGGTTTGTCAAGTTCAACCGGAATCACCTGCCCGGGGTTAGCCAGGCAGCGTTTTACCACCGCCATGACACGCTCGTGGTGGTAGATCATGATGGTATCCAGTACATTGCTGCCCACCATGCCATACGGCCCACGCACCCAACCGAATTCCTGTTCAAACTTGGGGTTGACATAGGTATAGTGACCCTGCATGTCCACCAGGGAGACAAAATGAGTTTGTGATTCAATAAAGGATTTTAGTTTCTTCTCACTGGCCCGTAAGGACAACTCAGTGGCCTTGTTCTGGCTAATGTCCATCAGTGCCAGCTGGAAATCTGCCTCGCTGGAATTGTATGGCCGGCGACTACCCTGAAGATGGAACCAACGAACCCCGCCCTGGGGATGTTGCAGGGATATTTCGCAGGTGGCTGGCTCGCCAGGCCGGGCACTCATCTGAGCAAAGTAATTCTGAAAAACGGCCGTGCTCCCCCCAGAGAACCAGTCAATAAAAGGTTTGCCTTGCAGTTCGCTTCGGTCGAGACCAAGCATGCGAGCACCAGTTGGGTTGGAATGGTGTACGATTCCATCGCCATTCAGGACAAAATAACCGAGTGGAGCGAATTCATATTGCTCGGTAAAGAGCAGCAAGGCACTTTCGGCTTCGCCCAGGTGTGTTTTTAAATCCTCATTCTGCAGCTGCAACTCAATTTGCCCAATCTCGAGCTCGCGAATGTGAGCCTGTTGAGATTGGGTGTCATCGTTGGCAGGATCCTGGCTGTGCAAATTACGCCAAAGCTCTTCGGCTCGCTGGCGTAATTCAGGATCAACCTGGTAGGAACGGGTAACTTTTTTCATGTAAGAGATGATTCCAAAGGGTACCCGCGATGCAGTGGGCACTTTACTAGTACATCTTGGCAGAAAAGGGTCTTTAGTGGTATAGCATAGGTATTCCCGAGCAGGAGAAACCCGATGCCCATACCGAAAGCCCAAGAAATGAAATTGACAGATGCAGAGCGACAAGGATTAGAAAAACTGGTCAAGC
>CAIVSQ010000328.1 GCA_903908605.1 uncultured Anaerolineae bacterium
CTGGGCATCTGCGGCATGATTGCCACGGTTGGCTATGACGGCTTTCTGTATTCTATAGGCTACCTGGCGGGCTGGATTGTGGCGCTCTTTGTAGTGGCCGAACCACTTAAACGCCTGGGGAAGTATACATTTACCGATGCATTCGATGCAAACTACAACTCGAAGGGTATCAAGCTAACCGCTGCCATCAGCACACTGATTGTCTCCATCTGTTATCTGATCCCGCAAATGGTGGGGGCTGGCGTTCTGGTGGAACCCTTGCTGGGTATTCCGCACGCCTGGGGCGTAGTCATGGTCGGCGCGATCGTAATCACGATTGTTGCCACCGCTGGCATGGCTTCCACAACCTACGTACAGTTTCTGAAAGGCTCTCTACTGATTGTTTTCTCCAGCGTTTTGGTGGGCGCAGTAGTCATGCGGGGCCTTTCCACCCAGCCAGATCAGGGCGGTACTGTTGCCTACTATGAATATTCCCATCTTGCAGCGACTAAGTCTGGGGACAAAATCGCGGTCACTGAAACGGGTTGGAATATTTTGGAGCAAAAAGAAATCAAAGGCGGCTTACTCTTCGTCAAGCTTGGCCGGGATGCCAAAGAAAGCTGGTGGTACGTCTCGGAAACAGATGACACGGTCACACTCAAAGAAACACAATTTGTGGTTAACAAGCCGGATGGCAAGTGGATCAACGGCTCACTCGCTTCTGCGACCAATCAACTTCGACAGGTAGGCAACCTCGAAAAAATCCGTGGTGAAAGCGGTATTACAACCGGCAGTCTTTCCATCTTTGAATATTTGTCGGCACTGACCGACAAAGACACTTCCGTCCGAACCTGGAAAACAGCCAACTTTGTAGATGGCGTTGGCGAGAAAGTAACCGTATATTATCCAAAGGTAGTCTCAGGCGACCTGATCATGCGCCCTGGGTTAAAGTTCAAAGTCGAAGGCACCTGGCTCGAGCGATTGGACTTCCTTTCGCTGATGCTGGCACTCTTCTTGGGAACCGCCGCCCTGCCACATATCCTGATCCGTTATTACACTGTCCCCAGCCCGGCCAGTGCGCGCAAATCCACCATCGTGGCGATTGCCGCAATTGGCTTTTTCTATGTTTTGACACTCTTTATGGGCTTGGGCGCCATGACCAGCGGGGTGATTAATCCAGCGGATAGCAACATGGCAGCACCGCTGCTGGCGCGCTCCTTTGGCGAGCTGCTCTTCGCGATCATCTCAGCAATCGCCTTCGCCACCGTTTTGGGAACTGTCAGCGGTCTAATCGTGGCCGCATCTGGCGCAGTCGCGCATGACTTGATGGATCGTTACCTGAATGTAAAAATGGATGACCGCCAAAAGGTGCGCGCCGGGAAAATCTCAGCCTTTATCATCGGTGGTATTGCCATTTTACTGGGCATCCTGTTTAAAGGCATGAATGTCACTTTTCTAGTAGGCCTGGCGTTTGCTGTGGCCGCTTCGGCCAACCTGCCCGCCATCCTCATGCTGCTGTTCTGGAAGAAGACCACTGCCAGGGGCATTGCCGCTTCGATTTTGGTCGGTATCGTCGCTTCGTTGAGCTTGATCGCATTTTCGCCGGAACTCTACACCCTCTACGGTCTGAACCCACTGGACGCGCCCATCCCGCTCAATAACCCGGGGATTGTCTCAATCCCATTAAGCTTTATCACGCTTGTCGTGGTCTCGCTGCTCACGCCCAAGGCTGAAAAAGCCAACGCTTAGATGATTATAAAAGGCTGGATGTGCCGGTACGGACATCCAGCCTTGCATATCCCATGAACGAAAACATCCTGGTCAATTTTCATTGTCATTCCATCTTTAGCGATGGCGAACAGACTCCTGAAGTGCTGGCTGGAAATCTCGCATCTGCAGGTGTGCGTTATGCTGCCCTGACAGACCACGACACACTTGAAGGCTTGCCACGCTTTCAGGATGCGCTCAAAAAACGCGGTATTGCTTATTTACCGGGTGTCGAATTGACAACGCAGTTCGACGGGCATGAAGCTCATCTGCTCGCTTATGGTTTTGACCCACAGCATCCTGAGTTGGCTGCCACGCTGCTATCCCTGCGCCAGGTACGCGGGCTGGAGGTGCACAGCATCGCCGGATCTTTGCGCAAAGTTGGCAGTAATCGTCCCAATGGCACCGAGGAATCCCCGGCGGTCAGCGCCGCCCCCCACGGCCAACTGGAAATTGAGGCTGCCATCGCGCTAATCCATCGCGCCGGTGGTCGTGTCTTTTGGGCACATCCGCTCATATACGAACCAGACTTGGAACAACTCGATAGTTTTATCGGGGAGCTAAAAGCAAAAGGACTGGATGGCATCGAAGTCATCTACGCCTCGTTTTCTGAAACAGAACAAGCCAGCTTGCGTTCTTTAGCTCAAAAACATGACCTGCTCCAATGCGCGGGGACGGATTTCCACGGCAGCACTGGTCAGGGCAGTCTGCCCTACGGCATAGAAATGCCGCGTGAAGATTGGATCAAATTTCGGGAGGCCTTCTTTTCCAGCTCCACATTTGCAATCGAAACCCCATCTCAGGAAAAGTCAATTTCCAATGTCCGGTCCCCCAGCGTAAGCCCAACTGGAAAAGCGCACCACTTTCAACGGCGCTCTTTCGCTATGCGCATTTTTTTTCCCACCCTGATCGCAATTGCCCTTTTCCTGGCCGCTATCTGGGGACTTATCTTGCCTTCTTTTGAGAAAACCCTGCTCGAACGCAAACGCGAGATGATCCGAGAATTGACCAATTCGGCCTGGAGCATCCTTGCTTCGTACCAGCATGATGAACAAACCGGTCTGATGACGCGCGAACAGGCCCAGACGCTGGCCATTACGCGTATCGAGACTTTACGCTACGGCCCGGAAGGCAAAGACTACTTCTGGATTCAAGACATGCTGCCGCGTATGATCATGCACCCCTACCGCGCAGACTTGAATGGTCGAGAACTGTCCAGTTTTAGCGACCCGCGTGGGGTACCTATTTTCGTTGAGTTTGCTGCCCTGGTAAAACGCGAAGGTCAGGGTTACATTGATTACGTCTGGCAATGGAAGGATGACCCCCAACGCCTGGAACCGAAGGAATCATATGTAAAAGGTTTTGAGCCCTGGGGCTGGATCATTGGAACTGGTCTTTATACAGATGATGTACTTCAGGAAATCGCACGGCTTGAACAAAACCTGATCAATACATCGCTGGCAATTTCTGGCGCGATTGTTTTGCTGCTCTTATTTGTCCTTCAACAAAGCCTGGGTATCGAAAAAGAACGCCAGGAAGTAGTCGATAACCTGCACGAATCGACCGAACGTTACCACACCCTGGTCGAAGCCACCACCGAAGGAACCCTGCTTGTTCTGGATGAGCGTTGTCGTTATGCCAACCCTACTTTTTTAAGCATGCTCGGTTACAGCGCGCGCCATCTCGAATTTTTGGAACTGGCCGACCTGTTACCGCGCACACCAGATAACGCAGCCATATGGGAACGTTTCCAGGGTCTGAATACCGAACTCCCTGGGCTGGGCAAAGCACTTGAAGGGTGTCTAACGCGCAGAGATGGCAACCTGGCAGAATGTGTTCTGACGCTCAACCCGATCATGTTCGCCGGGCAGCGTGGTTTTATCTTATTGGTCAAAGACATTGCCCGGCGGCCTGCAGCCGTGAACGCTGATGGCTTGACCCTGGCAGCCCAATCCGCGCCGGTTGGAATCTTCCGTGCCCGAGCTGCGCGGCGGGGCGCCTTCATCGAGATTAATCCAGTCGGACGCTCCCTGCTTCCGCATCATTTATCGACTGCAGACGTCGCCCAACCTGCCCTGGCAGACTTCTTTACCGACTCGACTGAATACGAGCATATCTTCCAAACCCTGCTCGCAAATGGTGAGATAAAGAATCATAGCCTCTCTGTTGAAACCAGCGACACCGCCGCCCGCTTCATTTCCCTCTCAGCGCGCCTGGTTACCGATGATCATCACCACCCGCTTTATTTTGATGGGGTGCTGGAGGATGTCACTATAGCCCGCAAGCTGGAAGCCGGACGTGAAGCGCTGATCGATAAATTGCAAGCTTCCCTTTTATTCTTACATGAGCCACTTGCCAATCTGGGGCGCGATGTGCTTATTTGCAGAATGGATACCAGCATTGAACAACTATCGCGGCAGATGACCACGCGCAGTGTAACAGCCGCACTGGTGGCTAGTGAAACATCAGCCATCATCGGGATTGTTACAGACCATGATCTGCGTGCCCGCGTGCTGGCTGAGAATATCGATTTAAGTGCCCCCATCCATGCCATTATGAGCTCACCGCTGACAAAAATATCCGAACATGCGCTTATTTACGAGGCGCTCATGCGCATGGAAGAAAAAGGTGTGCGCCATCTGGCAGTTGAAGACCAGAACGGCCAGATTGTCAGCGTAATTGACAGCAAGTCCCTGATCCAGTTCCAGCGTTACGGCCCGATTGTGCTTTCACGCGAAATCACCCGGGCTGAAACACCATCCGATGTGGCCCAGTGCTGTCAACGTACCTTTCCATTGGTCAAGACTCTCATGGACAGCAGCGCGCGCCCACGCCATGTCACCAATATGTTGGCTTCCATTTGCGACGCAGCCACTGAAAGGTTGATCCAACTGGCTGTTGATGAGCTTGGCCCGCCGCCAGCCCCCTTCGCCTTCATAGCCATGGGCAGCCAGGGGCGCCAGGAACAAACACTGTTGACCGACCAGGACAACGGTATCATTTTTTCTCCCGCTGCAAATGTCGACCCGGAATTAATGACAGATTACTTTCTACGCCTCGGCACGAAAGTCTGTGACGGCTTAAATCTCTCGGGATACCCTTTTTGCCGCGGTCAGGTGATGGCCAGCAACCCACGCTGGTGCCGGTCCCTGCCCGACTGGCTCTCAGGTTTTGATGAATGGGTTCATAAGTCAGAGCCGCAGGAGCTTATTGATCTCAGCATTTTCTTTGATTTCCGCACAGTATATGGGGATGCAGAACTTACTCACGAATTGAGTCGGCACATTCACACAGCCCTGCAAAACGAACCTGCTTTCTTCCACCTTTTTGCCCAAAATGCGTTAATGTTCAAGCCACCCTTCCGCTTGCTTGGCAATATCTATTTGAGTGGCGGCGCGACAGAGCACGCCGGGGA
>CAIVSQ010000329.1 GCA_903908605.1 uncultured Anaerolineae bacterium
ATGGCCGAGGTTTCACTGGCAACCAAAGCGGCTGTCACGTTGCGCGTGGTCATCAACCGGGATAGTTGTTCAATGCTGGCATCCATTCTGCAAATAAGCACATCCCGTCCCAGGTTGGTAAGTGGTTCATGTAAGAATAAAAGCGAGGCCTGTAATTTAACAATCAGCGCTTCACGCCCGGCTTCCAGCTTGCAGGCTGTGGTGACATCCTCCAGCAACCCATCAATATAAAGCGAGTGCTTATGTTCATCGCGAACCAAGCGCGCTGAGAGCGAGATGAAGTGAGCGGTGGCGTCGCTGGTTTCAACATGCAGGCTGTGATTCTTTAACTCCCCATCCACGAGCAGGGTCTGGAAGATCTGCTCGTATTCAGCCGGGTCGGTAAAGAAGTCCGCCAGGGCAGGTCGGGCGACGTCTGCAGTCGATAGATGCGGAAGCAGGGAACGTCCGACCGGGTTGATCTCCAGGAAAGTGCCACGCCGCGCAGCCCGGGCACGGAAGATGCCAACCGGCACGGATTGCGCGGTCAGGGTTTGGCCATCAGCGCCTAAGGCTGCAGGCTGCTGGGCAAGGTCTTTGGCTAATAAGATAAATCCACGTTGTCCGGCAAACATGATCGGGTTGAGCGTCAGAACACATTCTGCCAGGCTGCCATCTCTGCGCGTTAAATAACCTTCAATCGCTTCGCCCAGCGCGGGTAGTTCAGTATTCAGGCCTTGGAAACGTTCCCAGATGGCTGCGTTATCTGGTGCGCGCGGTAACAGGTCGGCCAGTTCCAGAAATTCGAGTTGGCGCGCGCTGTAACCGAGCATGCTTAAAAAAGTAGGGTTGGCATAACGACAGCGCTCATCCAGAACAAGCAGAGTTCCTTCAGTGGTGGCTTCGACCAGGGTGTGGTAACGCTCGGTCGATTCGCGCAGGTTATCGACCACCTCCTGGCGTTCCTTCTCGATACGCAGGCTTTGTTGAAGGACAAATAAGAGCAGCAAAACAATCGCGCCAGAAATTGCCAGCGATGTATTGATCAGGCTCTGTTCAAGGCGCGCGATTTCTTGATGGACATCATCGGTATAAAGGCCTGTCCCAATGATCCAGTCCCAGGGTGCAAAACCTTTTACATAAGATTCCTTCGGTTCCAGGCGCTGAGGGTCATCTTTCCATTGCCAAACGTAATCAATGTAACCCTGACCCTCGCGTTTTACCAGCGCGGCAAACTCAACGAAAATGGGCACCCCGCGTGGATCGCTAAAGCTGAGTAATTCCTGACCGTTTAAATCCGCGCGGTATGGATGCATGATCATGCGCGGCTGCATGTCTTGAATCCAGAAGTAATCCTTACCTTCCGGGCCGTAGCGCAAAGTCTCGATGCGTGTAATGGCCAGCGCCTGGGCTTGTTCGCGCGTCAGCAGGCCATTTTGTTCATCCCGCTGATACGAAGCGAGGATGCTCCAGGCCGAATTGGTCAATTCGCGGATCATCTCGCGCTTGCGTTCGAGCAGGGTCTGCTCAAATGAAGGCAGGATAATCCCCCAGAAGGCAGCCAGGAAAAGGGCGATCGAAATAAACGTGGGTAGAAAAATACGCAGGGCAAAAGAACGCCGTCGAAAATGGTGGGCTTTTCCCGTTGGGCTGACATTGGATATGGGAGCGCTGGAAACTGATTTATTTGCAATCGAGGTATCTGTTACAAAAGTGAAGCTGGAAAAGATGGCCTCCCGAAATTTGATCCAGTCTTCGCGCGGCATTTCTATGCTGTAGGGCAGACTGCCCTGGCCATTGCTGACGTGGAAATCAGTCCCGGCACACTGAAGCAGGTCATGTTTTTGAGCCAAAGAACGCAGGCTGGCTTGCTCTGTTTCAGAAAATGCGGTGTAGATGACTTCGATGCCATCCAGACCTTTCGATTTTAACTCCCCGATCAAAATATCCAGTTGTTCCAGGTCCGATTCGTAGATGAGAGGATGCGCCCAAAAGGCGCGCCCACCTGCGCGATGGATTAGCGCGATGGCAGCTTCAATTTCCAGTTGGCCGTGTGGGGCGGCGCTGATTGCCGGGGATTCATCTGTGCCATTTGGGCGATTGCTGCCAACATTGCGTAATGCCCCGGCGATGCTATGCACCTCCAGCCCGCGCACCTGGCGCAGAGAAAGCAGCGTGGCAGCTAACTCGGGATACTGTGGGTCAAAACCATAAGCGAGCAGGTGCGCTTCATGCCCATCGAACTGGGTAGTCAATTCGACACCTGGTAAAAAAGCAATACCGCGTTTTTTGAGCGCATCCTGAAAGCGTGGCAAGCCTTCGAGTGTATCGTGGTCTGTCAGGGCGGCATAACGCACGCCTACCGAGGCCAGATTTCCGGCCAGCACTTCGGGAGTCTGTTCGCCATCACTAAAGATGGAGTGACAATGAAAATTGACCAGAATGTTTTCGTTCATAGGATATGCAAGGCTGGATGTCCGAACCGGCACATCCAGCCTTTGATGATCGACCTATGCTTTGGCTTTTTCAGCCTTGGGTGTGAGCAACGAGACCACGACGAGCGTGATAAAACTCAATGGGATCGAGACAATCCCCGGGTTGTTGAGAGGAATAGGAGCATCCAGGGGGTTCAGGCCGTAGAGTGTATAGAGTTCCGGCGAAAACGCGATCAAACTCAAGGAAGCGACGATACCGACCACAATTGAGGCGGCAATGCCTTTGGCGGTGGTCTTCTTCCAGAACAGCAGCATGAGAATGGCGGGCAGGTTGGCCGAAGCAGCTACCGCAAACGCCAGACCTACCAGGAAAGTGACGTTCATGCCTTTGAACAGGATACCCAGTAAAATGGCAATTCCACCGATGACAAAGGCCGAGATTTTCCCGGCGCGCACCTTTTGGCGGTCATCCATTTTGACATTCATGTAGCGATCCATCAAGTCATGCGCAACCGCTCCGGAGGCAGCCACGATCAAACCGCTGACGGTTCCTAAAACGGTGGCAAAGGCGATGGCTGAGATGACCGCGAAGAGTAGTTCTCCAAAGGAGCGTGCCAGCAGCGGCGCGGCCATGTTGCTATCCGCTGGATTAATCACTCCGCTGGTCATGGCGCCCAAACCCATGAATAGAGTAAGAATGTAGAAAAAGCCAATCGAGGCAATCGCCACAATTGTTGATTTACGCGCGCTGGCCGGGCTGGGGACGGTGTAATAGCGGATGAGAATATGCGGTAGAGCGGCGGTTCCCAGGAAGAGCGCCAGCATCAGCGAAAGGAAGTCCAATCGCTCCAGCCAGGTGCCTTCGACTTTGAATTTTAGCCCGGGACGCATGATCAGGTCGCCAGAGACAACCTTGGGATAATAAACGGTTACCTTTTCGCCAACGCCATCTACAAAGTTGGCGGTTTTCCAGGTTCGGACGGAAGTATTTTTATCGGTTAGAACAGATAAATATTCAAAGATGGAAAGACTGCCAGTTGTAACACCGCTTTCGCCACGAATTTTTTCGAGGTTGCCCACCTGTCGCAGTTGATTGGTAGCAGAAGCGAGCGCGCCATTAATCCACTTGCCATCCGGCTTGGTAACCACAAATTGTGTCTCTTTGAGAGTGAGCGCACCATCTGTTTCAGAGACGTACCACCAGCTTTCTTTGGCATCACGGCCAAGCTTGACGAAAAGTAAGCCACCTTTGACTTCTTTTTGCTCCAAAATATTCCAACCCGTCTCAGTGACCGCGATTTTATCCCCGGCTTTGGTTGCTGCGAGATGGGAATATTCATAGTAGGCAACTGCGCCGCCCTGATCCGGGCTGGTGGTGAGACCACGCATGACCACTGCGCCCACCAAGACGGTGGAGAAAATAATCAGCAGAGAGCCTTTCAGAAACTGCACATACGTAGTGGAAGCCATGCCAGCAGTGGCAACAATCGTGATCACGATCGCGCCAACCATCACTACGCCCCAGGCGTGCGGAATGCCCAGCAAGGGTTCCACGAGAACGCCAGCCCCCACCATTTGCGGGATCAGATAACAGATGGAGACAATCAGTGTGCTGATGGCAGCGGTTAGCTTGATACCCTTCGAGTTGTAGTTTGCATCGACTGCATCGGTAAATGTATACTTCCCCAGGCGTTTAAGTGGTTCGGCCACTACAAAGAGCGCCACAATCCAGCCCGCCAGGTAGCCTATAGAATACAGAAAGCCGTCATAGCCAACCGTGGCAATCATGCCGCAGATGCCCAG
>CAIVSQ010000330.1 GCA_903908605.1 uncultured Anaerolineae bacterium
ATCTGCTCTTCCGTCATCGCTGGCTTACTGCCCGCAGGTTTGCACAGCGATTCAGTGCGAAGAGCAGATCGCCACGCTGCCGAAGATCAAGTGCGGCAGCTCGCGCATCGTCCCAGCTCCATCGGGAATGACAGTATGGGGTCATGTGCGAACCCGCGCTCTTGCACCCGAAATAGGCCCTGGTTCTTGTAGGGTCGCGGGTGTGGCAATCTGCTCGTCGGTCATCACTGGCTTACTGCCCGCGGGATTGCACAGCGATTCAGTGCAAAGAGCAGACCGCCATCCACATAATTTTTATTATTCACCCGCGGCATGGCAACCGTATCATTTGCACTCTCGAGTACACTCTGAAGGCCCATCACCTACCTTCACGCATTTGATATAACAATCCTGCTTTTCAAAACCGACCCGTAATTTCGTTTTGACTTTCATCGTGTGCCTTCTTTGGATATGGTTTCCAGATATCACCCAAAATAGAATACCGTCCTGCGCACCAACCTGCCGCCATTATTTGCTGCACGCAGCCAGGCAACTATTCAAAATTTCCACATAATACTGCCGCCCAGAACCAGCATGGCCTTCCACGTCAATATCAAATTGATCATTACATTGCTGTTCACAGTCCGACCCGCTGCGCAGATGCGAGCGAACCGGCAACCCGGCTGGTGGGCTGGCCTGATCTTTATCGTCCTGCACCCCAGGAAGTAGATTCATTGATTTTTCCATTTTTGGCTAATGTGCGCACAGACGGCTAAACACCGATATCCTCGTTCCACAGGGTTGGGTGCGCGGCGATGAATTCCGACATCAGCGCCAGGCACTGCGGATCATTCAGGATGGTCAACTCCACCCCGCGTGAACGCAGGTAATCTTCCGGCCCCTGGAAGGTGCGGTTTTCACCGATCACCACGCGCGGAATTTTATACAGCAAAGCAGCGCCACTGCACATGTCACAGGGCGAGAGCGTGCTGTAGAGCGTCGCCTTCTGGTAATCGCTGGCTTTCAGACGCCCGGCGTTTTCCAGGCAATCCATCTCGGCGTGCAGGGTGGCGCTGCCCTTTTGCACGCGCTGGTTGTGCCCGCGCCCAACGATCCTGCCATCGATCACCAGTACCGAACCGATCGGGATCCCGCCGCTATCACGCCCCTTGATCGCTTCTTCAATCGCTGCCTGCATAAATTCATCCATGATCTGCTCGCTCCTCTTCTGAGTTATTTCGGTGAATAGCCAGCCCAGGCCGGCCTCGCAACCTGTGATCATCATAGCGCACCTCCGTGACACAAGCGTGACCGGGCGCCCCGTTTTTGATTACCTATTCGCATCAACCACAGCCCATAAGACACAAAACCCCGGCCATCGGAGAATCGCCTACGCGAAATGAAAACGCAAGATCACATCCTCACGAGTCGCAGTCAGGCAGGCAGTTGTTGATCAATACGACGGTAACTTATCCATCTCCCGGTTGAGCATTCCCGCCAGTAAATGATGGGGTGATTCTTATGACTTTGGGCGTCTCGCCCCCGGCGCGCAGGCTGGTTTTGACCTTGAGCAACTTGTTCGCCGCTTTGCATGGTTGTACTGGTTTCGGTTGTATCGCTTGCATATTCGCTCCTATCGGTTTGATATCGCCAGACCGTCAAGGCCCTTTTTTATCTCGACCACCCTGCCGGACGCGCTGACGGTCGAGCGTTAAGTATTTACAGTGTTGACTGGCTGTTTGTTAGGGTTGATGGTAACGTTAGTGGGAAGCTCGCCCCCCGCGCGCAGACTGGTTTTGACCTTGAGGGACCTGTTCTCTCTTTTCGCGGACCGGACTGTCTTGGTTTTGTTCGCTGGCATGTTTTCTCCTGTTGTTTGACGTTGCACGACCGGCTACGTGAAGACCGTCCTGCAGCCATGCTACTATCCATATCATACTCTGCCAGCGTGACACAGGCGTGACGGGCAGGGCTTGTTTTCTTTGCAAATTGCCAGCAAATAAATAACCCATTCTCCCCCGTCCCCGTCACGCAGCCGTCACGCCAGCGACATATAATGCAACTGGACCCGTTCAAGACCGGGATGATGCATGATTCAGCCAGGAGATATATAATGAAGCCCTGCACAGGTTTACAAGCTGGTGACCCAGGCAACTTTTTCCCGGCCGGGAATTGGTGGCATACCTGCCTGGACTATTCCTACGACCCCGCCACGCACGTCTTTACGGCAGTCTGCGAAAAATCGGATCAAATGACCTACGTCCCAACCTCGCTGTTGATCAATAACTTCGCTCAACCCCTCTCCAATTGTGATGGGGTCCTGACGGTTGGCGATCGGTGCGCTTAGGGCTGCCTTGCGCGGCTGCAGATCGATGGAGGGCTTGACCATGAAAAAACAATACCGGGTTCAGGCTGGCGGGGCGACGCTGGTGGCGCTGCTGCTGGTGGCCATGTATTTTGTCCCACTACCAGCAGGGCTGACCTACCCCGGGCTGGAGGTCTTGCGCGGCGATGTGAGCCTGCCCGCCGCCGACCTGGCCGGTTACCTGCGTGCCATGCAGATCATCTTTGCCCTGGATGGCATCTTCCTGGCGGCCCAACTGCTGGCCTGGAGCGGCATCGCACAGGTCGTCCGTACCCGCGCCCCCCTGCCGGGCAGCCTGGTGCTCAGCCTGGGCGTGGCCGGTGTGCTGCTCGACCTGGCGGAGAACAGCATCATCTGGGCCGCGCTCGGCAGCCTGCAAACCGGTCATCTGCCCGCCCCAGGCTGGCTGATCGCCTGGAAGACGGTCCACCACCTGAGCTACCTGCTGCCCCTGCTGGCGGCGGTGATGGCCGGTGCCAACCTGTGGAGTCCGCGCTGGACCGAACGCCTGGCCTGCCTGGTGGGCACGCTCTTCTCGGCGCTGGCCATTGCCGGGCTGTACCTGCCCGAACTCGCCCCGCTGGCCGACCTGTGGTACCTGGCCTGGTTCGCCGCGGCCGCCCTGCTGCTTTGGGATTCATCCAATATCATTGAAACATGAAAGGATTTACGATGAGAATAACACCCCTGCTCCTCACCCTGCTGCTGGCGGCCCTGCTGAGCGGCTGCGCCAGCCCAGCTATCACCCCGGCAGCCAATACCCTGCC
This sequence comes from uncultured Anaerolineae bacterium, assembly GCA_903908605.1. GTDB lineage: Bacteria > Chloroflexota > Anaerolineae > Anaerolineales > Villigracilaceae > UBA5195. The sequence continues at coordinate 3,112 of CAIVSQ010000330.1, forward strand.
ACCGGTCCCAGCAGCCACACCCATCCCGCCCGTGCCCACCCTGGCCAGCCTGCCGCCCACACCCACCCCTGTCCAGGTCCTCGCGCCCACCCCGGCCCAACCCGAGCCGATCCAATTTGCTGCCGGCGCGGTCATGAGCCAGGTGCCCGTCAGCCTGCCAGCCGGCACAAGCAAGCGTTTTGTCTTTGGCGCACTCCAGGGCCAGTTGGTGACGATTGAACTGACCCTCAGCACAGATAAGACCGCCGCCGTGCCTGCCAGCTTCAGCCTGACCGGTGCGGATGGCATTACGCTGACCGCCGGTGACACCACCCGTTGGAAAGCCGCGTTGATCACCAGCCAGGATTACTTCATTGAGATCAAATCGCTTTCAGACCAGCCGGCCGAACTGACCCTGCTGCTGGCCATCCCGGCCCTCGGCTCGACCCCCTACGTGCCAGTCAGCCCGGAGGTCTGCCAGATTTTGAGCGATATGGCCAGCCAGGCAACCGGGGTCAGCTTTTTCATGGAGCCCAGCGCCTATTTCGAGGACTATGTCACCACCGAGACCGGCCAGAGCTGCAAGTTGAGCTTCGTCGGCAACGGCACCCAGCTGCCAAATGCGCAAGCGATCATCCCGGCCCTGCGCAGCGCCTTCCCCGGTTTTGAAGCACTGCCCGCCTACGAAGCCGGCGGCCCAACCGGCGAATCCTTTGCCCTAAAACGTGACTCGGCCGTCGTGCTGGTCAGCGCCGTCTGGCAGCCCGCCCCCGGCGCCAACTGCCCCGCCGACCAACCCATCTCAGCCTGCGACTTGCAGCCCGGGCAAAAGCTGTACACCATCAGCATCCAGGCCGCCATGAAATAACCCGCGCCTGTTATGCCCGGAGCAATATGCAAAAAGAACCTGCCGCAAGATGGCAGGTTCTTTTTGCATCACCGGTGAAACCCCAAGCCGGGTTAAAGTAACCCGACCGGTTCGAGCGCCAGCAGTTTGGGCTGAGATTTCAGCACATTTTTCAAAATACCGCCGCTCTCTTCCACCTGGTAATAAGCACGATATTTCAATTCGCGCAGAATACAGCCGGTATCCTGCGCGTGGTAATCAAAAGTGACCGCGCCAATTTGGATTTCAAACAGCTCGTGATCATGGCTGTCCGAATCAACGGTCAAATATATTTCCTTATATTCCCCTTCGGTCACCAGGATCCTGCCGGCCTGGGCGAGCGAGCGGTAGTTCTCAAGTTCCGTGAGCGTAAAATGAAAACATTCCGCAATCGTTTCGAGTAAACTGAGTTCATATTCGCCATAGCCCGAAAGCGGCTCGGCTGAGAAAAGCATAGCGGCTTTGCTGAGGTGGTAAAAACGGTAGCGACCGGGCGGCAAATTCCAGCTCATACCAAAGAGCGGGCTGTTTTTGATGATTTTTCCATTGTCATCGACCGGGTGATAGGCCTTGGCCAGGCTGCCTTCGTTCAACCCGATGATTTGTTGATAGACAATGCGCCCATCGCAGCTGGAAAAAGAATCTGCCAGCATTCTTCGGCGCAGCAGGGTCAGCCCCAGGATGCGCATGCCCGCAAACAACAGGGCGGCTCCCAACAGAGCAACCAAAACAAGCAGGTTGGCGGAACTGGCTCCAAAAGCTTTTAGGATCACGTAAAACAGGGCGATCAACCCACACAAAAAAACACTTCCAATCACCCAGGTCCGCGCAGTGGTATTGACATACACCTGCTGTTGCTGATCTTTGGACCATTCACCCATGCGGTTGGCCGAGATACTTTCGGCGGGAATTTGCTTTTTAAAAAATGCCTCGATCATACTCCTCCAGTCTTTGTATATAACAAGTAATAGATAGGTTGGCATCAGCCAATTAACAATGGTCGCTCAACCACAAAACTGCATCTTGGATGCGCGAAATGTAGGCCCGGTTTCCCTTGTCAACCTCGCAGCGATAGGACGCGCCGTACTGGGCATTGACCGGAATAGCGCTGCACGCACAGCTGCCCCCCGCCCGCGCCTCACCTCAGTTTTGTCATTGCCGCACTGCTTAATCTTCTCACCAGCCACGCCGTTGAATGGTTATACTGATCTTACACCCCCAGCGTGACCAAAGCGTGACCGGAAAGGGTTGATTGAGGTTTTGGTGTATTACCGCCCAGGAATAACGTCGGATAAATCCGACCGGTGTGGTTTAGTCCGCCAGGACTTGCCATTACTGAGAAGCGGTTTTAACCGCGCCGGTGCCCAGATTGCCCCCCCCCGCGCAAAGCACCCCAAAATCGAGATCGCCACACCCGCACATTCGACCTCGCAAAGCACCCCACGCCAGCCGCGCAGCGGCAGGCCGATAACCGCAAGTGTATTTTTTCGCGAGAGTACATCGCGAAAAAATACACAAAAAATATTTTATTGCTCGCGCGCGGCCCAAACGATCATCTCTACTCAAACCGCCCCCCCCGCGCGGCCAGTCAACCCTTGCACCCCAAAGGCGAGAGCAACCCCACGCCCGCCGCGCAGCGGCAGAGCGCTTCCCGCAAGTGTATTTTTTCGAGGTGTACTCTCGCAAAAAAATACACAAAAAATATTTTA
>CAIVSQ010000331.1 GCA_903908605.1 uncultured Anaerolineae bacterium
CTCAATGACCCCGCAGCGCCAAGATTTGACGTAGATCGAATGCCGGATGGAACAACAACGCGTTTCGGAACTCTACGAAGGAACATTGACGCAGAAGTTCAGGCTATGCGAGCCAACCTTGCCCCCGGTCAGGTTCGACACGGATTAAGGTTGCTTTCCAAAGCTATAAATTCCTTTGAAACCTTTGTAAGCAGTCTCGGACACGATGTTTATTTTGTTGAACCCCTCTATTATCACAATGCAGTGATTTTTGAACGTTACGGATTCTCGTACCAAATCGGGCGGAAAATGATGGAAAATATTGAAGCCGGTTTTTCCGAGAATGGCGAAATTTCAAAGCTCCTGGATGATTCCAGCCCGTTTAGAACCAAAGCTGCCTCAAACAGTGTGAGATTACGATCGTGGGCAATTCATGACGGCATATTACAAATGCCATTTACTAACGTAACCATGTACAAAAGAATTGGAAAAAATGCAGGTATTACCACTTGTCCAGGTGTCAAATGGTAATATTTCAGTTAGTATAGGGGCAGGAGAATAACAATATTTACGATTCAGCACTGACGATATCAACCAGTGCCTGCAATCCAAGAGTGTAAGATCGCCAACCAAAACCACATATTTTCCCCCTGCATACCGCTGAAATGAGTGATTTGTGACGGAATTCCTCGCGCGCATATACGTTCGAAATGTGAACTTCGACAACAGGCAGTTCAATCGCAGAAATGGCATCTCTCAATGCCACTGACGTGTGTGTGTACCCGCCAGGGTTAATTACGATTCCTGCTGCCCAGGTCCGTGCATCGTGCAATCGATCCAATAATAAACCTTCATGGTTGGATTGATAACAAGTAACATCGACATTTAATATTTTTCCATAATCAATCACACGTTGATTGATGTCATCAAGAGACAATTTACCGTAGACACCGGGTTCCCGGATTCCTAATAGATTCAAATTAGGTCCATGCACAACCAATATTTTCATATTATTCCCTCCAAGTCCTCAATGGCTACACCTACCTGAACAGACCCAATATCAACTGGAAGAGCAAATTTAATTGTATTTTTATCTTTTTTCTTGTCCAGTTTCATGGCAGAAATGATTACTTCGCGATTCAAATTCGGAGGGATGGATGTGGGCAGCCCAACATTGACAAGGGTTCTTGTAATTTTCTCCACCAAACCAGCGGTAGATAATTGCAAACGCAATGCAATACCTGCTTCTACTACCATTCCAATGGCTACCGCCTCTCCATGTCTCAGGCGAAAATGACTGGCTATTTCAATTGCGTGCCCAATGGTATGTCCTAAATTCAAAGCTGCCCGCACACCTGCCTCATATGGGTCCTCGTGAATAATTCTAATCTTCACACCCATTGCTCTTCGAACAATAAGCACCATATTTTCCAATAACCAATCCAGACCGCGGTTGCAAAGCTGAAACAATTCTGGGTCAGCGATAATTCCGTGCTTGATTACTTCTGCCAATCCAGATTTTATTTCCTCCACTGGCAGAGAGGCTAACACCTGAGGATCAACTATCACCATGCTCGGCGAATGAAATGACCCAATGAGGTTTTTACCTTCGGGCAAATCAAAACCAGTTTTTCCGCCGATACTGGCATCCACCATGGATAACAACGTGGTTGGCACACCTACCCATCTGCATCCGCGCATATAGGTTGATGCCGCAAAACCTGATAAATCCCCTACCACACCACCGCCCAGGGCAACAACAATCCCTTTCCTGTCCATACCTGCGGATAATAATCCCCGCCAAATATTGGCAACAGTCTCGAGCGTCTTATTTTCTTCGCCAGCCTCGATCATAATAATCGATGCCATATAACCGGCTTTTTGTAGGGATTCTTGAACAATTTCGCCGTACAAAGGAATGGTATTAGAATCACCCACAACCACCGTAAGACCTGTCAAACCACAATCACGCAAAAATTCTCCCACACGGTGGATGGAC
>CAIVSQ010000332.1 GCA_903908605.1 uncultured Anaerolineae bacterium
CATCATCGGGCGTTGGTTGAACTTCAAAGGCCTGTGGCAAAAATTTGCCATGCCATTGATGATCCTGGGTACCATCGTCCTGAACCTGGGCGTGTGGGGGGTGGTAACGCCACTCGAACCGATTGCGCACATGGTTATTTATGTTGGGGCGACTCCCTCCATGTTGGCAGCGCTTTTCCTGCTTATTTGGAGTTGGAACAAACTTATCAAAGATGGAACCGCACATCTTACCAAACCCAGCCTGCTGCAAAAAATTGCTGCCCTGGTGCGTGATCCGCTTAAGTTTGGCCCAACCTGGCAAATGTTGTTTATGAACTTTACCACCAGCGGTATTGGTATCTTTATGGCTGTCCGGTTGGATGAGATATTCCGTGTCTGGCCGGCCCGCGAGGAGCGCATCGAATTAACCGGTCATTGGCACGCACTCTCGGCCATTATCGCCACCATCATCTTGATGTACTACGGCGATATGCTCGGGTTGAAGGGCAAAATCCGCCAATTGTATGGCTGGAGTATTTTGATCTTTTCGGATATTGCCCTGGCTGCCGTGACTGTTTTTGAAATGAAGCGCTTGTTTGTCAGCGAAGCCGAGCAGCAACCACTGGTAAATGGCCTGATGCTGGCGATGGATTTGGGTCTGGGACTTCTCTTGACGCTCCTGGCCGTAGTTATGATCTGGCGACTGGTTGATTTATTCAAGCCAAGGGGCCGTTGGGTGGAGGAAATTACACACGAATTGGCCGAAGAGGTGAACCCATGAAACGTACCGGATTGATTCTGTTCACGCTGACCGTTTTACTGGCAGCGTGCGCCCAAGTCGATTTGAGCGCTCCAATCCCCGCTTTCGAAACTGGCGTTGACTCCAACACCTGGGCCAAAATCCCTGCTGGTGAATTCTTTTCTGGCCAGGCGGCGAAAATTACACCGATTGATTACGATTACGAAGTGATGGTTACGGATGTCACCGTCCGGCAGTATAGTGATTTTTTAACTTCGGCGCTGGCTACTGGTGCGGTAAAGGTCGGCCAATTTAATGGAAAAAAGGCTATCGTTGGCGCTTATCCTGGAGATGCTTTTCACGGCGTCAAGCACGAGGAAAAGATAGACCCCGGTGATTGGATTTTTATTCCGCTCGACGATCCTGCATCACGTTTCAGTTTTGACGGCACTACGTTTGCCCCGGTGTCAGGTTATGAAAACCATCCGATGACGAATGTCACCTGGTTTGGCGGCTGGGCTTACTGCGGTGCGGTGGGTGGGCGTTTGCCGATGGAATTGGAATGGGAAAAAGCTGCACGTGGTTCCGCAGATGCCCGCGCCTTCCCCTGGGGAGAGGATATCGAGGGTAGTCGGACGAATTACTATGCCAGCCGGGACCCGTTTGAGAATATGTCCTCCTTTGGATCGCGGACTGCGCCAGTTGGTTTCTACAACGGCAAGGTGTATGACGGTTTTCAGACCGTCAGCAACGCCAGCCCCTACGGTCTTTTTGACATGGCCGGGAACGTCTGGCAGTGGACAGGGGATGTCTATGAGGGCATGCACTACCGTTTCCTGCGTGGTGGCTCGAAGGATGTTTACGATATGGACCTGCGTATCTGGGTCCGTAACAATGCCACCCCGACCTATTTCAGCCCAGGCGTCGGCTTCCGCTGCGCACGTTGATCAATCCAAATAAAAGGCCCTAAAGGTCCTCGTGACCTTTAGGGCCGGGAAAAACTCAGAGGAAATTGCGATGGAATTTTTGGCCAAGAAAATCCGTATGTATTGGACGCTGACAAAAAGTTTGCAGACCGGATTGCTGCTCAGCACCGGTCTAGCTGGTTACATGTGTGCTCGATGTCCTGTCTTCAACCTGAGCACGCTGGCCGGCGTAGCTCTCAGCCTGCTGCTGGCGATTTCAGGCTCCACTGTGCTGAATATGTGGTGGGACAAGGATATTGACTCGAAAATGCTGCGTACCCAAAAACGACCGCTTTGCACAGGCGAAGTGAGCTCCAATGAAGCACTGCGCCTCGGGCTGATTCTTTCTCTGGCTGGGGTCGGGCTGGCAGTGGCGATGGATGCTCTGTACGGGTTGATTGTTTTCGCTGGCTTGTTTTTCGATGTTGTCATTTATTCCATCTGGCTCAAGCGCCGTACTTGTTGGGGGATCATCTGGGGTGGAATATCGGGTGGAATGCCTATCCTGGCGGGACGGGCACTGGCACTTGGTACGATCGATAGCATCGGTATATTGCTTTCTATTGGCATCTTGTTCTGGATCCCCACTCACATTTTGACCTACAGCATGAAATATTTTAACGATTATAAAGCTGCCGGTATTCCCACGTTCGCTTCCACTTACGGTTTTGATAAAACGCGGATCACGATCGCCGTTTCCAATGTATTTGCTTCGCTTGCCATGGGGCTGGCTGCCTGGA
>CAIVSQ010000333.1 GCA_903908605.1 uncultured Anaerolineae bacterium
TACAGGGACATTATAATGTAGACGTGTAATGGTTTTATCCATATTTGTTTGCCAGGAAATAGATGCCATGAGCCCGTATAGTGACCCGCCCGGTAATTTTAATGACCCAGCGCTTTATCTAAATCGTGAACTGAGCCTGCTTGAATTCCAGCGCAGGGTTTTGGAAGAAGCATTTGACGAAGATAACCCACTGTTGGAGCGTTTGAAGTTCCTGGCAATTTTTGGCTCCAATATGGATGAATTTTTTATGGTGCGCGTATCTGGCATTCGCAAGCAGGTCGAAGCACGCATCCTGGATAGGTCGGTGGATGGTTTGACCCCACCTGAACTACTGGCCGCCATACGCAAAGTTTCTCTGGATTTATACGGCAGTGCATTAAACTGCCTGCATCGCAAGATCCTGCCAAAGCTTGATAAGTCGGGTATTCACATTGTGGATTTCGCCAATTTGAGCCAGGCTCAACAGGAGCGCATTAATAGTTCTTTCAAAGAAGTCATCTATCCGGTACTTACGCCACTTGCTTTTGATCCCGGGCATCCCTTCCCGCATATTTCAAATCTTAGCCTCAATTTTGCCATTGTGATCCGCGACCCAAAGGGCAGGGAAAAATTTGCGCGTCTCAAAGTCCCCGATACTCTGCCGCGCTTACTGCCGGTCAAGCGTTCTTCGGGGGGCGTACGCAAGGACGGCACTATCCCGCATCACCATTATTTCGTCTGGTTGGAACAGGTCATTGCCCAGAATCTGGCTTCCCTGTTCCCTGGCATGGAAATTGTGGCGGCTTATCCGTTTCGAATTGTTCGTGATGCGGATATTGAAATCCAAGAATTGGAAGCGGATGATTTACTGGAAAGCATGGCGGCCAGCATTCGTCGCCGAAAATTTGGGTCGGTTGTGCAGGTGGCAATATATGAAAACATGCCCCAGGGTATTCGAGATTTGCTGGTGGAAAACCTGGAAATTCGCCATAGCGAGCTTTATTCACTCAGCAGCCCCCTTGGGATGAGCAGCCTGTGGCAGTTATACAACCAGGTAGAACGATATGATTTGAAGGCCGCCCCCTACAAACCGCGCGTTCCACGCGCATTAAGAAACCTGGGTGTGACCGGTAATATATTTGATGCGATCAAGCAAGGCAATATATTATTGCACCATCCTTATGATTCTTTTACACCGGTGGTTGATTTTCTTGTCGCTGCGGCGCGCGACCCGCATGTGTTGGCCATTAAGCAAACGCTTTACCGGGTAGGGCAAAATTCTCCTGTGGTGGAAGCCTTACTTGAAGCATCTGAGCGTGGAAAACAGGTGGCTGTGCTGGTGGAACTCAAGGCCCGCTTTGACGAAGAGAGCAATATGAGCTGGGCCCGTACCCTGGAACAGGCCGGCGTGCACGTGGTATATGGGTTGGTGGGCTTAAAAACACACAGCAAGATCGCCATGGTTGTACGTCAGGAAGGGGATGGCATTCGCCGTTATATTCACCTTGCCACCGGTAATTACAATGCGAATACTTCTCGGATCTATGAGGACATTGGAATTTTTACCTGTGATCCCGAAATTGGCGAAGATACCAGCGATTTGTTTAATTACCTAACCGGTTATTCCACCAAACAGGATTATCACAAGCTGCTGGTTGCACCTGTTAATTTGCGTCAGCGCCTGGAAGTGTTGATCAGGCGGGAAATAGAAAACTCGCTTGCTGGTCGCAAGGGCCAGCTTATTTTCAAGGTCAATTCCGTGGTTGACCCGGGCATGATTAGCTTGTTATATGAAGCATCCCAGGCTGGTGTGCAGATTGATCTGTTGGTGCGTGGGATGTGCTGCCTGAAGGTTGGGGTAAAAGGGGTTAGTGACAGGATTAAAGTTACAAGTATTGTTGGCCGTTACCTGGAGCACAGCCGCCTGTATTATTTTCTGAATGGCGGCAAGGATGAGATCTATCTCGGCTCGGCCGACCTGATGCAGCGTAACCTTGATCACCGCGTTGAGGTGGTTTTCCCACTTGAAAAACCCGAGCAGGTGCGCTACTTGCGTGATGAAGTTCTTGAGAAGTACTTGCATGATAACTTGCGTGCGCGCGTGATGCAGTCTGATGGCAGCTATAAACGGTTCAAGGCAGGTACCCCACAAGAGCGAATCGATATTCAGGAATGGTTAATGTTGCATGGGGACAAGTAAATTAAGCCGAGTGCCAGGGTGTTTTATGCCTGACCGTCGTTGGGCAGCCTTTTACCAGGTTGCCGAAAAGGAGTAAGGTGTCCTATGGCAGTGGAAGTAACGCTTGCAGTAAGAATGAAACTTAAGCCAGGCTACCGGGCTGCGGTATTACATTCGCCGGAAGGTTACCTGGTGGACTTGGCTCCCGCTGGAGTGAGTATTGATTACGCTTTGGATGGCCAATATGATTGGATACAGGTGTTTGTAAAAAACAGGGCTGAGATACAGGAATTATTTCCATCTCTGTATCCGGCGCTCAAGCCGAATACCTTACTGTGGATTTCCTATCCCAAGGCGACCTCTGGTATACAAACTGATCTCTCACGTGACCATGGTTGGGATGCAGTGACGGGACTTAAGTGGGTGACCTTGGTTTCGATCAACTCCACCTGGTCGGCGTTTGCCATGCGCTTGCCCAAGCCAGGCGAAAAAGCGGCCGATTGGACCAGGTAAGCCGGGTGGATTTGTTCTGTTTACCGGCTGGAATATTCTTGCGCTTCGAAGGCTAAAAACGTTGGCCCGTGCCCGCCGGGCATGCATGATCGTGAGGGCGGCATTCCGTGATAAAATCGGGCATCGTTTTCAGAGAGAGATGGGGAGCAGCAGCTCTGAAATGTTGAATTCTGTTCAAATAAATTATTTGTGAGGTTTGAAATGCCCAGACGCAGCCTTGCCAGACTGTATCGTGATGAGTTTGGCAATTATTCAATCGCAAAATTTCAACAAGATCTTCTCGCAGGTTTAACCGTAGCCGCAGTGGCTTTGCCCCTGGCATTGGCTTTTGGTGTTGCATCTGGTGCCTCGGCCGCCGCCGGCCTGGTAACCGCCATTTTGGCGGGCATCATCATCGGTGGTTTATCGGGTGCGCCCTACCAGATCTCTGGTCCCACAGGCGCAATGAGCGCAGTGTTGATTGTGCTGGTACAGAAGTATGGCCTGGACGGTATCTGGGTTGCCGGGATGATTTCTGGTGTACTGCTTCTGTTGATTGGCCTGCTCAAATTGGGACGTTTCATTGCATTCATCCCTTCGGCGGTAATCACCGGGTTTACATCTGGTATTGCGCTGATTATCTTTATCGGGCAGGTGGATAATTTTCTGGGGGTTTCAACGCCAGGTCAGGATGCGGCTCTTTTTAAACTATTGGCATATTTCAGGGGTGGTTTCGTGCCAGATTGGCACGCCATCCTGCTGGGTTTGGTGGTCATCCTGACCATGTTGTTTTGGCCAAAGAAATTAAATTCACGTTTCCCTGCCTCGCTTTTGGGCATCATCCTGGCGACAGCCATGAATATGATTTTTAACTGGCCGGTCAAGGAAATTGGCGCAATTCCCCAGACTTTGCTGCTGGCTGAGCGTTTCAATCCACTTGCCTTTGACTGGAGCCATGTGCTCAATTATGTCAATCCTGTCCTCACCATCACGGCTCTGAGCGCAATAGAATCTCTGCTGTGTGGTGCGGTGGCATCCAATATGACAGGAATTCGTTTGCAGGCTAACCAGGAACTGGTTGGACAAGGAATTGGCAACATCTTGATCCCGCTTTTTGGTGGGGTGCCTGCCACAGCGGCGATTGCCCGCTCCAGCGTTGGCATCAAATCTGGTGGGCAGACGCGCCTGGTGAGCATTATTCACGCTGTTGGGCTGCTGCTGTCCATGTTTTTGCTGGCGCCGGTCATGGCGCGCATTCCTTTGGCTGCCCTGGCTGGTGTCTTGATGGTCACTGCGGTGCGTATGAATGAATGGCACGCCATTCGCTTTATGTTTGCCAAAATGTTTAAAACGGATGTGATTTCCTTTTTGGTGACCATGCTTGCCACCATCACCCTCGATTTGACCCAGGCGATCCTGATCGGTTCATTGGTATCCGGGGCGGTATTCTTAAATAAAATCGCCGGGATAGAAATTGATGTCCAGGATGTTGATCCCGAAAAGCTGAAAGCCAAGGGGATTGAAACCGCCGGCACTTGTGGGCATGTGCGGGTGGCTTTTCTGACGGGTCCGTTGTTTTTCGCTGCCAGTGGTCAATTTAATGAGGCCTTTGCGAATCTCAATGAAACTCATGCCCTGATCCTTTCGATGCGCGGGGTGCCTTTGATTGATACTTCTGGATTGGAAGCCATTCGGCACCTCTATGATCGCCTGCAGCGTGTGGGTGGCACGCTTATGTTTGCCGGTATGCACGAAAATGCGCGCGCCATGCTCGATCGGGGCGGGTTGACCGAAAAAATTGGTGCTGAAAACTTCTTCTGGTCTTCCGACCAGGCCATCGTGGAAGCCGAACGACGTGGATGCAAGTTTTGCGCGGTGTCCAAGAGCAGCTGATGACGTTAGGCTGCTCCCGAGCACCCGGTTGGTTCCAAAAGTTTGACAATCAAACTTTTCTCGACTAAACTTGCCTGACGATCAAGTTTTCCAGGAGCTGTTTATGGATTTTAAACGCGACGATGGCATTACTCGCCGAATGGCGATATTGCAACAACGTGCAAAGATGATGCGCGATCACGATTTTTATTTTTATAACCAGCCCATTGAAGAAGTTCTTGGCGGTTCAAAAGTTATTGTCAATGGGCGCGAGATGGGAATGTATGCGTCCTATAGTTACCTTGGGTTGGTGGGGCATCCGCGGATTAACGCCGCTGCCAAGGCTGCTGTCGATAAATTCGGCACTGGCACGCATGGTGTCCGTACTCTGGCAGGTTCGCTGACCCTGCACAGCGAGCTAGAGGAAACCATAGCCGACTTCAAGCATGCCGAAGCCGCCATTACCTACACTTCGGGTTACGCCACCAATCTGACGGTTATCTCCACCCTGATCGGTCGTGGTGATTACGTGATTTCTGACAAACTCAACCATGCTTCGATTGTGGATGGTTGTATGATGTCTGGCGCAGAATTCCGACGCTTCAAACACAATGACATGCAAGATCTGGAGCGACGCCTGGAGCAGGTGCCACAAGGAGCGACTGCCCTGGTAATCGCCGATGCGGTCTTCAGCATGGATGGAGACGTAATTGATCTGCCCAATGTGGTGGCTTTGTGCCGCAAGTACAACGCCTATTTAATGATGGATGAAGCTCATTCGGTAGGTGTGCTTGGCAAGACCGGTCGCGGTATTGAAGAGCATTTCGATATGTGGGGCAGTGTCGATATCAAGATGGGTACTCTCTCCAAGACCATCCCGTCGGTGGGCGGTTATGTGGCGGGTAAGCGAGAATTGATTGATTACCTGCGCCATGCCTCGCGCGCTTATATTTTTTCAGCGGCGCTGCCCCCAGCCCAGGCTGCAGCAGCCAATGAATCCTTCAAAGTCATCCTGGATGAACCCTGGCGACTGGAAAAACTGAATGCCAATACCCAGCAGTTTATCAGTGGTCTAAAGGGCATGGGTTTTGATACCATGTTGACCACCACGGCGATTGTGCCCGTCTTGTGCGGAACGGATGAGCGCGCCTATGCATTGACCCAGGCGTGCCAGCGAAATGATGTCTTTGTCCTGCCGGTGGTATCGCCCGCTGTACCCGAAGGTCTGGCCCGCTTGCGCGCAACCGTTTTGGCTTCACATGAACCTGGCGAAATCGCGCGGGCCATGGATGTGATCGGTAAAGCCGGGCGTGAGATTGGTATTATCAAATAAGTGTTGTTGTTTTCGGGTTGGTTGGTAAAAATAAAAAAGCAAAAACTGGCGGGCTGCAATCCGCCAGTTTTTTTTGCATTTATGACTACTTTTTTGAATATGGGGGACCATATTTTTTTGGCTTTCGTAGCATCCAGGACTTGACCCTATCCGGTATGAGCGCACCTGGATGTTTCCCCTTGTAAGTAGCTACCCGCCGAGCGAAACACCGATCAGTCGTCCAATGCCGAAGGTCAGGGCGGCAGCGGTTAGCCCAAAGATGACCTGCCGCATGCCAGAGTACAAGACACTGCGCCCGGTCATCAAGGTGATGGCTGCGCCAATTCCAAACAGACCCAGGGCGCTGATCACCAGGCTGATATAAACGGCGGTCATACCGCTTACAAAGATGAAGGGCAGCACGGGGATGATTGCTCCCACAGCGAACAGGAAGAAGGAAGTGAAGGCTGCTTCCCAGGCGGAACCGCCCAGTTCCTCGGGGTCTATGCCCAATTCTTCGCGCGCCAGGGTATCCAATGCAGTGGCTTTATTTGAAAGCAGGCTGCGCGCCAGGTCCTTGGCACGTTCTTCAGGTAGGCCCTTGGCCTGGTAGATCAACGTGAGTTCTTCGATCTCCTCTTCGGGGTTGGCTTCCAGCTCATCTTTCTCAATTCGGATCTGACGTTCATACAACTCACGCGAGCTTTGGACCGATAACCACTCTCCCAATGCCATCGACCCGGCACCTGCCAACAGACCGGCCAGACCGGTGATTAGAATGCCATGCCCGCTGAGTTCGGCGCCGGCGACGCCCATTACCAGGCTCAGGTTGGATACCAGGCCATCGTTGCCGCCCAGCACCGCAGCTCGCAGCGCATTTCCACCGGCTGAGCGGTGACGTCCCTCTGTTTCGGCCACAATGCTGCCGCTCACTCCGCCTCCGCTGCTGGCAGCAGAGAGCAGGCGCGCGTGAGATTGTTCCTCCGCGGACATGGCTGCCGCTTCGGCTTCTGGTTGGTTGGCGTATGTGCCACTATCAGAATTCTCACGGTTGGTGATGGTTGGCAGAACGAATTGAGCTCCAAAGCGCTGGGCCAACCAGATCAGGGTAGCGGTTTGCCAGGTAGCCTGGAACTCTGGTACGCTTGCCCCGGCTTCCTTGATCTTTGCGGCCCAGAAGTCCGCGTGGCGTTGTTCACTCTCGGCCAGGCGCTGGTAGACAGTTTTCATTTCTGGGCGATTTTCTTTCCGTGAGAGCACGTTGTAAAGGGCTGCTCCATCTACTTCTCTTTGTAAGTTCTGCTTAAAACGTTCAATATCCTGGGGCGTGTGTGTCATGGTGGTTTCCTTTGGGCCTGGTAAATACCAGGCCGGGATGGTGGCTGGCTGTTGGACCTGCCCGGTATTTGCCAGGTTGGTTGCTGTAGATTGGGTCCTGGGATGGTGGGTAAAATGGCATCCCAGGTAGGTAACCGGTGGAATTTATATCATTATTGTTGTTGCGTTCACAAAGTACTTCTTTTATTATGTGGAAAAAAGCGTAATGGCTGATGATGATTGCATCCATACCATTCTAACCCCTGTTGGGTAAAAACTTACCACCAGGCAAGGTTGGCCTGGTGATTGATAAACCATATATGAAGGAAAACTGTGTCTGTGGTTGGAAACACAAATTCTTATCCTATACCTGATTAACAAAGTGTTGGCTTACTTTCCCCATTTACTGAGCGTCGAAAAAGATTATTTTTCTTCTTCAAATTCAAATTTTGTCGGGTTTTCAAAAAAGACAGTCCAGGCCAGCACGCTGTGTGGTGTGAAGACAAACAAGCCACCCTGGTCCCATTGGTCAGCTTTTGGTGAATAGCCGAGCTGGGCATACTTGGCACTGATGGCTGTCACCAGCCTGTTGGCCAGTTCGATGCCTGGTTTTCCGACCGGAATGCTGCTGCCCTCCGCGATCACCGCCTGAGCGCCGTCTTCGAGGTGCAGCGAAACATATGGATTGCCGAGTATGTTTTTCGAATGTCGGGTTTCGGGGCTGCCATCATAATAAAAGCGATCATCGAGAAAGACGCCCCAGCGCGGTACTGCATGTGGCCGGCCATCCGGGCGCACCGAACAGAGCCAGTAATGCCTGGCTTCGGTTAACCGGGTAGCCACAAATTCCCATGTCAGGCTGGAACTGGGCTGATCGGCATAACCGGGCGGAAGTTGGGGGCGTGAAATCTTAATGAGCTTCATGCTGTACCTGCTGCCATAGGCCTAGCCGTCTTCTACTTCTGAGTCAACTTCGCGGTGAGGTTCCACCCTGAGCAGTTTGAAGCCCCACTGAACCGAAGGACCGATCGTAAGGGCGAATACCAGGGTGCCAATGCCAGCCGGACCGTGCAACAGCCAGCCCACCAGCACAACGGTCACTTCGATGATACCGCGGGCAATGCGAATACTGAGGCCGGTGGTGCGCTTGATGGCCAGCATCAGGCTATCACGTGGGCCAGCGCCGGCATCCACGCCGATGTAAATGGCGCTGGCCAGTCCCATCATCAGGATGGCCACCAGCAGCATGCCGATTTGCAGTGCCAGGTTGTCGTTAATGGAAGGAATTAATTTGAGGGCCAGGTCTTCCCACGGGCCAATGCTGAGGATGTTGCCGAGGGTACCCCAACCGATCGGCTCGCGCATGATTAATGCGCCGCTCAGGACCAGAAAGCCCATCATGACGGTGACAGTGCCGGGCGTCAGGCCGAATTTTTTCGCGAGGGCCACTTCCAGTACCGCCCAGGCACTGGTGCCCAGGTTGGCGCGGATCATCATGGCGATGGCGATGCCAAACATGGCAAAACCTACCTGGATGCGCAGCATGTCGGGGATAAATGTTTTCCAACGGATGGGTTTGAGCATGGGGGTCCTTTGCCTGACTGGCGTTTGAGTGATGCACGATCATACCATAGAGTCCGGTGTAAAAATACCGCTGCGATTTGGGCAGCGGTATTTTGATCTTTGCTTGGGTACTATTTTACGGGCTGGTGAATTTGAATGATGCCAGGATTTTATCTGACTCAGGACCGAGTGGGATGAGCTTGTAAACCTTGTTATTGCGATCGCACAGAATAAATTGGTTGGGTGCCAGCTGAATTTTGAGGGTTACCTTTTGGCAATTCACCCCGCCAACCTGCACATTTTCCAGGTCGCCGTCGCTGGAATTGGTGCTCAGCCAGTCTTGCAGGCTAAGGGCCTGGACGTTGGAGTAGACTTCCACACTGAATTTAGGCGGCTCCATCTCGGCGAAATCACTATTGGCGAGATCGGGTTCAAGCAAGCGCAGGCGACCGATCAAGGCCGGGTTTACGTCCGCCAGGCTGGTGGGTTCCTTGAGGGGGATGTATAGCGAGGGGATTGAGAGTGAGAAGCCGAGGGTGGTGGCCTGATAATCGGACCACTGTATAGGTCCAGTAGCGCTATCTGCAGCTGGGTCACCAGCAGGGTTGGAGCCTGCTGCGCTGCCGGGTTCGTTTCCGCCGGCGCTGCCGCCACTGGTCACATCTCCATTATTATCAATGCCACCATCCCCAGGGGAGGTGATGCCTTGATTGTCACTGGGAGAAGCCGTGCCCAGGTCATTCTGTACACCACCACTGGAATCGCTGGAGGAACCTCCGCCGGAGCCGCCAGCCAGGGCTGAGGCGGGTTGGGCGCCAGCAGGTGCGGCGCTTTCATTCAGTGCTTGGGGTTGCTGGGCACACGCGCTGAGTAAAAAACCGATCGACAGGATGGTTACCAATAATCTATAAGCCACAGAACCTCCTTTTGCCGCCTGGACAGGCGAGCATGGTAAATCAACAAATAAGAAATATCCATGTAGATAAATAGGGCCAGCCTGTTTAGGCTGGCCCTAAATGGAAAGACAATTGGTTTAGCGAGTGCGGGCCCAAGAGAAGATAATGGTGTAGGTATCCGCGTTGGCATACGGGCCGGAAAGTTCCAGTGGCCTGACAGTGTAGCGGTGGCTATTGACACTATTGACGTAATTACTACTACCAAAGCCCAGGATCCATGGGCCACCACTGGTGCCGCCGGTCTGGTCGCAGCCGACAGACATGGGCGCCGGGCCGCCTGAGTAGGCAGCGCTGTCGTAGGCATAGGAGGTATTGCAAACCTGCATGGTGGCGCCGGTGAAGGGCGCGGCCTGTGGGTAACCCAGTAACCACCAGTTTTGCGCACGGCCGTAATTGTAGGCATAGCCCAGGTAACCGACCTTCTGACCAATGTACAGGCCACCGATGGTGCTGGTGATGGCGCCTGCGCCCCAGTCATGATCGAAATCGCCGGCGGAGCCGTTGGCGTACCAGTCGGTATAAGTGCGCAGTGAGGGGACGGACCACTGGCCGAGTGGGGCAGCGCCATTGCGATATGCGGGTACAAAGACTACGTTCGTGGACCAGCCGGTAACCAGGTTGTTGCCCTTGTGGACGCAGTGACCGGCGGTCACGATGGCCCTGAGGGCAATTACGGATGCCGAGCAGACATAAGAAACGCCGTATTGCTTGAAGAACAATTTGCCGACCGTGCTGAGCGGGTAGGTAGTGTAAGCGGCGATATCGCCAACGTGAAAGCGTGTGAACGGGCCTGGGTAGCTGTAGCCGGCGGGGTTGATGGCTGCGGCAACATCATCTACTGTGGCTTCCGTTGAGGCAACACCGCTTTTGGCGTTCGGGCGGGCACCCTTGGCGGAACCGGCAGGACCGGTTGGGCCAGCGGTGACGTCACTGACCAACCCGGCGGATCCCTTACCTTCGGGCATGGGGTAGGGTTTGGCGGCTTTCATTTCAGCGGCGGTCCAGGGGCGGGGGGCGGCGACTGCCAGATTTTCGGGTGAGGTAATTGCAGTTTCTCCCCCGGATTGAGCAACGGCGGCGGCAGGAGCGCTGGCGGCTGCAGGTTTGGCAGCAAGGCTAAGCGCCACGGCTAGCATAACAATCAATATTACGGACGAAAACAATTTAACCTGTTTGGATTGCATTTTATTCTCCTTTGGTTGTGTTGGTGAACACTTTAGCAATGGGTGCAAGAGAAAAAAAACAACAGACTTGGGATTGTTTATCTGAAATTATGCCCTCCTTGAAAATGCCTTGAAGACAGGCATCGGCAGAGTGTTATAAGCAATTATTTTACTCGCGAATCTGTATAATTGTAAATAGAGAATTCTGTAATCCCATGTGTATTCCATAATTATTCGGATAGAAAAGATAATAGATTCATCCAAACAGACCTGTCTTCCTCTTTGACTTATTGATATGTTGAAAGGAGATAGTTATGTTCTCCGTTTGTTTGATTTATCACAAAAATACCGCTGCCATCTGGGCAGCGGTATTTTTGTTCTTGCCTGGGTAGATTGTTATGGGGTGGTGAACTTGAAGGATGCCAGGATTTTATCTGACTCAGGACCAAGCGGGATGAGCTTGTAAACCCTGTTATCGTGATCACAGAGAATAAACTGGTTGGGAGCCAGTTGAATTTTTAGGGTAATTTTTTGGCAATCCGCGCCGTCAACCTGCACGCTTTCCAGGTCGCCGTCGCTGGAATTGGTGCTCAGCCAGTCTTGCAGGCTAAGGGCCTGAACGTTGGAGTAGACTTCCACACTGAATTTTGGTGGCTCCATCTCGGCGAAATCGCTGTTGGCGAGATCGGGTTCGAGCAGGCGAAAGCGCCCGAGCAAGGCCGTGTTCACATCCGCCAGGCTGGTGGGTTCCTTGAGGGGGATGTAAAGCGAGGGGATCGAGAGTGAGAACCCGAGGGTGGTGTCCTGGTAATCGGACCACTGTATAGGGCCAGTAGCGCTATCTGCAGCTGGGTCACCAGCAGGGTTGGAACCAGCTGCGCTGCCAGGTTCGTTTCCGCCGGCGCTGCCGCCGCTCGTCACATCTCCGTTGTTATCAATGCCGCCATCCCCGGGGGAGGTGATGCCTTGATTGTCACTGGAAGAAACTGTGCCCAGGTCATTCTGTACACCACCACTGGAATCGCTGGAGGAACCTCCGCCGGAGCCGCCAGCCAGGGCTGAGGCGGGTTGGGCGCCAGCAGGTGCGGCGCTTTCATTCAGTGCCTGGGGTTGCTGGGCACAGGCGCTGAGTAAAAAACCGATCGACAGGATGGTTACCAATAATCTATAAGCCACAGAACCTCCTTTTGCCGCCTGGACAGGCGAGCATGGTAAATCAACAAATAAGAAATATCCATGTAGATAAATAGGGCCAGCCTAAACAGGCTGGCCCTAAAAAGAAAGACA
The DNA here is from genome assembly GCA_903908605.1 of uncultured Anaerolineae bacterium. Lineage (GTDB taxonomy): Bacteria > Chloroflexota > Anaerolineae > Anaerolineales > Villigracilaceae > UBA5195. Next base: position 12,121 of record CAIVSQ010000333.1, read on the forward strand.
ATTGGTTTAGCGAGTACGGGCCCAGTAGAAAATAATGTTGTAGGTATCGGTGTTTGCGTACGGGCCGGAAAGCTCCTTGGGTCTGACAGTATAGCGGTGGCTATTGACACTGTTTACGTAATTAGTACTGCCAAAACCCAGGATCCATGGACCGCCGCTGGTGCCACCGGTCTGGTCGCAGCCGACTGACATGGGGGCCGGGCCACCTGAATAGGCACCGCTGTTATAGGCATAGGAGGCATTGCAGACCTGCATGGTACCGCCGGTGAAAGGCGCGGCCTGTGGGTAACCAAGCAGCCACCAGTCTTGTACTGCACTGTAGTTGTAAGCATAACCAAGGTAACCGACCTTCTGACCAATGTACAGGCCACCGATGGTGCCGGTGATGGCGCCTGCGCCCCAGTCATGATCGAAATCGCCCTTGGTACCGTTGGCGAACCAGTCGGTATAGGTGCGCAGTGAGGGGACCGCCCATTGGCCGAGCGGGGCGACGCCATTGCGATAGGCGGGGACAAAGACCACATTGGTGGACCAACCGGTACCCAGGTTGTTGCCCTTGTGTACGCAGTGACCGGCAGTCACGATGGCCCTGAGGGCAACCACGGACGCTGAACAGACATAAGAAACGCCATATTGCTTAAAGAACAGCTTTCCGACTGTGCTGAGCGGGTAGGTGGTGTAAGCGGCGATATTTCCGATGTGGAAACGGGTGAAGGGAGCCGGGTAGCTGTAGCCAGCGGGGTTGATGGCCGCGGCGACATCATCTACGGAAGCTTCCATCGAAGTTACGCCGCTGGTGGCACCCGGACGGGCACCCTTGGCGGAGCTGGCAGCGCCAGTCGGTCCGGCGGTTACATCACTGACCAATCCGGCGGAGCCAGAGCCAGCGGGCATCGGGTAAGGCTTGGCAGCCTTCATTTCAGCGGCTGTCCAGGGACGGGGAGCGGCGACTGCCAGGTTTTCGGGGGAGTCAATACCAGTTTCTCCGCCAGATTGTGCGACGGCTGCAGCGGGAGCACTTGCGGCTGCAGGTTTGGCACCAAGGCTCAACGCCACGGCCAGCATGACGATGAGTAATACGGACGAAAGCAATTTTACATGTTTGAATTGCATTTTTTTTCTCCAATTGTTAAAGATAAAAATTGTCAGGAATTAATAAAAATACAAATGAACTAACCTGCAAATGATTTTTTCAGGTAGCTTTCCTCCTTGAATGGGATGGAGTCGCTGGCGATTACTGAAGGAGTACAAAATAAATTGTACGGTTGTTGCCAAGCATAATGAAATAGTACATTCGTACCATCGAATTGGTTGATATTAACCAGTTGAGAAGTTTAAACAGAATTATATGGAGTCGCATGTATAATATGCGAACTTATCCGAATATATTCGGTCTCAATTACTTTGAATTTGTCGTAAAAAATGAGTTAAACTGGGGATTTGTTACTTATTAGGGCTGATATGCATGGAGTACCCAATTCCGGCAATGGTTAGCAGGTAAATGGGGGATTCTGGTACGGGTTCAATTTTGCGCCGGAGGCGATAGACCAGGTTTTTGAGTTGTATGGCATCACCCGAGCCGTTTTTTTTCCAAAGATGGTCTACTAAAAATTCGGTGTAAACGGTTTTATTGGCGCGGGTCATCAATAGATGCACCAGGTGAAACTCCAGGATGGTCAGGTGCAGGGGGGCTTCTGTGCCACAGTGCAGCTCGCGGGTGGCTGGCTCTAGTTTCCAACCCTGGAATTCGAGTGCGTCCAGGTCGGTAACATACCTGGAGTAGGTGTACCGTGCCCAGGCCTTCAACTTAGCTTGTACCACCAGCGGGCTAGCTGGTTTGCTGATACAGTCATCAGCGCCGGCTTTGTAAAGCTCCAGAAGATGGCTTTCACGGTGATTTTCCACCAGGATGATCACTGGTACAACCAGGCTGTGGCGGATGCTTGCGCATATGGCGACATCATTGGCGTCATCGCCAGCACTGTCGATTAATACCAGGTCGGGCCATTGTTTTTCCAGGTTAGCCTGGATTTCCTGGCTTTTCATGACGAAGATCTCGTACTCTTTTTCAAAAAAAGAGGACCACATCTCCCTCACTTCCAGGTTGCCTGCGATCAGGTATAGGGTGGGAAAATTGCGCTGCTGCCAGTCGTTGTTTTTCATTGATTTTGGCTATTGTTCCGGGAATGCGGTGGAAAATAAAAAAGGGATTATTGCCAGTGTGAAAATATTATAGCATTTTTCTCCTGGCGACCTTCGCGGGGGACCCTGCTGGTATAATTTCGAAATGCCCACTGTGATGGAAATATGGTTTGATGACGTGTTGATCAGCACCGATCCGGCCAGGTTGGACCTGGATGCGATTTGTGACATGCTCTCTAGGGCGTATTGGGCCGAGGGCCGCACTCGTGCGATGATCGCGCGCAGCCTGGAAAATTCACTGGTGTTTGGTGTGTACATGGCCGGTCGCCAGGTAGGAATAGGGCGCGTGATTAGTGATTTCACCATATTGGCTTACCTGTGTGATGTGTTTATCCTGGAGGAGTACCGTGGCATTGGGCTCTCAAAAAAATTAATGCATACCATCTTGTCTCACCCAGACCTGCAGGGATTGCGCAAGATGATGCTGGCGACCATGGATGCACATGGTCTTTATGCCCAGTTTGGTTTTGAACCTCTGGCAAAAGCGGAGATGATGATGGAAAAAAGAAATGTCTGAACTTATTTTAAAACCCGGCCGTGAAAAATCACTTTTGCGCA
>CAIVSQ010000334.1 GCA_903908605.1 uncultured Anaerolineae bacterium
CGAACCTGAAGGTGATTCACTCATGCTTATTCCAGGTTCGAAAATTCCAGACTGGAACGTTTCTCCTGGTACTTCATCCAAAAAAGCAGTGGGGACTTGGGAAGTACTATTACTGCTGTCATCTGTATCGTCTGAGGTTGCGAAACTGGGGGGCGGTTCGTCCGCACCTTGTTCGAGATTGCGCAGCCATTTTTCAAAATCGGGGTGCGATTGAAATGACGGTGTTTCGGGCTTGACCGGGTCCAAGGTCGAAAAACCGGGAAGCGGATTGCCGGTGGATCGAGCGTCCATTTCCATAATGGCTCGTCGGACCGCCTCAATATCATCATCTTCTTCGGAAAAGGGAAAGTTCTGCTGTCCAGTCAGGCTTGAATCACCCTGGAAGTCAGAATTGGGATTACCGAATGGACTGTCGTCCACCGGAAAAGCGTCACTAGAATTAGGATCCTCAGGTTTTGGATCCTCTGGTTGTTCCTCTGGGAAATTTTTAGTTACCATGGCTGTACACTTTCCAATTAAGGGGTTGGTGTGGCTTGGATTGGGTTCGCGAACACAAAAACCAGACTCACGTCACCGTTTGTAGGAACTTTAACTTGTGCGCTGCGGTAAAGACCAGGCAGGTTGATAACACCGCGCAAACCAGGTGAAACGTTGCTTAGCTTGAATTCAACAGCGCCATTTTTGCTGTAGGCAGTGTAGCTCAGCCCATTTTCCAAGGTAAGAACGACCTGAACGTTGTCGAGTGTTTCTCCAGTCTGCTGGATGCCGTCGCCATTTTGATCCATGAAAATTCTAACCATAATGCGAGCGTTGGTGAATACTGGGGTCGGCGAGGGTTGAGGCGTTGGGAAATCCATCTTGATGGTCGGGATTTCGGGTGATTTTTTCGCGTAGGTATAATAGCTTAGCATGGAGCCCCAAAACTTGTCAACATAAGCTGCGGATCCACGGCAATCAAGATTTTTTGATACAGTGTCCCAATCGACTTCGATGCGGTCTTTGGCTGATTTAGCTAATGCGTTCTGAAGGCAACCAAATCCGCTATGATATGAAACCAGGGTCAATTTCCAGCTATCTTCATAACTAGCCTTAACTCCATTGAGCTTTAGAAGTGATTTTGTCTGAACGCAGTTGGCGTACATCACTTTTGCAATCAAAGGGATGCTTTGTGCCGCTTTATTGATATTTACGCCATATTCGCAGGTTGGGCAGGCGGCATCCAAGGATTGAACAAGAGCACCGCGAATGAGCGCGCGGTCAATAGGTGCCAGTTTTTCGTAAGGTTGGTCGCAGCGATAAAGTGACGTGGCGCATATTTGACTGTAAAGAGCAGGATTGGTGCGCAGAAGCACATCGATCCCGAGCTGGTTTATTTGTCCGCGACCGAGTTCATCCAGGAACAATCGCTGCGAGGTCGGCCAGAATTGTGATTCGACTTCCAGCAAGGTTTTCAGTATGTAAGGTGGAATATGTTCATCCCGCCCGGTTAGCCAGATGTTGAAATCGTACTGGTTTTGCCAGATGGTCATTTGATCCCGGGCACGTTCGATACCACATCCGTTCGGTGACAAATTATCAAAGCCACCACCTGGGCAATCTTTTGCATTGACAACACCGGTTTCAAGCAGGCGGCTAGCCAGGTAATAAAGCGTTTTTTGTGTATTTAGCTCGGCAGGATCTTGGGGAAATTTCGCCCAAAATGGTGATGCGCTATCTGCATTTTGCCAAATATTTGCGCAGCTATCGGAGAAGGTAACAAATTTTCCCAAAGTCAAAATTGTGACGGAGTAGCCCCCGGTGACATTGGTGATTAGGATGCTGGCCTGAACTTCATCGCTTTTTTTACCGAGATTGTTTTCTGCATGGAAAGTGATCTGGGCTGATTCCGGGAACTCAACTCCACACGGTGAACTCGGGCAGTTGAATGTTTTGTCCCCGACACTCCCACTCAAGGTGACGATGCTGCCTTCACTCGTATAGGTTTGGTAACCGCTAAGAATGACGAATGGTTTTTCTACGACGCCTGACGGAACGCGAATAAACGCCTCAAGGCGGGCAATCGTAAAATCAAGAGGGCGGACGGGAACTGGGGTGCTGATTTGGTTTGGGGCTGGAGAGGCAGTAGGAACGCTAAGAGCGTTCGCATCAATCCCTCCAAGGTTAAATGCCCTGGTAAATACGAGACCGTACGAAAGAACCGAAACAGAGAGAAAAAGGAAAAGGAATTGTTTCATCCTTATGATTTCTTATTTGGAGCAGGTATTCTGCTCGTAACCCTTTTCCATGCCTTGGAAGGCGAGACTGGTGGAATATACTTGAGAAATTCGCTGCTCAAAGTGTAAGCAATGTCTTCTACTTTTTTTGAAATTGGAAGCTCGGGGCGCGAAATTGAAAATGGGATACCGAGATTGATCGAACGGAGTACTTCATTTGCTTCATAAGGAATTTCGAAATCGAATGGCCTCCCTAATGCCTTTTGTAGCTGCGATTTTTCAATGCTCACATTTGGAAAGGATTGGTTCAGCACCAGTTTAATATTTTCTACTGGTATGCCAAGCTGTTCATATGTTTTTAGTGCGCTGACTGCAACTCGCAGTGAGGCCATTTCCGGGGCGACCATCAAGAGAACATGATTGGCCTTTAATAAAGCGGAAATAACCGTATCTGAAAAATCATGCGAGGTGTCTATGACGATGAATGTGAATTTGTTATTGACTGCTTTGAATAGTAAATTCCAGAATTGGTCATTATAGACATCGGTGGCAACCGGAAAGCGTGGAGCGGCAATAAACTGCAATCCACTCGAATGGTTGGTGACCAAATCTTCCATCATCGAATCGTCAATTTCCGGGCCAGACATATCGGCGAATTTCCCCAGCGTATTCCTTGGGGTCATGTTCAGCAGCATTGAAACCTGGCTATTAAACAACGCCGTGTCAATAAGCAGAGTGGGTTTCTCCCAGATTTGGAAATAAGAAAGGGCCAGATTGACTGCAATCGAAGATACACCACTCCCGCCACGCAAACTATGCACAACAACAATGGTTGGCGCATTTGTATTTGTTTGCCCAAAATCGGTCGAGAGTTGAATAGCTTTTGCCCGCCTTGCGAGAATATCCAGGCGTGCGGCCAGTTCTTCTGGCTCGAACGGCTTAATCAGATAATCGTCAGCCCCAAGTTCAAAGGCTTTTAACTTATCTTCCAGGGTTTTTACACTTGTTACAAAAATTACGGGAATGTGTTGATAGCGTGGGTCGCGCCGGATATTGATTAGGATATCAAAACCGTTCATATCGGGGATGCGCATGTCGGCGATAATGATTTCGGGTTGAAACGAAGCAATGGCCGCCAAGCCTTCCCTTCCTGTTCGGGCATATTCAAGTTCATAACCCCTGGTCTTTAAGACACTGAAGGCCATTTTATAAAAAACTTGCTCGTCATCAATCATTAATACGCGCATATTTAACTATCTCCGGACAAAGTTTTATTACGTGTGCTGTAAAGTTCGACTTCCAGTTTTACCAGTTCCGTTAGATGGGCCGCAGAAGTATTCACCCGATCCCATATATTTAGGCATGCCTCACTCTGATTGAGCCTGCCTGCATCATCCAGGCTGGCTGCCAGATCCGAAAGATGCTTTGCGCCATAATTGGCTGAAACGCCCTTCAGGTTATGGGCTAAATCCGATACCTGTTGCAAATTACCAGACAGCAAGCTTTTGTTAATAAGATCAAGCCTGCCAGGAAGGGATTGGATGAAATCGAGCAGGTTTGAGAAATATGTCGTCTCGCTGTCTCCAAACCTGGGCAACGCATCCGGGATATCTAGATCCGGCATTTCAATCAGCGTGCTCTTGCCATTTGCATCAGTCGGTCTGCCCGCGTCTGCAATATTATTCTGAATTTCC
>CAIVSQ010000335.1 GCA_903908605.1 uncultured Anaerolineae bacterium
AAAGGACCGCCGAGATGCCCGTCCGAATTGTGACTGACAGTACCTGTGATTTACCTGCCGAGGTGATTGAGCGCTTAGGGATTGGCCTTGTGCCGTTGTATATCAATGCCGGCGGACGTGGTTACCTGGATGGCGTGGAAATTACCCGTAATGAGTTTTATCGTAACCTGCCTGATTACCCGGTGCAGCCCACCACGGCGGTGCCATCCCAGCAAAAATTCCAGGAACAATACGAAGCTTACGCACTATCAGGTGCCAGTGAAGTCATATCAATTCATATTTCCAGCGCACTCAGCTCGGTGGTGAATGTTGCGCTCGCGGCAGCCCGCGAGGTCACTGCCGTGCCGGTAAGGGTCTTTGACTCGCGCCAGCTCAGCCTGGGGACGGGCTTTCTGGTGGAGCGCGCAGCCCGGATGGCGGCAGATGGCTGCCGGTTGGATGAAATCATGCAGGCTCTCAACGAGCAAGTCCGGCGCATTCATGTATTTGCTGCCCTGGATACGTTGGAATTCCTGAAACGCAGCGGTCGCATGAATCGCTTTGTGGCCAACCTGGGTGCCTTGCTACAGCTCAAACCTATCCTGACCATGTACGATGGTACCCCAACTACCGAGCGGGTTCGTACTCGTGAACGCGCCACCCGGCGCTTGTTTGAGCTGCTGCAGCAGGTGGGGCCGCTTGAACGGTTGGCCATCCTGCATACCAATGCCCCGGCCCGTGTGGCGGAATTGATGGCACAAATAGAGGGATTTCTGCCCGCGGCGCAAATTATGGTGGCCGATATCACCCCCGTGATTGGCGCGCATATCGGCCCAGGAGCGTTTGGGTTTGCCGCCATTGGCGCTCAAGTTTGAGGTTTGTGCGTGTGTTTTATAACCATTTCGAATTATGTACGAGCGGATAAAATGCGATATTTTCTGGCTTGACGGAAATAGCTCGCCAAAGTGAAGCGAAAATTTTATGCATAAAGTAGGCGGTCCCTCAGCAGGGGACCGCTTTTTTTATTTTACAGCCAGTATTTCTTATAGGTCGGTTAGCGGTGTAACAATAAAATACTCATTGTGCCATATGTAATAACTAATGTGTGACACATGCCATATTGCGCTTTTTGTCACAAATAGTATGATTGGTATGGATATATGCGCTTATGCGGATATAAGGAGATTGTAGATATGATCACGCAAACACTGGCCCAGGAAATAATTCATCTTCAAGCGGACTTTTGTTCGGCGCTTTCAGACCCGACCAGGCTCTTGATTCTTTATGCCCTCTCTGAAAAGCCATGCAACGTCACCGAGCTGAGTGTGGAATTGAAAGCCAATCAAACCACCGTTTCGCGCCACCTCAAGGTACTGCGTGAACGCGAGTTGGTGAACACCACCCGTTCTGGAACCACCATCACTTATTCATTGAGCGATCCACGCCTGATCGACGCTGTTGATTTGCTGCGTTCTGTCATGCGCGACCGGATTGCCTTCCGTGCCACCCTGGTGAATAACCTGGTGGCTGCTGACCTGGCGTAATCATTAATTTTTTCAGGAGAATGCAATGAAGAGACAACCGTATTGGATTTTGGGCTTGATCGGTATCCTGGCAGTCGTCATGGTGCCAATGATCATTTTCTGGCCCAAGGCCGCCGCCGCCACGAAAAGTCCGTGGGATGGCCTGCCTGAGCACCCGGTGCATGTCAGTCACGCCGATATCATCAAAGGTCCGTTTGAAACCGGGCAGGATGTGACTCGCAACTGCCTCACCTGTCACCCAGATGCCGCTAAAGACATCATGATGACCACACACTGGACCTGGGAATCCAAGCCATTCACGGTCCCAGGACGGGATAAGCCGGTCACAATTGGCAAAGCCAATCAGATTAATAACTTTTGTATCAGCGCGCAGGGTAATCAAAAAAGCTGCATGGCTTGCCACATCGGTTATGACTGGAAAGAATCCACACCTACCACGCCTGCTTTTGATTTCAGCAAGTCAGAAAATGTGGACTGCTTGATGTGCCATGCTGCTTCTGGTTATTCCAAGGGCAAATATGGCAACCCGGCTGATACGGTTGATTTGTTGGCGGCGGCGCGCAGCGTGGCTTCTCCCAACCGCGCGACCTGCGGTAAGTGCCATTTTGATGGCGGTGGCGGCAACGGCGTCAAGCATGGTGATCTGGATGAAAGTCTCAAATTCCCGACCGAAAGCACCGATGTGCACATGGGACGCAATAACTTCCTGTGCACGGATTGCCACCTGACCGAAAACCATGTTGTCAAGGGCCGCCTGGTTGTGGATAACTACACCGTTGACCCGCAAGAACAGGTTGCCTGCACCCAGTGCCATGCTGAAGCGGTCCATAAGGATGAGCGCTTGAACAAGCATGTGGCTTCGCTGGCCTGCCAGACCTGCCACATCCCGGCTTTTGCATTGAAAGACCCAACCAAGGTGTCCTGGGACTGGTCCTCTTCCGGGCAGGATATTGGGGACGATCACTTTACCTACCTGAAGATTAAGGGTTCGTTTGTTTACGAAAAGAACGTCCAGCCCACTTACCTGTGGTTCAATGGCAACCTGTCTTACCGCTACCTGTTGGGTGACAAGATCGACCCGACCAAACCGACCTATATCAATAAACCGGCCGGTGATATTAATGACCAGACGGCCAAGATATTCCCATTCAAGCTGCACATCGCCAAACAGCCCTACGATACAGGTAATAATTACCTGTTAGCGCCTATCACCTCTGGCCCGGATGGTTATTGGACCGATTTCAATTGGGACAATGCCTTCAAATTGGCCGAACAGCGTATGGGTTTGAAGTACAGTGGCAGTTACGGTTTCGCTGAGACCTATATGTACTGGCCCACCACCCACATGGTCCAGCCCAAAGAGGGCGCGTTGCAGTGTGACGATTGCCACAGTGAGAACGGCCGCATGGATTGGGCTGCCCTGGGCTACCTGGGCGACCCAATCAAATGGGGCGGTCGTTTCGGTACCAAGTAACAGGCATAATGGAAAAAATCATGAAAACAAGCATCCTTTCCAATAAAAAATGGTTTTTCGGCCTGGTCATCCTGCTGCTGGCAGGCGTTGGCTTGCTGGGTTGGGGGATCCAACAAGCCCTGGCCCTGCGCGCCGCTGTGCCGGCTGTCATGCCCTCGCCCATTCACCCGGTGTTCGCCATGCTGGATGAAAACGGTGAAAATGTGCTCACCACTGGCAAGCCGGTTTCGACCATGCGCACCTGCGGCGAATGCCACGACACGGCTTTCATTGTCTCGCATAGTTTCCATGCCGATCTCGGCCTGCGCTCGTACCAAGCCAGCGCTGATGGTTGGAATGCCAGTGATGGTGTTTTTGGCAAATGGGACCCGCTTTCCTATCGTTATCTTTCCCAGGCCGGTGATAAACGGCTTGACCTGGGTACGCCCGAATGGTTGATGAAATTCGGTGAGCGCATTCCAGGTGGTGGCCCTGCCACCACCGCCCGCGCAGGTGGAGAGCTTACCAACCTGGTTCCCGATGCCAGCAATCCTGAGGCGGCCATCCTCGACCCGCTCAGCGGTCAGGCGACTGCCTGGGATTGGAAGCAATCCGGTTCGATGGAGATGGATTGTTTCCTTTGCCACATGACCCAACCGAATAGTGCGGCTCGCGCTGAGGAAATTCGTGCCGGTCATTTCGGCCAGGCCAATACCGCTACCTTGGTTGGCAGTGGCTTGTTGGAAAAAAATGCTGAGGGTTACAGCTGGAACAAGTCAGCTTTCGATGAAGCTGGAAAGCTGAAGGGCGAGTTCATGTTCATCCAGGACCCGACCAATGCCAACTGCGCAGCCTGCCATGGTGAAGTGCATGCCAATGGCCAGGATCCGCTGGTGATTTCAGCCTGTGACCAGGCCTATCCCCAGACCGCCACAACCGGGCAGGTGATTGCTTCGCAAAAGATCTCTGAATCGGGTGTCAACCTGTCTGGCAAAGAAGGTTTGGCCCGCGCCTGGGATATTCACGCCGAACGTGGATTGAACTGCACCGACTGCCACTTTTCACTCAACAATCCGGTTCATTCACAAAAAGATGCTTCTACCGTTCCGGCTCACCTGAAGTATGACCCACGCAAGCTGGAAATCGGCGAATACCTGCAGCGCCCCGATCATGATTTTGCCCGTGGGCAGAGCGCCCAGTTTAACGTAGCGCCCGAAAACAAGGGCACCATGCGTCGCTGTGAATCCTGCCATGACTCGCAAGTTTCACACGCAGATTGGCTGCCTTACCCCCAGCAGCACATGGCTGTGGTGGCCTGTGAATCCTGCCATATCCCGCAAATGTACGCGCCTGCCATTCAATCCTACGACTGGACGGTGGTGCAGGCGGATGGCACGCCCACCAACCTGTGTCGCGGCATCCAGGGCGGTAGTGACACTGTCACCAACCTGGTGACCGGGTACAAGCCTGTCCTGATGCAGCGTACCAACAGTGATGGAAAAACCACGCTGACCCCCTACAACCTGGTAACCTCCTGGTTCTGGGTCTATGATGATGCCAACGGCCCACGCCCGGTGCGTGAAGCCGACATTAAGGCAGCCTACCTGGATAATGGCGTCTACGTGCCCGAGATCCTGGCTGCTTTTGATAAAGATGGCAATGGCAGCATTGATAGCACCGAACTGAAAATCAGCACGGAAGAGCAGAAATCTGTAGTGGCGTCTCGCCTGGTGAAATTGGGCCTGAACAACCCACGCATTGAGGGCCAGGTGCAGCCTTACAGCATCAACCACAATGTAACCAATGGCGAATATGCCACCCGTGAGTGCTCAGCCTGTCATACCGGCAATTCACGTGTCACCCAACCCATGCAGTTGGCGGCCTACGCCCCGGCGGGTGTCATGCCCAGTTTTGTTAGTGACACCAACGTCAATGTGACCGGCGAAATTGTTAAAGCGGATGGCGGCGCGCTGTATTATGAACCGGTGACCACCCGCGATGGCGTGTACGTTTTCGGTCACGACCGGGTTAACCTGATTGACTGGTTTGGTGCCCTGGCTTTTGCCGGTACCATCCTGGCGGTGGGTGGCCACGGTACCCTGCGTTATATCTCCGGGCTTAAGCGGCAGAAGAGCGCACCCAAGACCCAAAAAGTCTTCATGTATGAAGAATATGAACGCTTCTGGCATTGGCTGCAGACCGTTTCGATCATCCTGTTGCTTTTCACCGGGTTGATCATCCACCGTCCAGATATTTTCGGTGCCTTCTCTTTCCCGCATATGGTATTGGTTCACAATGTGCTGGCTGCCATCCTGGTGGTCAACGCCTTCCTTTCGCTCTTCTGGCACCTGACCACCGGTGAGATTCGCCAATACATTCCGCGTCCGGCAGGCTTCTTTGATGATGCCATCGTACAGGCGCGCTTCTACATCAACGGAATTTTCAAGGGTGATCCCCATCCGTTTGAAAAAGTAAAGAATCGCAAGCTTAACCCACTTCAACAGGCGACCTACTTTGGTCTGCTCAATGTGCTCCTGCCGCTGCAGGTGATTACCGGCGCGTTGATGTGGAGTGTTCAAAAATGGCCAGAACTTACCACTTGGATGGGTGGGCTGCCGGTGTTGGCACCCTTCCATAGCCTGGTGGCGTGGATGCTGGCGGCATTTGTCGTCGCGCATGTCTATCTGACCACGACAGGTGCCACCCCGCTTGAGGCCATGCGCGGCATGGTCACTGGTTGGGAAGATATTGAAGTGCATGGCCATTCTGCTGCACAACCCGGCAAGCCCAAGGGTAAGAAATAGTCCTCTTCAGGTTCATCAGGAGAAAAATATGACAACAACTGTCACCCCCCCAAACAAGGGCCCGCAAGGCCTGTTCAACCGCCCGCGCAAGGAATTTGTGCATCCCTATTTTGGCGGAGCTGTACTGGGCATTGTGCTGTTCCTGGCCATCTTCCTGACCGGGAATGGCCTGGGCTCATCCGGAGCCACCACGCGTATCGCTGCCTTTCTTGAAGACCTGGTAGCGCCCGCACATGTAGACCAGACCCCTTACCTGTTGAAGATGGCGGGCGGCGATAAACAACCGCTGGATGACTGGATCGTACCGGTCTTCTTTGGTGCATTGTTGGGTGGCTTTACCTCGGGTGTGATCGGTGGGCGCGCGAAATTTGAGACCACCAAGGGCCCCAACATTTCCAATCGTATGCGCTGGACGATGTCTTTCCTGGGCGGCATCCTGTTCTTGTACGGGGCGCGCATGGCGCGAGGCTGCACCTCGGGACAGGCGCTCTCAGGCGGAACTACCCTGGCGGCTGGTTCGTGGCTGGTCATGTTCGCCATCTTTGGCGGCGCGTATGGCATGGCTTATTTTGTGCGTAAGTTGTGGCTTTAGCCCCGCATTCAAAGGAGAATTATTATGAACTTTCCCCTTCCTTCATTTTTGGCGGTCAGCGCTTCCAACCCGTGGACCTATGTGGTCTTCGCTGTGATTGGTTTTGCCTTTGGCTTCACCCTGGAAATGTCTGGTTTCGGCGATAGCCGCAAGCTGGCAGCCCAGTTTTACTTTACTGAATTGACAGTCATCAAGGTCATGTTCACAGCCATTGTGGTTGCCATGGTGCTGACTTTTGGCGCCGTTGGGCTTGGCATCCTGGATTTTGGCCAGGTATGGGTCAACCCGACCTACATCTCCTCGGGCATCCTCGGTGGTTTGATCATGGGCGTTGGTTTTATCGTTGGTGGTTTCTGCCCGACCACTTCACTGGCTTCGGCATCCACTGGTAAGATTGATGGGATGTTCTTTGTGGCGGGCGGCTTTATTGGTGCCTTCCTATTTGGCGAAACCGAGCAACTTTTTACCAACTGGTATAACAACTCCGGCTATTACGGTCGCCTGACCCTGATGGATGTCTTTCACCTGCCGACGGGCGTGGTCGTTTTGCTGGTGGTGTTGATGGCACTCTTTATGTTTTGGGGGAGCGAACAGCTTGAGCGCATCATTGGCAAGCGCGATATGACACGTGAGCCGAAGCTGCGCTTGTACGGTGCCGCTGGTTTGTTGGTGTTGGCCCTGGCGGTGGTGTTCATAGGCAGCCCGACCACCGAGCAGAAGTACACGCGCATCAAGATCAACCGCACCATCAACGAACAAACCGTGGTCCTCAGTGCGGATGAAGCCCTGGCCCAACGCCAGGTACAGATTCAGCCGGCTGAACTATTCAAGAGCATGAATGACGACACCCTCAAGCTGACCGTGATCGATGTGCGCCCTGAAAACGACTTCAACCTGTTCCATATTCGCCGCTCGGTTAACACAGCTGAAGCGCAGATTAAAGCATTGGTGCCCAGTTTGCTGACCGGCGCAGCGCCCAACTCGGTGCATGTGGTCATCAGCAATGATGAGGAGCTCTCCACACGGGTCTGGAAGACCCTTGTGGCGGAGGCGGTGCCGAATGTCTACATCCTTGAGGGTGGTGTAAATAACTGGATTTCCGTATTTGGCAAGGATGATGCCAGCATTGTTCGCTCAGATGCGCCGGCTTTGCCTGAAAAACTGCAGTACATCTTCCCGGCGGCCCTGGGTGCTCGCTATGAATGTTCCGACCCCAGCCCGATTGAGTATGAAACTGTGGAATTTACCCCACGCATCCAGCTCCAGCTCAAACGTGATAAGAGCGGTGGTGGCTGCGGGTAATCTTACCGGCCAGCCCTGCTGAATGAATGATCTTTGCGGGAGGAAGACGCCCTTGGGGCGATCTTTCTCCCGCTTTATTTTTATTCCCAGTTTGTGGTTATCAGCGCTGGGGCGATAGGAGCCTGGCAAACGCAAATCCCCTTCCGGGTGAGGGAAGGGGATTAGGGGGGAAGGGATCTGGTTAACCCATTTCAGGATTATCCAGGGGTTTGGGTGAGTTTGGGTATTACTGGGCCTGCATGGCATCCTGCATGGAAATTCCTGCCATCATCAACCCGATCTGTTCAACCGTGGCTTCGTCACGACCGACGATGCCAACGATGCGACCTTCGTACATCACCGCGATACGGTCGGAAAGATAGCGGGTTTCATCCAGGTCTTCTGAGATGAGCAGGATGGCTGTGCCGGCCGCGCGTTGTTCCAGCAGGCGTTGGTGAATATATTCAGTTGCGCCAATATCCACGCCACGGGTCGGTTGGGCGGCAATCAACACCTTGGGTTGGCGTGAAAGCTCACGGGCCATGATCAGTTTTTGAATGTTGCCACCCGATAGATTTTTGATGGGGGTATCGATGCTGGGTGTCTTGACACTGTAGGCTTTGATCACTTCGCGGGTGCGGGCTGACATGCGGGCGAAATCAAGGAAGATGCCATGGGTATACTGCGGGGCTGAATGGTCGCGTAGGAAGAGATTCTCCTGTACGCTGAATTCGCGGATGGCGCCATCGCGCATGCGCTCTTCCGGGATGTACGCTTGCCCGGCAGCCATGCGCTGCAGCAGCGGCATGTGGGTGATATCCTGCCGATCCAGTTGGATGGTGCCAGCAGTGGATTTACGCAAGCCGGAGAGGCATTGGGCAAATTCGCGCTGACCATTGCCAGAAACACCGGCGATGCCGACAATCTCGCCCGCGTGAACGTCCAGATCTATGCCACGCAGCATTTCGGTATTGCGATCGCCCATGGCGCGCAGTCCCTTTACCTGCAGGCGTACTTCGCCGGCCTTCATGGGTTGGGCGGCGAGTGGTTTCACGTCGCGCCCGACCATCATTTTGACCAGATCATCACGGGTGATGTCTTTGGTGGCGCGTGTACCAATCATGGCACCGTCGCGCAGTACCGAGACCCGGTCGCTGATGGCCATCACCTCGTGCAGTTTATGCGAGATGAACACCAGGCCGTGTCCTTCCTTAACCATTCGTCGCAGAGTCACGAACAGGTCGTTGACTTCTTGTGGTGTGAGCACAGCCGTGGGTTCATCCAGGATGATGATGCCTGCTCCGCGATAGAGCGCCTTGATGATCTCGACACGTTGTTGTTCACCCACTGAAAGCTGCCAGATATATGCCGAAGGATCCACCTTCAGACCATAGGCATGGGCCAGTTCATCGATTCTTTTTGCTACCACGTCCAGGTCGAGCTGTGGTTCTCGGGTGGATTTCAACCCCAGGGCCACGTTCTCGGTCACTGTCAGGGTGGGTACCAGCATGAAATGCTGGTGGATCATGCCAATCCCGGCCTTGATGGCATCGGCTGGGGAATGAAAGCTGTACGGTTTGCCATCGATGACGATGGAGCCTTCGTCGGGTTGGTAGAGGCCGTATAACTGGCGCATTAAGGTACTTTTGCCAGCGCCATTTTCGCCGAGCAGGGCATGTACTTCGCCGGCCTTCACATCAAAACAAACGTCAACGTTGGCCAACACGCCTGGGAAGCGCTTGATGATGTTGCACATTTCAACAGATTGGATCAGTTTTGGAGTGCTGGAAGGGTTGGACATGGTGCCGCCTTACAAGTGGGAGCAGGATGTGTTTAAAACAGGTTGAGTGGGTCCCGCGGGACCAGCCCATGTTGCAGGCCAGTCCCGCGGAGATATTTAATTATTGATTACGGGGCGACAACAACAGCGCCGCTCTTGATGTCAGCGATGGCTTTCTCTGCGGCAGCTTTGACAGCGTCGGGAAGGCTGTAGCCGGCGTTGAAGGCAACTTTGAGGCCTTCATTTTTCAGGCTGAGTACATAAGAGATACCACCAAGCTTGCCGGAGGCGCGCGAGGCGATAATTTCCTTCAGCATGGTGTTCCAGTCATAAACCTGGCTGGCAACCACGAGGGCGGGGGCCAGACCGGCCTGGTCGGACTGGGTGCCGAACCACAGCACCGCACCATTTTCCTTGGCGGCGCCGATGGAGCCAACCACGGACTGTGAAGAGCCGGTCAGGATGTCGGCGCCGTTGGCGACGTGGGTCTTGGCGGCTTCGGTCATGAGGGCTACATCGGAGAAGGAACCAGTCCAGGTCTTGCTAACTTCGATGGTCGCGTCGACGGAGGCCACACCAGCCACAAAGCCATCGATGTAGGTCTTGGCATCGCCAACTTCCACTGGTCCGGTTACGCCGATTTTCTTGCTTTTGGTCAGCATGGCGGCCATAACGCCGTTCACATAACCGCCTTCTTGAGCGGCGGCGGTATAGGCATACACGTTCGGCAGGCCGAAGGTGTCAACATGGGTGCCCCAGGCAAAGGTGGTCTTGGGGAAGTCTTTGGCAACTTCTTCAACCGAGGTGCCGTACTGGGAGCCGTGGGCGATCACGATGTCAAAGCCCTGGGTGGCGTAATCGCGGATGGCGGCGGCGGCATCCGGAACCTTGAACATGTTCTCGGAGTACTTGATTTCCATCTTGGTCTCGCCGCCCATGTCCTTCTGGACAGCAAGGAGAGCCGAGTACATCGACTGGCTGAAGGCCATATCGGTGATCGAGCTGGGCATCACGACTGCGACGCGGATGGGCTTGGCTTCGGCGGCTGGTGCAGGGGTTGCCGCAGCGCCGCAGGCGCTCAGCAGCATGGAAATTGCCACCACGGTGGATAAAAGGACGAACAAAATTCTATTCTTTTTCATCTTTCTCTCTCCTAACATTGAATGGTGTTAATTTTCGCCCCGTTCAAAGGGCTTGTTGAGTGCCGCAGGTTGCCGGACGCGGTTTGTAACCACGACCAACGCTGCGATGGTTAATAGGTACGGTAGCATGGTAGCCACGTCAGACGGGATTTTCACGCCAAGTACCTGCATCCACAATTGGAAAGCATTGACGGTGCTAAAGAGCAACGCACCGACCAATATACCTACTGGCCGCCAACCGCCAAAATAAACCAGGGCGACTGCAATGAAACCCAGGCCGGCGGTCAGATTCTCTTGGAAAAGGTTGACCAGTGAGGTTGAAAGCGAAGCGCCTGCCAGGCCAGCCAGCACAGCCCCGACGCACACGCTAAAATAACGTACTTTATCCACGCTTACACCGAGTGAATCGGCTGCGGCCGGGTTTTGCCCGACAGCCTTGATTTTTAGCCCCCAGGTGGTCTTATCCAGGAACCACCAGGCGATGGGTACGAGCAGGAAGGCTGCGTACACTGGCAGGCTGTGTCTGAAAAGCACTTCACCCAGGATGGGGATATCACTCAGGTAGGGGATGTTGATGGCCTGGAAACCTTCTACAGTTTGGACACTGCCCACCAGGACTTTGAAAAGCAGGGAGGAAAGCCCCAGTCCGAACATATACAGGCCGATACCACTGATGCCTTGTTCGGCTTTCATGGTGACACTGATGAAGGACATCAGCAGACCCATCAACAGGCCAACCACGGCTGCCGCCAGAACCGCCAGCCAGACATTGCCTGTAACCAGGGTGACGTAAAAAGCGGCAAATGCGCCGACCAACATAATGCCATCCACGCCCAGGTTGACCACACCAGAAGTCTGGGCAAAAGCTTCGCCGATGGCAGCGAACAGGTAGGGGGTGGCCAGGCGAATGGCCGAGGTGAGAATGCCTATAAAGACAGCCTGTGTAAAAATCTCGGTCATGACTTTACCTCAGCGTTATTTTTTGCGACTGCGATCGCGCGGCGAATGGCCCAGCGCTTGGAAATAAAGGCTGAACCGACGACAAACAACACGACCAACCCAAGCAACATGTCGATGAGTGCCGAGGGTACCTGAACTGCGCGTTGCATCTTATCCGCGCCAACCAGCAGGCTGCCAAATAACCAGGCGGCTGGTATCAGCCCGAGTGGGTGCAAACCCCCAAAAAGGGCAGCAACGATGCCGGAGAAACCGTAACCACTGGTGATGCCTTCCAACAATCGGTGGTGAACACCCATGACTTCCACCGCGCCGGCCAGTCCAGCCATGCCGCCCGCCAGGGTAAGCGAGAGGGCCTGGTAAAAAGCCACGTTGACGCCGGCATAGCGCGAGGCATCTGGGTTAAGACCCACTGCGCGGATGCGAAAGCCGATGGTGGTGCGCCAGAGGAAGAGATAGACAACGAAAGCCAGCGCGACGGCGATCAACGCGCCCGCGTTTAGCAGGGTTTGGGGCACAAGGCGTATCAACCAGGCTGTCTCGGGCAATCGCTCCGACTGCGCCAGGAAGGTGCCAGAGGTGATCCCCGCAGGATCGATCAGCGGGCCGCGGACCAGCATGTTCATTAATTGCAGCGCAATCGCGTTTAGCATGACCGTGCTGAGGATTTCATTGACGCGGAAACGCGCCTTGAGGATGCCCGGTATGAAGCCCCAAAAAGCGCCGGTCAGGAAGCTGACCAGCAAGGTGGAGGGAACTAGCAACCATCCTGGCCATGTGCGAAAGGCAAGTGCCCAACTGGTAGCGCCCAGTGCACCCAGGATGATTTGTCCCTCGGCGCCAATGTTGATGACACTGGCTCGAAATGCGATGCAGATCCCCAGACCTACTAACAGTAAAGGGGTAGCCTTGACCAGTGATTGAGTGAATCCGGACCAGCTACCGAAAACACCAACAAATATGGCTGCATATGCATCCAGGGGGTTGACTTTCAAGAGTAATAAAACGACAGCCCCGATCAGCAAAGCGCTGAACATTGCCAAAAATGGCAGGGCTGCCCTGAATAGAACATCATTCCAGTCAACTTGTGATTTCGGTGTTGTTTGTGTTGCAGTCTTGTCAAGCTCAGTTGGCATAAACCTTCTCCAGGCTGGTGGGATATTCACAAACCGCCTAATAAATCAGGGAATTACGGCTGGATAGTCTGTTATTGTTTGAAGTAATCCATGTAATGTGTGATGATTCGCTTTCCTGGAAAAAACCGATTCGATCCATGCTTGCTTACTTTAGCACATTAATCTCATTTTGATAATTGACAAATATCACAAATGTTATGTGATGTTGTCAGACAAACTTACTGGCAGACAGCGCGCCTGGCAATCTCCAGGCGCGTGAGATATTCTGATGAGATCATGCCAGCTGGGCAGCCAACCCAGCCGGGTCTGTGACTGGCAGCTGGCAGGTGAAATTTTGGCAGACATAGGCAGTGGGTAACCCGTTGAGCAGTGGGCGGTCCTTGAGCAAGGCGGGTGAGTCGGCTGTGGGTGGGTGCGGGCTGATTGCCACAACCTGCCGCGGCCGGTGCCGGCCCCACAGTTTGGCGCGCAGGGCCTGGGTGCCGGGTAAATCCGCATCGCCAAGCAATGCTACCTGGCGAATGGGTCCAAGTGCAAAATCTGCTGCGCTAAGCCAGCGCGCGAAGGCGGTTGGGAAGCGCAGGGCTGGCTCCAGGACGTCTGACAAGGCATCGCTGGCTAGTTTGTGCCACTCGGGCCGGTCCCCGTATTCGGCTATTTGCAGCAAGGCCGCAACCGCCAGGGCGCTGCCGGATGGGATGGCGTTGTCCTGGGTATCCGCCGGGCGCAGCAGCAGTGGTTCATGGTCATCGCGGGTATCAAAAAAGCCACCTTCCGGGTTGATGAAGTGGGCAGGGATCTCATCCGCCAGGCGCAGAGCGAGGGCATACCAGGCAGGGTCGGGCTGGGATTGGTAGAGGGCCAGCAGCCCAAGTACGAGGGCCGCGTAATCTTCCAGCAGGGCGGTATGCCTGGCCGAGCCAGCCCGCCAGGAACGCAATAAGTGGTCTTGTGTGAGCAAGTGGTTGATCAGGAAGTGTGCGCAGCTGGCAGCGGTTTCAATGTAGTCGGGTCGGTTAAGATAGCGCCCGGCTTCTGCGAAGGCTGCCAGGGCCAGACCGTTCCAACCGGTCAGGATTTTATCGTCTGTCGCTGGCCGAACCCGCCTGCTGCGTGCATCTAACAGGCGGGCATGGCAGCCAGCCAGGCGGGTGGAAAGACCCTCTTCATCGAGTTTGAAGCGTGCTGCCAGGGGGGCGTCATCCAGGGCGCGCTGCAGAATGATGCCATCCAATTCGTGGCTGCTTGCTGGCTGGCGAGTAGCTTTCAATCCATAGGCAGCCTGGAAGAATTCAAACTCATCCGCCAGCACTGCCTGGATTTCTTCCATGGTCCAAAGATAAAATTTTCCTTCGTGACCTTCCGAGTCGGCATCCAGGCTGCTGTAGAAGCCGCCGCCTGGGTGACGCATTTCGCGCAGCATGAAATCCAGGGTTTCCACGCACACCCGCCGGAACATTTTATCTCCCGTTGCCATGTAGGCATGCAGGTATGCCAGGGCGAGTTGGGCGTTGTCATACAACATTTTTTCAAAATGAGGTGTTTTCCACAGGTTGTCCACGCTGTACCTGGCAAACCCACCCGCGACCACGTCGTACATGCCCCCACGTGCCATGGCTTTGAGGGCATGGCAGGCGGTTTCAATATATTTTTGCGACTTGGAAGGCGGCAGGATTCCCGGGTTGGCGCTGGAAAAAGCCAGCAGAAATTCTATGGTCATCGGTTGGGGGAACTTGGGTGCTTCACCCCATCCGCCAAACCCCCAGTCATACGTGCTTACCAGGCTGTCTGCGGCAGTGGCTAGCAGCGCGTGCGAAAGCGGAAATGCGTTGTTACCGGGTTGTTTATTGGATTTCTGGATATGTTCGGTAACCCGTGTACCAACTTTGTGGGTCTCAGCAGGTTGTTCAACCCAGGTTTGGGCAATGCCCATCAATAGTTCGCGGAAGGATGGCATATTGAAGCGCCGCACGGGTGGAAAGTAGGTGCCGGCATAGAATGGCTTGAGGTCTGGGGTGAGGAAAACCGACATGGGCCAACCGCCCGAGCCGGTCATGGCGATGGTGGCGCTCATGTAGATGCTATCCAGGTCGGGGCGTTCCTCACGGTCCACCTTGATGTTGATGAAATGCACATTCATCAAGTCCGCGATGGCCTGGTCTTCAAATGATTCATGCGCCATCACATGGCACCAATGGCAGGCGGCGTACCCAATGGAGAGAAAAATTGGTTTGTTCTCAGCGCTTGCACGTGCCAGGGCTTCGGGCCCCCACGGATACCAGTCAACCGGGTTGCTGGCATGCTGCAGCAGGTAGGGCGAGTTTTCGTTTGCGAGATGATTGGGCATAAGGGTACCTGTAAAGTAAAGGGGATAGGCAGGTTGTTAGCCCGCCGTAATGTTCAGACGGACAGGATTATACAGTATTGGTGGCGCGGCGAGCGGGCATCTCCGCGATGGGTCGTGCTGGGTATGGAGATGTACCTCACTCTGAGCCTTGACGCTGGAAACGTCTCCAGCGTTGCCTCCGCAGCAAAATTAGTGCTGAGTACGATGGGCTGATTGTCCAAGGTTGTGCTGGTTGTGACTCCTAATGAATGCTTCTATTCCTGATTTTCTTGTGCTTTTATCCGATGTCATCATTAATTTTAATTGCACAAGAACCGTCAAAAAGTTGAAGTATCCAGCCCCATCCATGCCTGATTTTGGAGTATGCTATTAAAGGAGACCTTCTTCCAGAAAGGACAAGGTTTTTATGGCTGATAACATATCCCGTTCCAAGTTGATCCTGCCCGCCCTGGTGCGATTCGGTCTGGGTGTGCCGATGGTGATGCTGGTGGTGTTTGCCCCGGCCGGGTCATGGACCTACTGGCAGGGCTGGATGTATCTCGCCACCCTGTTTATCCCAATGTTTTTTGGGCTGGCGTACCTCTTTAAGCATGATCCGGCCCTGTTGGAGCGTCGCATGCGCCTGCGAGAGAAGGAAGCCACCCAGCGCAAAGTGGTGGCCTTCTCGTGGCTGTATTTCGTGGTGTCTTTCAGCCTGCCGGGGTTGGATGTGCGTTTTGGCTGGTCCAACCTGCCGGTTTGGGTTTCCATCCTGGCAAATGTGCTGGTTTTTTGCGGATACATGGTCTTTTTCTGGGTCATGAGGGTCAATAGCTATCTTTCGCGCGTGGTGGAAGTGGATGTTGGTCAAAAGGTGATCTCAAACGGCCCGTATGGTCTTGTGCGCCATCCCAGATTAGTATCCGCCGGGCAGCTGTTTTTTGCAAGTAAAAACTGGCAGCCAAATAACGCAACGGGCTTGTTCTTTCAAGCGACGAAAGACATCCCATAGCGGCGACCGGCCAACCCAGACGCTCCCACCCCGAATATGCGTCCCGGCGATGGAATCACCTTAAGGATACGCATTTGCCAGGTCCCAAACAAGGACACTCTAATAACGCAAACCGTTGAAACTGTCGAAAAAGGGGCGAATCTACCTTAAAGAAAAGGGGTTTATAAGGTAGAGGTACTTCCCATGGTGTAAGCGGCCGAACAAAATGGTGGAGCAGGGCCGGAATAAATAATTGTATCGCAGGGTAAAGAAAAACAGGCTCCGGAGTGGGGCCTGTTTTCAATGGGCGGGAAAATCAAGCCTG
>CAIVSQ010000336.1 GCA_903908605.1 uncultured Anaerolineae bacterium
TAGTAGCATCTTTAAACCAAAATGCGTTTGAAGCACCTTGCCAATATTTTTCTTTTCTACTTGCTCCGTTATTGTATGCGGGATTTGATTGTCATGACTGAAATGGTTGTTATTTCAATAACATGAGCCGGAATGCAGGGTAGAATAAAACCATGTCCAACGTTGTGGTGCACATATATCCGCAAGAATGCTTTCTTATGAAGATAACCAGAATCAGAACGGGCTGTGAGGTTGTTGTATTCACAGCGCGGTTTCTGGCTGAGTGGGGGGAGAGATGAAGATGAACGGTAACCAAAAATCGAAATCCTTAATCGCCCAGGTTTTTGCCGGTTTCTTGCTGTTGTGTTTCAGTCTCTCCTGTAATTTTGTGACACGGGCTTTTGTGTATGTTACGGTGACACCGACGGCTAGCGTGACTCCCATGCTGAGCGCTACGCCCAGGCCAAGCCGGACGCCCGCGCCGACCTTGACCCCGTCAGCCACGGCGCTTGAGGTTGGTTTATATATCCCGTCCAAGTGTGAGGGGCAGCCAATAGCGACTGTGTCGCCGGATCTGGTTCAGCTGGAACCAACGCCCACTCTGCTGCCTGAATCTGAGCTTAGCCTGGCAGACCAGACCAGGATCCTTGATGATCTCAGTAAAGTTGTCAGCCGGGTGTATCTTTACCCCAATTTCAATGGCTTTGACTGGAATGGCGAAGTAAAGAATATTCGGACGAAGGTATTGAGCGGCATGGGTACAAGGGATTTTTATGATGCGCTGGATAACCTGTTGCAGGCGCTTAATGATGATCATTCGCAATACCAGTCACCGGGTGTGGTGAAACAAATGGATGGCGAATTGGCCGGGCATGCGGATTTTGTGGGCATCGGTGTGCTTATTTTGCCCCTGGTTGAAAAACAATCGATTGTGATCCTGGCAGTTTTCCCGGGGTCGCCGGCGGAGCATGCCGGTTTGAAGAGTCACGACAGCATTCTGGCGGTGGACGGTTTGCCGGTGATGGAGAAAGAGGTTTCAAATAACTGGCGTATCCGTGGGCCGGAATGCACCGCAACCGTGCTGACGGTGCAATCACCTGGGGAGCAGCCGCGCCAGGTGATGCTGGTTCGGCAGCGAATTCTAACCACTGTGCCGGTTGAAGCGCGGTTGGTGGATACCACGGATGGGTCGCGGGTAGGCTATTTGATGCTGCCATCCTTTTTTGACGAAACTTATCCGGACCAGGTTCGAAAGGTGCTTGAAGAGCTGGGGCCGCTGGATGGATTGATCATTGATAATCGCATGAATGGCGGGGGATCGAGCACGGTTGTAAAACCGATCCTGGGCTTTTTTAGCGATGGGACCCTGGGTCATTATGTAAGCAGGGAAAATAGAATTCCTTTTACCATTGAAGCTGAGTCGATTAATAATTCACAGCAAGTACCATTGGTGATCCTGGTGGGTGAGGATACGGTCAGCTATGGAGAAATCTTTACGGGCGTGCTGCAGGATATTGGCAGGGCTGAGGTGGTTGGAAAAAACACGTTGGGTAACGTGGAGGTTATGAGGAGCTATGCGTTTCTGGATGGTTCGCGGATATGGATCGCTGAGGAGCGCTTTGAACCGCCTGTATCGGCAGTGGATTGGGAAAAAGATGGGATCAAGCCAGATGTGGCCGTGGATTTTGACTGGTCTACTTTCACTTTTGAGAGCGATCCATGCATTAGAGCGGCAATCGATTTGCTGGCAAAGCGAAAATAAAGAGCGTGAATCGTATATAACGAAAGGGATCACAGCGGATGAGCCATTTTATGCCTGGTCTTGATTTGTCCGAACGGTACTTTTTTGAACTGGTTCAACCACTGGTCAACCAGCATTTCCCGGAATTGAACTATGCGGCGGCGCTGATTGGGTACGGCAGCGAGGTGCTTGGTTTTGACACGGAAATGTCAATGGATCATGCCTGGGCTGCGCGTATGCAACTTTTTGTTGCGGAGGATGAGCTGGCGACCGGGCAAGAAATTGATGAAATGCTGCGGGCTGAACTGCCGACGCACTTTTTGGGTTTTCCACTGGGGACTAAACCATCCGATACCGAACCGGGTGTGTTTTTTATGGATGAGGATGGCCAGCCGGGCAAGGTGATGCATAAGGTGAATGTTACATCGGTGCGCGAGTTTTTCCGCGCGGAATTGGATTGGGATATCCGTCAGGCACTCGAGGCGGCCGACTGGTTGACTTTCCCTGCGCAGGTGTTGAGGGTGTTGACGACCGGTAGGGTCTTTTTTGACAACCAGGGTGAGCTGACCACAGTGCGGGAAAAGCTGGGTTATTACCCGGCGGATGTGTGGTTATACCTGCTTGCGGCTGGCTGGGATCGAATTGGGCAGGAAGCGCCATTAATGCAACGGGCAGGTTATGCCGGTGATGATTTGGGATCGGCCATCATGGCATCGCGGTTATGCCGGGATATCATGTCGTTGTGTTTTACACTTGAAAAACAGTACGCACCCTATCCGAAATGGTTTGGGTCGGCGTTTATGCAGCTGGATTGTGCGGGCGAATTTTCGGGGCTGCTGACGAGAGTGCACCAGGCGCATCACTGGGAAGAACGCGGGGATCTACTTGGGCAGGCTTGTGAATTGCTGGCTTGCAAGCAGAATGACCTGGGGTTGGCAGAGGCCCAGGAGGAAAAGGTCTCTTTTTTTCATGGACGGCCGTTCAAGGTGATAGGGGCCGAAAAATTTTCTGCTGCCCTGGTTGAAAGAATAAGTGACCCAACCGTTCAGAAGATTGCAAAAAAGGGGCTGGTGGGCAGCATTGATCAATTTAGTGACAATACCGTCCTGCGCTCTGGTACACAATGGCGGCAGGCATTAAAAACGCTGTATTGCTGAAAGGTGATGATATGAGTGCGAATAAGGCTTTTCAAGATTATTACCCCGAAAATGTTGCTTATTGTTATGGTTGTGGCAGTCTAAATAAGCATGGGCATCAAATTAAAACGTTTTGGGACGGGGATGAAACCCTGACGCGCTATATGCCTGAGCCGTACCACACCGCGATTCCCGGCTATGTGTATGGCGGCATGCTGGCTTCACTGGTGGATTGCCATTCGACGGGCACTGCAGCGGCAGCCATGTACCGCGCTGAGGGCCGGGAAATGGATTCACTGCCCCCGATTCGTTTTGTGACTGCATCGCTGCATGTTGATTATCTTAAGCCAACCCCAATGGGGGTGATGTTAGAACTACGTGGGCGTGTAGTGGAGATACGTGGACGCAAGGTGATGGTGGAAACGAATTTGACGGCGAATGGCATCCTGACGGTAAAGGGACTGGTTGCGGCTGTGCTTATGCCTGAGAACTTTGGCGAAGGTCGTTAACGGGATTCGATGGGCATGCAAAAACTTTATCCGCGGGAATTATTAGAAGCATACCGGGTTCAAACGTACCGGCTTGATCCGGCGCAAAAGATCACGCATCCGGACCAGGCGCTTGAATGGGTCAACGAGCGCGGTTTCACTTATTTTTGGCCGATAAAAGGGGTGGATTTTCCGAGCCTGTGGGTTACGGTTGCGGGCAGCCGGCCGGTTGCGGATGATCATGACGATCCGGGCCATATTACCTGGGGCTGGAAAGATGATGCCCTGGGAAAACGACGCTGGTATTATGCAAAACTGCTGCGCAAGAAAGCCACCTTGATTTCGTTGGCGATGGCCCCCTATTTCTACGCGCTGACCGAGAATTACGGATCGCCCGAAGAGGATTACCTGGAGATGTATGAGCAGGGACGGCTGACACAGGCAGCGAAGTTGGTATATGAAGTGCTATTAAAGGAGGGGGCGGTAAACACGATTGATTTACGAAAGGCTGCGCGCTTGACCAGCAAGCAGAGTGACAGCGAATTTAACCGGGCACTTGAGATGCTGCAGGCTGATATGAAAATTTTGCCGGTGGGTGTGGCAGAGGCCGGGGCGTGGCATTATTCATTTATTTATGACCTGGTCCCGCGCCACTACCCTGACCTGCCTGAAAAAGCGCGGGTGATCAGTGAATCGGTCGCAAGAGAAAAACTGGTGGATGTGTATTTCCGCTCGCTGGGTGCCGGACGGGCAAGTGAGCTGAAGAAGCTGTTTGGTTGGTCACCAGAAATTACACAACGGACACTGGGGAAAATGGTTGAAAAGGGGATGCTGATTGAAGATATTCACTTCGAAGAGCTGCCTGGGGATTTTCTGGGGCATCCGGCTTTTATTTCGGTGTGATGGATGTAAATTATATTTGATGAGCTTGGGGGAGTAACAAGCAGGAAGCCAGGATGAGGGGAATGCAACTTATTTAATTTGTGTTCGTAAATATTAATATGTTTACTTTCTTGATTCAATTATCTTGAAAACAATATTGAAAAATCAATAATAACATTGACAATCTTTAATATATCGCTATAATAAATTTATAATTATTATTTATGCTTAAATAAGGAGATAAAATGAGAAACAGAAGCCAACTTGCATTGGGTATTATCCTGATTTTGTTGGGCGGATGGTTCATTGCCCAGCAACAAATTCCGGGGTTAAATCAGATGCTCCAGGTGTATATGGCCTGGCCGCTGAATATTGTTTCGGCCGGTGCGTTAATATTATTGATTGGGCTGTTGGTGGGTGCGCCGGGTATGGCTGTCCCGGCGGCGATTGTGGCTGGGATTGGCGGCATCCTCTATTACCAACAGATCACGAAGGATTACACTTCCTGGTCATTTATGTGGGCTCTGATCCCTGCTTTTGTGGGTGTGGGAGAAATTATAAATGGAACGCTTTCCAGGAATGGGCATAAAACTCGAAATGGGTTTAAGCAGGTGGGCACTGGGGCGGTGTTATTCGTCATATTTGCGGCAATATTTGGTCGTTTGAATACGTTTGGTTCGTATGCACCGGCGGCGGTACTGATTCTGTTGGGTGCCTGGGTGCTGGGCCGTAGTTTTTGGCGCAAGAGTGATGGAGTTTAATGGCTATGAAAAACAATAACTATATTTGGGGCGTGGCTTTAATCATCCTGGGTGTGTTGTTTTTACTCCAGGCGATTGGATACATCACGGATGTGTTTGGTTGGTTTTGGCCGATTTTGATCATTTTGTTTGGTATTTCCATCCTGGTTGGGCCGACGATGGTGAAGATTGGCTGGCAAACTGGTGAGACTTTTTCAATCGATCTGCAGGGAGCCACCCAGATGGATTTGAGATTGGAACACGGTGCAGGTTCTGTTTCGATCAACGGTGACGCAGCTGCCGGTGTGGCGGCGGCAGGTTCGAAAGCTGTGGGATTGGAAATGGAAAACCACCTGGATGGTGATAAATTAAAGGTCAAGTTGGAAGCCGGGCCTACTTTTGTCCCGTTTATTGGTCCAGCCGGCGGTGAGTGGCAGTTCTCGGTTAGCAGGGAAATTCCGGTTTCCATGAAAATTGATGCAGGAGCAAGCAACATCGATCTGGATATGAGCGAAGTAAAACTGGTTTTCCTAAAGGTGGATACTGGAGCCTCGACCCTGCAGGTAAAATTGCCAGCCAACGCCGGATATACGCTGGTAGAGGTGGAATCTGGGGCAGCATCGATTGACCTGAGCGTCCCCGAAAATGTGGGGGCGAGGATCCGCACTGAGCAGGGAGCTTCATCGATTGACCTGGATCAAAAAAGGTTTTTGCCGATGGAAGGGTTACGCAATGTATATCAGTCGGCCAATTACAGCGAGGCAGCCAACCAGGTGGAGATCACGCTTAAGGGCGGCGCGAATTCCATCAAGTTACGGTAAAGTTATAGCAGGAAAGAGAGAAAACAATGAAAAAATTTGATTTTCGAACCATATTTGGCGGTGGGCTGGTTTTGCTGGGCGGCTTGATGCTGTTGGAGAGGATGAAGATATTAAGTGGAGCGGCCGGATTGTTTTTTGGGGCAGCTTTATTTTTGATATCCTTGTATTTTCTTTCGATGTTCTTCAAGGATACGAGAGGCAGGTGGTGGGCGATCATCCCAGCCATGGCCTTGCTCGGGATGTCTATCAGTTCGGTATTTCCCGAATTTATCAGTGTTGTGGGTGGTGGCGTATTCCTGGGTGGGCTGGGCCTGGCGTTTTTCATCGTTTACTTTACGGATCATGCACGCTGGTGGGGAA
>CAIVSQ010000337.1 GCA_903908605.1 uncultured Anaerolineae bacterium
CCCGTGTCGACCAAGATGATGATCGAAAATATCAGGCAATCCCAGCCGCAACATGACTGACAGCAAAAGCGGAAAAACGTCTCTTCGTTCGGTTGTTAAGGTCAGGTCTGGGCTCATTACCCGAGCTTACCAGAAATTCACGATTTCGCAAAATTTTCAGCGAATGGAAAGATGTTAGGCAAGTAATCGCATGTATACTACACCATGAGGTTTCCTTTTCCAAAAGGAGCCCTTCCAGCATGAGTTGAATTCGTTGTCATGCGCCCAGCCTATAATCCGGAGGTTATCAACAAAAAGACCCCAACTGGGGCCGCCTCTTCGTCATCGCCGAACCCTACAACCCCATCGGCCGCGCCAATATGTCCTGGTACCGCTAGGGGGGCGGGCTGGATTCTTGTTACCCCAAAAAATCCAGGGGATCCTTATTTAATCGCGTGTCTTTTTTCTACCGCAGGTACACCCACAAGAAAACAATTATCCGGGGCATCATTAATCACCACGGCACCCGCGCCAATATTTACATTATCCCCGATTATTACCGGCCCCAAAACAACCGCATTTGCTCCCAGGCTGACGTGATTCCCCAATCGTATACTTCCCTTCACCAATGTTTTTCTGCCCCCGATACAATTCCCTCCCGTCAGGGTGCAATGGTCACCAATCACTGCGTTTCCATTGATAACAATCCCCAGCTGAGGATGTAATATTTTCAATCCCATCCCAATCTCAGCTCGATAATGGATATCTGCCTGCCCAAACCACGGATGCAAGAAAAATAATACTGGCGAGATAAGAATTCTGATCGCAGACCACCCACGACCCAGTAATAGATAACAGGCTCTCTCTATCCGGTAGCAGGCGATAGCCCAAAAGCTATTGGTAAACCAACATCCAAGCCAGCGCCACCAACGCTGATTATTCAACTGTTGTGTTTCATAAAATAGATAAGATAACTGCTGTAAAGATTTTCTCATTTATTCACCCGGCATCGCCAAATAAGCGCTGCTGCCCAATTTTATCGCCCCACCGCTGCGCAAACGCCACCAGCCCCACCAGGAAGCCACTGCCATAGCCCATGTGAAGAATGGCATACACCACCGGCAGCAAAGCCCAGATCCGACCAGGTCTACGGTAAAGTCTACACTGACCCGCACCACCACCTCACATTCCAAACCTGCATCTACCAACAAAAAGACCTCAGTTGGGGCCGCCTCTTCCTCATCGCCGAACCCTACAACCCCATCGGCCGCGCCGATATGTCCTGGTATCGCTAGGGGCGCGGGCTAATCCAAAAACAATATCATTCCAATTTACCATTAACATACGAGACCCAGGTCAATTCTCTGGGTATCGTATGTTTGATTATTCATTCTCTTTCTGCATGCCAACCTCAGGCGAGGTTGGATCTGGTTTTATCTCCACCAGGTAATGTGTATTGAAGATTTTCAGACTTTCGAGAAACAAACAAAGTCCCCAGGCAAACGGAGCGAGGCGACGGGTAATCGGCGGGGCCAGAGTGATTTTGTGAAACCTGAGTAGGCACTTTGGAAACAGGCGACGAATTTCTGCCGGGCGTATCCCACGCGTTTGTGGGTTGGCGGGATTGAGCCAAAAATCATACCAGATAATCAGCCCGGTCGGTCGGGTGACTCGCAACAGCTCACGAGCTAAGGATCTGTAA
>CAIVSQ010000338.1 GCA_903908605.1 uncultured Anaerolineae bacterium
GGATGACAGCAAAGGGGCGAAGAGCAGATCGCCACGCACGCGAGAAGCAAGAGCGCGTGCTCGCACATTGCCCCAGCATTATCGGGGATGACAAGGTAGGTTGCTGTCATCGCGAAGAGGGTGCCCGACGTGGCGATCTGCGATCCTGAACAGCGAACAACCTGCACAGGATTGTCATATTATTTACAGGAAATAAAACACTGGTAATCCTGATTCAGCGGTATATAATCCACTTCATTGAGCAGTGTCAGGAAAATATCGTGATAACACAGCCAATTGCCTCACAACCGGTCTAGCAAGATCCAATGCAGCTTCAACTTACACTACACCCAAAGCCTGCCGGCCGGCAACCAGCCAAACTTAAATTAATTAGCTGCCAAATTCGTTGTCTCGGGTGAAAAAGCTAGTTCACGCCTGCTTTTTATTTTGTTATTCCTGTGCAACCCGTACCGCCGGGCACGAAACCAACCACCGTATCGCAGTTCAAGGGAGAGACCAGCATGCAGCATCAAAACCAAATTCACCGTTTATTTAGTTTTTTCTTCATCCTGGCTCTCTTGCTGGGTGGCTTTGGCCTGGCACCGATCAGTGCAGTGCGGGCCGCGCCGGCCGGGCTGCACGGGTTGAGCTCTTCCGACTGGAGCCAGGTCCAGGCCCTGCTGCTGGCGGAGGCCCCCCCGGCCCAACAGGCCTATTTCAAGGCATCCAATACCGATGCCACGGATTATTTTGGAAATGCGGTTGCGCTTTCAGGCGATACCCTGGTGGTGGGTGCCCAATTCGAGGACAGCGCGGATGGCAGCCAGGGCAATGATTCCTCCGGGGCTGGCTATGACTGGGGGGCGGCTTACGGGGCGGCTTATGTCTTTGTGCGGGCTGCCGATGGCAGCTGGAGCCAGCAGGCTTACTTGAAAGCCTCCAACCCCGATATGTTTGATAACTTTGGCACTTCGGTGGATATTTCCGGCGATACAATCGTGGTGGGTGCGCCATATGAGTCGAGTGGTGTTCCCGCTACCCAGTCGGATAATTCTGCTGTTGGTGCAGGTGCGGCCTATGTCTTTGTGCGCAGCGGCACTGCTTGGAGCCAGCAGGCCTACCTGAAGGCTTCCAACCCCGGGGATAGTGATCAGTTTGGTTGGTCTGTGGCCGTGGATGGCGACCGGATTGTGGTTGGTGCGAAATTTGAATCCAGTAATGGGACTGGTGTTAACCCGGATACCCAGGCCAACAACGATGCTACTGCTGCTGGTGCGGCCTATGTCTTTGTGCGCGCAGGCACGGATTGGAGCCAGCAGGCCTACCTGAAGGCTTCCAACACGGACACAAATGATTCTTTTGGTTACGCCGTGGATGTTTCAGGCGATACGATCGTGGTGGGTGCCGATGGGGAAGCCAGTAATGCCAGCGGGGTGGATGGTAACCAGGGCAATAACGATTCGATCTATTCAGGCGCAGCCTATGTCTTTGCTTTTGCAAATGCAAGCTGGAGTCAGCAGGCCTATCTGAAGGCATCCAACCCGGATATCGAGGACCATTTTGGGTGGACAGTCACCGTTTCGGGCGATACGCTTGCTGTTGCAGCCTTCAGTGAAGCCAGCGCGGATGGTGACCCGGCCAATGATGCTGCCCCGGGCGCAGGTGCAGTGTATGTTTTCAAACGCAGCAGTGGCGTTTGGAGCCAGCAGGCCTACCTGAAGGCCGCTTACCCGGATGCTGAGGATAATTTTGGCATGGGCTTATCCATTTCTGGAGACCGGCTGGTGGTGGGTGCCCCTTATGAATCTGGCGCGTCCAGCGGGGTGAATGGCGACCAGACCAGCGACACTGCTCTTGCTTCTGGAGCGGCCTACCTGTTTGTGCGTACGGGCACCACCTGGAGCCAGCAGGTCTACTTAAAATCCTCCAACAGCGAAGCGAGTGATAACTTTGGCAGCGCTGTTGCCATTGACCAGGAGAACATCCTGGTGTCTTCGCCGTTAGAATCCAGTTCAGCCACCGGCGTCAATGGTGACCAGACCAATAATTCGCTTGGAGGAGCTGGCGCAGCCTACCTGTTCAGTATTCCGCCCACGCTGAACTCCTTTAGCCGCCAGACTCCCCTGACGACCCCCACCAAGGCCGACACGCTGGTATTCCGGGCCGTGTTTTCTGAAGCTGTTCAGAACGTGGATGCGACCGATTTTGCCGTCAGCGGCACCAGCACGGCCACGGTCAGCGGGGTGAGCGCGGTGGATGCGGCCACTTACGACATCACCGTTTCAGGCGGCGACCTGGCGGGCTTTAATGGCGTGGTTGGTCTAAACCTGGCGCCCGGGCATAACATTCGCGACCTATCCGCCAATCAGCTGCCCACCAGTGAGCCGGCGGTCGACCAGACCTACACCATCGATTCCACCCATCCAACGGTCACTGGCATCACCCTGGCCGACCCCAACCCCAGCACCGCCGCCAACCTGCGCTATACCGTCACCTTCAGTGAGAATGTAACCGGTGTGAATGTGGTTGATTTTGGCCTGACGGCTTTGGGCTTGACGGGCGCGATGATCACGGGTGTGATCCCTGTCAATGCCAAAGTGTACACGGTGAGGGTTTCCACCGGCGTCGGCACCGGCACGCTGCGGCTGGACGTCAAGGCCGATGGCACCATCCTCGATGCGGCTGGCAATGCCCTCAGCGCGGCCTACAGCAGCGGCCCCAAGTACACCCTCGATCGCTTGAACAACTTTATCTCCGTCGCTGCCCAGGATGGCTGGCTGTTGGAATCAAGAGAAAGCAGCAATGTCGGCGGCTTTCTCAACGTCCTGGCGCCAACCTTCAACCTGGGAGACGACGCGACCCGCAAACAGTACCGCGCCATCCTGTCCTTTAATACCAGCAACCTGCCCGATAACGCGGTCATTAGCAAGGTGACCCTGAAAATAAAACCCCAGGGCGTTGTTGGCAGCGGCACCTTCGCCATGTTCCAGGGTGTGATGGTGGATATCAAGAAGGGTGCTTTTGGTTTGCCTACCCTGGAGGTGACCGATTTCCACGTTCAGCCTGGGACGACCGGTAAAACCATCGGACCATTCTTACCGACGCTGGTAGGCGGCACGTACAGTGTCAATTTATCTTCTGCTAGTGGCAATGTCAACAAACTGGCCTCGCTCAATGGGTTGACGCAAATCCGCCTGCGCCTGAAAGTGGACGATAACAACAACGCCATCGCCAATTACCTGACCTTTTACAGTGGCAACGCCACTCTCGCCGCCTACCGGCCGGTGCTGGTGGTGGAGTATACCCTGCCGTAATCGCTCGAATTTCAGCCCCGCGCCCAGGTTATTTCGGGTGCGGGGCTTTCGTTTGTAGGCTAAGTCTAAGGTGGGAGTGACATAAAGATGATACCATTGCCAGCATAATAGTTTTAAGGAAAACCGATGATCAAAAGTTGCCTGCTCTATCGCCTGTTCGGCCTACTAGTAGGCATTTCATTACTGATCAGCAGCCTGGGCCTGCCGCCCACCATGAGTGTCCACGCCGCGCCAGCCAGGTCGGACGGGTTGAGTGCCGCCGACTGGAGCCAGATCCAGTCGCTGCTGCCAACCCCGGCGCCGCCGGAGCAGAGGGATTATCTTAAGGCTTCTAATACGGATGCTGGCGATTATTTTGGTTATTCTGTTGCCGTCAGCGGCAATACCGCCGTGATTGGCGCGCCTAAAGAAGCCAGCAACGCAGTCGGGGTGAACGGTGCTCAAGACGATGACAGTGCTCCCTGGGCCGGCGCGGCCTATGTGATGGTGCGAGATGCAGACGGGAACTGGTCGCAGCAGGCCTATCTCAAGGCTTCGAATGCCGAATTTAATGATTATTTCGGTGGGTCGGTGGCCATCTCTGGTGACACAATCGTGGTGGGGGCTAACAATGAATGCGGCTCATCCAAGGGCGTCAACGGTAACCAGGCCGATAATTCTTTTGGTTATGCCGGTGCGGCTTATGTCTTTGTGCGCTCGGGTACCAGTTGGAGCCAGCAGGCTTACTTGAAGGCTTCAAATTCAATGGTCTATGGTAACTTTGGCTATTCTGTCGCTATCACGGGCGATACGATCGTGGTGGGTTCGCCCATGGAAAGTAACGATGCCAGCGGGGTAAATAGCAGCCAGGTGGGCACCACAGCATCATCAGGGGCTGCCTATGTCTTTACCCGCAGCAATAACAACTGGACTCAGCAGGTATATATAAAAGCCTCCAATACAGGGGCTGAGGATCGTTTTGGTCAGAGTGTCGCTATTTCAGGCGGAACAATCGTAGTCGGGGCACCCGAGGAAGATAGTGCTGCCTCTGGTATCAATGGGAACCAGGCGAATGAATCCTCTTATAACGCTGGGGCGGCCTATGTTTTTGCCTACACTGCCGGCAATTGGGCCCAGCAAGCCTACTTGAAGGCTTCCAACAATGGCTTGGAGGACTACTTTGGAAGTGCAGTGGCCATTTCGGCCGATACCATCGTGGTCGGTGCGCCTCGTGAAGACAGCAATGCCAGCGGGGTGGGTGGCACCCAGGCCAATGAATCCTCGGTAAATTCCGGTGCTGCCTATGTCTTTACACGTGCCAATACCCTGTGGACCCAGCAAGCGTACATGAAGGCTTCGAATACCGGAGATTCGGATTTATTTGGCACTGCTGTCGTTGTATCCGGCGATAAGATCGTGGTGGGTGCGCCCCAGGAAAGCAGCAATGCCACTGGCATAAACGGAAATCAGGCCGATGATTCGGCCTTCCAATCTGGGGCGGCCTATCAATTTTTACGCAGTGGCACTGCCTGGACCCAGCATGCTTATTTGAAAGCCTCCAATACTGGCGGAGGCAACCCCTATGATGTTTTGCCCATACAAGGGGATTATTTTGGAAGTTCACTATCCATTGATGCCGGCACATTACTGGTTGGAGCTCTTTATGAAGACAGTTCTCTGACCGGGGTGAATGGCAGCCCGGATGACGACCTGGCCACTAACACCGGATCAGTTTACCTGTTCAGTGTCGACCCCATCCTGTTATCTTTCAGCCTTCACGATCCGCTGTCTATCCATACCAGCGCCGATGCGTTGATATGGCGAGCAATATTTGACAGCTCGGTCCAGAACGTGGATGCGGCCGATTTCATGGTTGCCGGTGGCAGCACCGCCTTGATTACGGATGTGATCAGCGTCAACAGCACCACCTATGAAATTATGGTGGCGGGCGGTGACCTGGCAGCTTATGAGGGAAGTGTTGGGTTAGACCTGGACCCCGGGCAGGATATCACCAATTCGGCCGGTGATCTGCTGCCAGGCATTGAACCCGCGTTTGACGATGTCTACGTGATGGATAACACCACGCCGCTGGTGATCTCCATCAAGCGCGCCGACCCGCACCCGACCGATGCCGACCAGGTGGCGTTTGCAGTGAAATTTACTGAACCGGTCAGCGGGGTGGCTATGGATGATTTTAGCCTGTCATCGCAGGGGCTGAGCGCTGCCGCCATTACAGGCTTGACGGGCAGTGGTGCGCTCTATACCGTCACGGTCAGCACCGGGACGGGCAGCGGTTACCTGCGCCTCAACCTGCCCAACACGGCCAGCATCACTGACCTGTCTGGAAAAGCAATCAGTGGTCTGCCCTATAACGTCGGCCAGACCTATATTATCGATAAGACCGGTCCTTCCGTCAGCTCTGTCACGCGCAGCGCGGCCACCCCCAGCAGCGCCGATAGCCTGGCTTTCACCGTCCTGTTCAGCGAAGCGGTCATGGATGTGGACGTGGACGATTTCAGCCTGGCCGTCAGCGGGCTGACCGGTTCGTCGCTGCAATCGGTGAGTGGTTCGGGCCGGATCTACTCGGTCACGGTCACCAGCGGATATGGCAGCGGCACCCTGCAGCTGGTCCTGCCCGATACGGCCAGCTTTACCGACCTGAATGGCAATCCGCAAATCAGCCTGCCCTTTACCAGCGGCGAGAGCTACACTGTCAAGCGCCTGCCAGTTTCATTTAATAAGAGCTTGCCGGCCACTGGCGCCACCACCGGTCCTCGCCCAACCCTCACCTGGCAGACCAGCAGCCTGGCCAGCAGTGGCTATGAGTACTGCCTGGTGGCTTCCACTTCCATCTGCTCCAGCTGGACCCCGGTGGCCGGTACCAGCCAGCCGGTTGGCCCACTGGCTGCCGGCAGTTACAAATGGCAGGTGCGCGCGCTCAACCCGGGCGGAACCACCTATGCCAACGGCGCGGATGCGGCTACCTGGGCTTTCACGGTCGATGCCACCAAGCCGGTGGTCAGCAGCATTGCCCTGGCCGACCCCAACCCCAGCACCGCCGCCAGCCTGCGCTACACCGTCACCTTCAGTAAGAACGTCACCGGCGTGAATGCGGCTGACTTTGGCCTGACGGCTGCCGGTCTGACCGGTGCAGCGATCACCGGCGTGAGTGCTGTGAGTGCAAAAGTCTATACGGTCACGGTTTCCACCGGCACGGGCACTGGCACGCTGCGGCTGGACGTCAAAGCCGATGGCACTATTTTGGATGCGGTTGGCAACGCCCTCAGCGCGGCTTATAACACCGGCCCCAAGTACACCCTCGACCGCTTGAATACCTTTACCTCTGCTGCCGCCAACGACGGCTGGGTGCTGGAACTCAACGAAAGCAGCGGCACCGGCAGCACGCTCAACAGCACCCTCAACCTGATGGTGGGCGATAGCGCCACCAAGCAGCAGTACCGCTCGATATTATCCTTCGACACCTCCGCCCTGCCGGATAATGCCACCATCGTGCGCGTAACCCTCAAGCTGCACAAGTTGTCGGGCACCGGTGCCAACCCCTTTACCAGCTTCCAGGGGCTGCTGGTGGATGTGAAGCAAGGCTTCTTTGGCACCCTGGCCACCCTGCAGGCCACCGATTTCAGCTTTGCGCCCTCGTTGGCGGCGGCCGGGACTGTCAGCCTTGTGCCAGGCACGACCCTGGAATACAAGTCCGCGCTGCTCAACACCGCCTTTCCGTTCGTCTCCAAGAACGCCAGCACCCAGCTGCGTCTGGCCTTCAAGCTGGATGACAACAACAACGCCGTGGCCGACACCGTCTCGTTCGCCTCCGGCAACCACCTCACCGCCGCCTTCCGGCCGGTGCTGGTGGTGGAATACACCCTGCCGTAAGGTTGGCCAGGTAAATATGACAGCCCCGCGTGAGGGAGTAAATCCCTTGCGCGGGGCTGCTTTGTTACGAAAAAATTTTCATCAAAAATAGAGCTGGTAAATGGAGCTAATCCGCTGCCTTGCGATGGGACCCCGTAGTACGGCCAATGGTATCGTGTAGCCAAAGTTCCCGGGGAAGCCCAAGTCCAGACCAGGCCTCGCGTTGTAAAAGAAGAAGGAGCGGCGATCAGCCGCTCCTCCCTTAATAGTACTTTTGTGTTTCTTATGCCTTTGGCTGCAGGGTGTGGCCCCAGCTTTCCAGCTGTTTGATCACCTCGGCGACCAGGACCGGAACCCTGGCCTCCACGATCGGTGAAAGCTCCATGCCCAGCTCGAGCGAATCGGGTTCCACGCCCCACAGGATCACGTTGGCGGGGTAGAGGTCCTTCATCTTGGCTACCGCCATCATATCTGGTATGCCCACCTGGTGCGGTGACATCTTTAGCGAGAGGAAGGCAGGCACTTCGTCGTTGACCATGCGCACCAGCGTGCCGGCATCCTTGCGCAGCTCAACTGCATCCACCATCAGCAGGTTTTCGACACCCTGCAGGTAATAAAGCAGATCCAGCCCAAGTGTGCCGCCATCCAGAACAAGCACATCCTTCGGGATGATGTAGGCCGCCAGGATCCGTTCTATGACGTGCACGCCCACCCCTTCATCCGAAAGGATACGGTTGCCCACGCCAATCACCAGGGTTTTTGCGTTTGGATCCTGAAAAGTAGTCAATTTATGACCTGAATTTCAGCAGCGGACTGGCGGCAATGGTGGGTGAATCGACCGAGACTTCGTAAAGTTCACGACCATCGGCATCCAACAGGTGCACGCCACAGGCAATGCAGGGGTCAAAGGAATGGACGGTGCGCAGAACTTCGAGCGGCATCTTGGGGTCGGCGATGGGCGTGCCAATCAGCGCTGATTCGTACGGTCCGAGCTGGCCCTTGGCATCGCGCGGCGAGGCGTTCCAGGTGCTGGGGACGACGGCCTGGTAATTGAGGATTTTCTTGTCCTTGATGTGGATCCAGTGACCAAGAGCACCGCGCGGGGCTTCAATATGACCCCAGCCTTTTGCTTCGGCCGGCCAGGTTTCCGGATCCCAAAGCGTGCCTTCGTGCACGTCAATGTCACCGGCCTTGATGTTGGCTGCCAGTTCCATCGTCCATTCGTTCAGCTTGTTGGCCAACAAAACGGTTTCGATACAGCGCGCAGCCGTGCGGCCGAGGGTAGAGAAGAGCGCTTCGGGGCCGACACCCAATTTTCCGAGCACGAAATTAACCGTATCGACCACATCCTTCTGGCCGCTGGCATACGAGACCAGCATGCGGGCCAGCGGGCCCACTTCCATCGGGTGCTCATCGAGACGAGGTGCCTTCATCCAGGTATATTTCTTATCGGTATCCAGGAAGTCATAGGGCGGCTGCGGGCCGGTGAACTTTGGACGGGTTTCGCCGTCATACGGGTGCAGACCCTTGCTTTCGTCATCATACTCATACCATGAATGCGAGACCTCTTCGGTGATCTTGTTATGATCGACCGGGTACACCTTGCTGAGGTCCTTGTTCAGCAGGAAACCCTGAGAAAAGTACAGGTTGCCATCTTTATCCGGGTACTCACCATAGGCCAGGAAGTTGCCCACGCCGCCGCCAATGCCAGCCCAGTCCAGGTAGAAGGGCGCAATCGCCAGCAGGTCGGGCAGGTAGACCTGGTCAACAAATGTCTTGGCCGTCTTGAACAATTCGAGCAGCATGGCAACGGTATCAGCGTTGATGGCTGCCTGGCTGTTTAGGTCGATGGGGGTGGCCATACCGCCCACCAGGTAGGTTTGCAGGTGCGGGTTCTTGCTGCCGAGCAGGGCATGGGCGCGGATGACATCGCGCTGCCAGTCCAGGGCTTCGAGATAATGCGCCACGGCCATCAGGTTGGCTTCGGGGGGAAGTTTGTAAGCCGGGTGTCCCCAATAGGCGTTGGCAAACGGTCCCAACTGGCCACTGTTCACATAGACGGCCAGTTTGTCTTTGACGCCCTTGAAGTAGGTTTCGCTGGACTTGGGCCAGGGCGAGATGGATTGTGCCAGCTTGGATGTGGCGGCCGGGTCGGCACTCAGGGCGCTGACCACATCCACCCAGTCCAGGGCGTGCAGGTGATAAAAATGGATGACATGATCCTGGACAAACTGCATGGCTTCGATGATATTTCGCAGGATGCGTGCGTTGTTCGGGATTTTTATTTTGAGAGCATCTTCAACCGCGCGGACAGAGCTAAAGGCGTGCACGGTGGTGCAGACGCCGCAGAAGCGCTGGGTAATGGCCCAGGCTTCGCGCGGGTCACGGCCCTTGAGGATCAGTTCCACACCGCGGAACATGGTGCTGGAAGCCCAGGCGTCTTTAACAGAACCTTCATCGATTTGAACCTCGATGCGCAAATGGCCTTCGATACGAGAAATGGGATCGATCGCTAGCTTTGGCATTTAACTACCCTCCAAAAAATTTGTTGAAACCCAGATTAGTGCGATTCATTCCCGTCAGGGAAGAGTTTGAAATAACGGACCACTGCGCCGTAGACCAGGAACCCGCCAGCAAACAGACCCAGGGTGATGGTCAGTTCGATCCAGGAGGGCGTGTAGGTCACGTGCGAAGGTTCTGCCAGACCGATCCAGCTGACCACCAGCCGGTTGATGAATGTGCCGATCAGGGCAAAGACACCGGCCCAGAATGGACCCTGTGAGTGCGATACCAGCCGGGAGAGCAGGATCAGCAGTGGGATGGCCACGCCAATGATCAGTTCGATCCAGGCCAGCCAGCCAAAGGCATCTGGTTTGAGCAAGAGATCGATCTCGCCAGCGCCCATCCAGTCACCGATTTTTACGGCCAGGTAAAGCGCCAGCATCAGCGACATGGCCTGACCGATGCGCTTGAACAGTATCCGGTCAATCGGCAGTTTTAAGGCACGCCAGATCAGGTTGATGGCAATGGCGGTGGTTCCCAGGCCGGTATAAACTGCCTGCAGAAAGAACAGCACCGGCAGGGCGGGCGTCCACCACAGTGGGTGCAGCTTATAGGGCATCAACAGGAACATGGAGCCAAGTGAGGATTGGTGCAGGGTGGAAAGCACAATGCCTGCCCCGGCAATCCAGTAAATGGCCGAATTGATCCAGCGGATGGGCGCTTTGATGTTGTATTTTTCCAGAAAGATGGGTGCCACTTCCAGCAGTAGGATCACCGTGTAGAGGGTGATGCACAGGCTGACTTCTTCGAGGAAGGAGTGCAGGTTGATAAAGCCTGGCACGAAGATGTTGTAGAACTGGGGCCAGCGGCCGATATCCAGGAAGAGCAGCAGGCCCACAATACCGTAAATGAGAAAACCTGCCAGAACGGCCGGGCGGATGATGCTGTGATAGCGATCACGGCCAAAAAAGTAGGAGATTAACGAGATGGTGAAGGCTGCACCCGCCACCGGGATCAGGAACAGGTCGGTTGTAATCCAGATACCCCATGGATAGTGGTCACTCATGTTGGTGGTTGGGCCAAGCCCCACCACCAGGCGGTAGATCGAGAGACCCACTGCCAGCAGGGAGAGCAGGGCCAACGGGTAGAAGCTGAGCGGGATGGATTTATCCAGTTTCATGGTGGCTTTCATGACTCATTCTCCAGCCCGCCGTTTTTGACGATCACACGCGCTGCCGCCAGGGCAACCGTCCCACCCACGATGATGCCAGGCAGGAATATATCGCCGGTGCGTTCGCTGATGTGCGGTACAGGTTCGTCTTTGAGGGTTGGCAGCCCCAGTTTATCGAAGGGGACATGCGAGAGGTACATGACCGATGTCCCGCCGCCATCTTCCTTGCCGTAAATGTGCTGAACATAACGCTTTGGCTCATCGGCCAGGCGTTTTTCGGCTTCGACGATCAATTCGCCGCGCTTGCCCCAGATCAACGCGCCAGTTGGGCAGCGTTCGGCGCAGGCAGAGCCTTTCCCGTCCGCGACCCTATCCACGCACAGCGTGCACTTTGTAACCACAGGGATCACTTCTTTCCACTGGAAGCGTGGAACGTGGTAAGGGCAGGTGTACATGCAGTAGCGGCAGCCGATACAGCGCTTGGGGTCATAGGTGACCGGGCCTTCGGCCGATTTTTGCAGGGCCTGAACCGGGCAGCCACTGACACAGGCCGGGTCGACACAGTGCATGCATTGGCGCTTGACGAATGAATTTTCATCCTGGCCCTGGTACAGCTGAATGAGCGTCCAGGTATCGGCACTCAGTTCAAGCGGGGCATCGTACAAACCGGTCGGGTCCAATTCGGCATTGGTGTTATTCCATTGCCGGCAGGCATTGGTGCAGGCGTTGCAGCCCACACATTTGGTGGCATCGTATAGCATGCCCACATAATCGTTGGGGTCAGCAGTTGCAGCGGTGGCACTGACACTTTTGACAACAGAAAGTGAAGCGCTGGCAGCAATCCCGACACCGACAACTTTAAGGAAATTTCTTCGGCTCATGGTTGACATGACAGCCTCCTACTTCTTTTCTACCTGGGCACTTTCCGGTTGGTCAGCTTTATCAGGATTGGAAAGCTGCGTGTAGGCTGCAGCCCCGGCGGCACCGATAGCCAGACCTGCCGCTGCACCGACTATTGCAGTGGTGGTCGGAGAGAGAGACTGGGTTGGCTGCTGTACGGGGGCATATGCAACGGCAGGTGCGAATTCGTTAAGATTGGCCCGGTTGTACAGGCCCAGGTCCCAGAAGCCGGCCTCAGAACAGCCGATGCAGCCGTGACCAGCCTTGATCGGCCAGCTGGTATTGTCGTTGTAGCCCACTGCCGGGCAGTTGTGGAAGGTGACTGGACCCTTGCAGCCCATCTTGTAAAGGCACCAGCCCTTGCGGTGACCTTCATCGCCCCACTTGGCCACAAATTCGCCGTGGTCAAAATGGCCACGCCGTGGGCAGTTATCGTGGATGCGGGCACCATAGGCGAACAACGGGCGATGCTGGCTGTCCATTTCGGGCAGGGTGCCGAATGTCAGGAAGTGCACCACTGTGGCGGTCAGGTTGACCGGGTTGCACGGGCAGCCCGGCAGGTTGAGGACCGGCTTGTCCTTGACCAGGTCCAATACCGAGACGGCCCCGGTTGGGTTGGGGTTGGCCTTGGGTAAACCGCCAAAGGCCGCGCAGCTGCCGATGGCGACGACCGCAATGGCATTGGCTGAGGCTTCTTTGAGGATTTCCATGGCGGTGCGACCACCAATGGTGCAATAAATTCCATTTTCAGCTGTTGGGATGGAGCCTTCGACCACCAGGATGTAACCACCGGCGGCGATGGCATCCTTTTGGGATTTTTCTGCCTGTGCTCCGGCAGCTGCCATAATCGTTTCGTGGTAATCCACCGAGAGGATATCCAGGATTAATTCTGAAACGGTTGGACGGGAAGCGCGTAAGAGCGCTTCGGTGTTTCCGGCGCAGTCCTGAAATTCTAACCAGACCAGCGGTGTGCGCTTTGGCAATTCAAGGGCTTTGGCGATCTTTGGGCCAAAAGATGCGTTCAAAGCCAGCGTTCCCGCCATCAGTGAGCAGAATTTCAGGAAATCTCTTCGCGAAACCCCATGATTCTTGACG
Source organism: uncultured Anaerolineae bacterium (assembly GCA_903908605.1). Classification (GTDB taxonomy): domain Bacteria; phylum Chloroflexota; class Anaerolineae; order Anaerolineales; family Villigracilaceae; genus UBA5195. The sequence continues at coordinate 12,811 of CAIVSQ010000338.1, forward strand.
GCATTACTCAAGCTGGAATCGCTCATATCTAAATCCTCCCGAACAGTTGAAATGGGTAATCTATATTGAAAAATAATAGCAAACCATTTTTGTTATCAGAAACCTTAATAATTAAGCATTAGATTAATTTAGCATTAATCCTAAATTAATCCTATTATGACCTTTGTCACCTTCATGATATTACATTTGGCAATTGCATAATTGTGAAATGCGGCACAAGTGAGCAAGGTGAATCCCACCAATTTCTGGGTAAATGCTCATTCGAGTGCTAAAATTGGAAGAGAATTTCGTCATTGTCTCCCGGTAAGCCGGTGATCAAAAACATCCAGTGGATGGCCACTGGGAAAAACAAATAGGCCATTTTCCGCCCTTTATTAGAGCTTTACCCTTGTACGTAATTACGTATATCTTTTATGCAGCCGCAGATCAATTGCGTCGTGAGCGCTGCGTAGCAGCGAATAAATTTTTATTCTCAGGCTAAAAAATATCCCGCTCGAATACCTTGTTGAAGATCATAGGAACAAATCCATGCATGAACTAGCCATAACCCAGGGCATCCTGGAAATTTCGATCCGTGAAGCTGAAAAAGCGGGCGCTAAAAAAGTGACCGATATTAATCTTGTCATTGGTAAACTCGCCATGGCTGTTGATGATTCGGTCCAGTTTTACTGGGACATGATCGCCGAAGGAACCATTGCGCAGGGGGCCATATTGCACTTTACCCGCATCCCGACTGAAATGCGCTGTCATGATTGTACCCATACCTTTGAGCCCGATGATCGCACCTTCTCCTGCCCGGTCTGCGGCAGCTCGCACGTGCGCGTCACCAAAGGCGACGAGCTGCGGGTGGAAAGTATTGAAGTGGAATAAATTTGTTAAATAAACTTTCCAAGCCAGGCCGGTCGTTATGAACATTATCCGCCTGCCTGCCCAGCGGGTGATGCCCGCCATCGAACTGCTGGACCAGGTGACAAACCGCCGGCAGCAGACCAACCCCAGGCTGGTCGCGCTGCAGAAATCCGCCCTGGCTGAAGCCGTGCAGCTGTTGGAGCCGGTGGCGCTATGGACCAGGATCGAACCTGGCTATTTTTCTTCCATCCCCGGCCCCCAAAAAAGATCCTTTTCGGGGATACAGGCTTTGCTGGGCTCAATTTGCACCATTGGGGACCGGCTTGAAAAACGGACGCAGCAATATTTTAGCGCGCAGGAAACCATTGCCGGCTATTATTTAGACCTGGTTGGAACGCTGGCGGTGGCGAAACTCGCGCAAATTGCCGCCGAGGACCTGAGGGGCCAGTACGCCGCCCAACACTGGGCACCAGGGGACGATCGTGGTGATGTGGATCTCGAGTCGCAGCGCTTTCTCTTTGATATGCTGCCTGCCGGTCAGATTGGCATGCAATTGACCGAAAATAATATCATGCGGCCGTTGAAATCGCTTTCGTTTTTCCTGGTGATTGGCCAGCAAATCAGCGGGCTTCGCTGTTCCAAAGCCTGCGCCCTGTGCGCCTGGAATGGGATGTGCGACAAACGTCTTCAGCAAGCGGCCCAGGACGATATTTTGTAAGCAAAGCGCGAATATTTTGCGGGTTATTGCCATGTGGGGAAATTGAGTATTAAATATCAAAGGCATCGACAAGAAAATCCTTCCGCCAACCCTGGCAATCGCTTGGTTGAATACCATCAGCACCGGGCCACCAGCTTTGTGGATGCTGCCAGTTCCAAACCAAAAACAACAACGCCGTAGCCGCTGCCGTCTCGTTTACCAGCTCACTGCCGCCGCTTTCCGCCCGGTGCTGGTGGTGGAGTGTTCGCTGCGGTAGAAAATACCGCAGCGAACACCAGCCGGCTTTGCTATCGAATAGCTTCGCATAGCCAACATTCTTCTATTTACAAGGACCGAAAAAACACTATAATATAATTGGTATTCAATCCATTAATAAGAAGAACTACAGCCTGCCAGCCTGGCCTTTGCAGGGGTTTTTATTCACTGTCCTGCCGTCCTGGCCTTCCATTTAAAGGTAATCCTGCCGGGCAGGCTGAAACCGGGCGCCAATCGCATGGCGTAAACCTAATTCCTGGCCATCGTGCCACCTTTGAGAGAAACAAACATGACCCACCCCAGCCTTTTCCAGCGTTTATCCAGCACCCTGCTGCTGTTTTGCATCCTTACCCTGGCCGTGGGGCTGGCGCCTGGGATGGCGTCTGCCGCGCCTGCTGCCACCCACGCCGGTGAAAGTTTGAGCGCCACGGATTGGGCCCAGCTGCAGGCCTTGCTGCCGGCTGGTTCGCCGCCCGTGCAACAAGCTTATCTCAAGGCTTCCAATACCGAAAGCAACGACTTTTTCGGCTTCTCGGTGGCGGTCAGCGCGGGCACGGTGGTGATCGGCGCGCCGGGCGAGGATGGCGCCGGGACGGGTGTCAACCCGGATGCGCAGGCCAACAACGCCCTGGTGGCCCCGGGCGCGGTCTATGTCTTTGTGCGCGCAGCCGATGGCAGTTGGAGCCAGCAGGCCTACCTGAAGGCCTCCAATGCAGACCGGCATGACCATTTCGGCATCGCGGTGGATATCTCCGGCGATACGATCGTGGTGGGTGCTTCGGGTGAGGCCAGCGGCACCTTTGGCCATCCTGAAAATAATGCCGCCGAGTACGCCGGGGCGGTCTATGTCTTTGTGCGCTCGGGCAGCCGCTGGAGCCAGCAAGCCTACCTGAAAGCTGGCAACCTGGCCGCTGGTGACCTGTTTGGCAACAAGCTGGCGCTGGATGGTGACACGCTGGTGGTGGGTGCCAGCAAGTCGGCTGGTGCCCCGGGCAAGTCCCCTTCCAGCGCTTCCGGCTCGGCCTATGTCTTTATCCGCCGCAACCTGGCCTGGACCCAGCTGGCGCTGTTGAAGGCGGCCAACCTGGATGTCAACGACCAATTTGGCGCCTCTGTGGATATTGAAGGCACCACCATCGTGGTCGGTGCGCCATTTGAAGACGGCGGTTCTGCCACTAATGCCCGCGATAACACGGCCGAAGATGCCGGCGCGGTCTACGTTTTTGAGAACAATGGTCAAAAATGGGAGCAGCAGGCCTATCTTAAGGCTGCCACCCCCGGCGCAGGCGACCAGTTTGGCTACGCTGTGGCCATTTCGGACGGTTCCATCGTGGTGGGTGCGCCCAACGAGGCCAGCAAGGATGGCAACCCGGCCAACAATGACCTGCCTTTTGCGGGTGCGGCCTACGTCTTTACCCGCGCAGCCACCGGTTGGAGCCAGCAGGCTATTCTGAAAGCCTCCAACCCCGGCACCAAGGATTACTTTGGCGATTCGGTCGCCCTGCAGGGTGAGCGCATCCTGGTGGGGGCCGACCTGGAAGACAGCTCGGCCAAGGGTGTGGATGGCGACCAGGCCAATGCGGACGCCGGTCAGTCTGGCGCGGTCTACCTCTTCACGCGCAGCGCCGGCGCCTGGAGCCAGCAGCACTATATCAAGGCCTCTGATACCCGCGCGGGCGATGCCTTTGGCACCTCGCTGGGCATCTCGCAGGATCTGATGCTGGTGGGGGCCTTTACCGAGTCCAGCGCGCTCAAGGGCATCAACGCCAGCCCGGATGACAACTACGCCATGCAGTCGGGTGCGGCCTATGCCTTCAGCCTGCCGCCCGTGCTGCAATCCTTCCGCCGCCAGGTCCCCGCCAGCCAGGCTGCCAGCGCCGACACGCTCGTCTTCAGAGCCACCTTTGACGCGGCGGTCCACAACCTGAAGGCGACCGATTTCCTGGTGACAGGCGGCAGCACGGCCCAGGTCAGCGCCGCCCGCCGGGTGGATGACCTGACCTATGACATCAGTGTCTCGGGCGGCAACCTGCCAGGTTACACCGGCCCCGTCGGGCTGGACCTGGCACCCGGGCAGGGCATCCTCAACGCATCCATGTTGGCACTGCCAGCCGGTGAGCCGGGCCTGGACGAGAGTTACCAGGTCGATAACACCGCCCCCACCGTAAGCTCCAGCCAAAGGATCAGCCCCAACCCGAGCATGGTCGACACGGTCGATTACACCGTGACCTTTAGCGAACCGGTCAGCGGGCTGGATGTGGCCGATTTTGTGGTGGCGGTCGATAAGCTGGCGGCCGCATCAGTCCAATCGGTCAGCGGCTCGGGCAAGGAGTACACCGTGCGGGTCAACGCCGGTTATGGCCAGGGCCAGCTGCGGCTGGATATGCTGGAGAGCGCCAGGTTTACTGACCTGGCGGGCAACCCACAAGGTGGCCTGCCCTTCAACACCGGTGAAATCTATGACATCAACCGCATGCCGGCGCCGTTTTCAAAAATTGGCCCGAAGCCTGCCTCCATCAGTGGTCCCAACCCGGTGCTGAGCTGGGAACCAAGCAGCCAGGCCACCGTTTACCAATACTGCCTGATTTATTCGCAATCACCCTGCAGCAGCTGGATGTATGCCGGCCCGGTCACCAGCGTTGCACTCAAAGGCCTGTCTTCGGGCACCTACAGCTGGCAGGTGGTGGCCCTCAACCCGGCCGGTGAAAACTATGCCAACGGCGCGGCCGGTGCCTCCTGGACCTTTATGGTGGATGCCGCCCGTCCGCTGGTGACAGGCATGACCCTGGCCGACCCCAACCCCACCATCGCCACCAGCCTGCATTACGGCATTTTCTTCAGTGAGATCGTCAACGGCGTGGATGTGACCGATTTTAGACTGACCGCCACAAACCTGAAAGGCGCGCAGGTGACCGAGGTCAGCGGCTCTGGCCGCTACTACACCGTCACGGTCAGCGCCGGCACGGGCATTGGCACGCTGCAGCTGGATGTGATAGCCGATGGCACCATCACCGACCTGGCCGGCAACACCATGCGCAAAAACTTTGTCGATGGACCAAAATACTCCCTGCTTGGGCAGACCAGTTTTGTCTCGAATGGTGTCCTGGATGGTTGGGTGCTTGAGTCTGGCGAGAACAGCTCGCAGGGTGGTACGGTCAATAGTGCCGGTGACCTGCTGCTGGGCGATAGCGCCGAGAAGCAGCAATACCGCGCCTTCCTGACCTTCGACACCTCCGCCCTGCCGGAAAATGCCCACATCCTCGGCGTGCGCCTGCAGATGCGCAAGCTGGCTGATTCAGCCGCCAGCCCGTTTGCCGGCTTCCAGAGCCTGATGGTCGATATCCGCCGTGACTTCTTTGGCAAATTACCCGATCTGCAGCCAGCCGATTTTGAGGCCCCGGCCTCGCTGGCCAACACCACCGCGCTGATCCCGGTGCCAGGCTCGACCTTTGAATACCAGGCCATCCTGCCCAACACCGCCTACAAGTATGTCTCCACCAGCGGCAACACCTCCTTCCGGCTGATGTTTATGGTGGATGATAACAACAACGCCGTAGCCAATACCGTATCCTTTGCCGCCGGCGAGCACCCCGAAGCCGGCTACCGCCCGGTGCTGGTGGTGGAATACACCCTGCGCTAACTAATTTGGATAAACACAACCGCCCCGCCTGAGTGATCTCCCTCGCGCGGGGCGGTTGTCTCACTCCTGCAGACCAAAACCATCCCGCCGCACAAAAAAAATATTATGTTTCGCGCGCAGCCAGTGATCAATGCGCCCGGGTGGGTGAGATTGCCACGTATGGCGGCGATGCTGGCCATGGGCCTGCCGAAGATCAAGAGCAGCGGATAAATCCGCTACTACGATTTTGGCCGTGGTATTTGCGTGAACTGGGACGTGGGTCTTCCCTGCAAGCACTGCGCACAAAAAAAATTATTATGTTGTGCGCGCGGGCGGTGATGGTTGCGTCCAGGTGGGTGAGATTGCCACATCCCCATTCCGCCGCGCAAGCGACCGGGCTTCCCCGCAAGTGTATTTTTTAGCGATGCACTTTCGCTAAAAAATACACAAAAAAATATTATTGTTCGCGCGCGGGCCAAACCGCCGGCACCCCCCGAATCGCAGCTCCGCGCGCCGCTGGTGATGGTTGCGTCCGGGTGGGTGAGATTGCCACACCCGGCGAAGTACAAGAGCGCCGGGTTCGCAATGACAGACATGTGCGGGCGGTGATCAATGTGTCCAGCGGGTGAGATTGCCACACCCGGTGCCCTACAGGAACCAGCATCCACCTTGCACACCCCCTATTCCGCCGCGCAAGCGGTCGGCTCTCCCCGCAAGCACTGCGCACAAAAAAATATTATTGTTCGCGTGCGGACCAAACCGCCGGCACCCCCGAACCGCAGCTCCGCGCGCAGCCGGTGATCAACGCGCCCGGGTGGGTGAGATTGCCACGTATGGCGGCGATGCGGGCCATGGGCCTGCCGCTGATCAAGAGCAGCGGATAAATCCGCTACTACGATTTTGGCCGTGGTATTTGCGTGAGCCGGGAAGCGGGTCTCCCCGCAAGTACTGCGCATTGGAATTTCCATATATTATTGCAGCACTTTTGCACACTTCCTATAGAAAAACCAAAAACTGGTTCCCGGCGGCTTCTGCCTGGGAACCAGTTTTTTTATTGGTTATTGCGGTCAGCTTTTAGCGATCGAGCAGCTTGCGGGTCATTTTAAAAATTTCCACGGCGGTTTCGATCACTGTCACGATCAGCGCGATGGTGAAAGACATCCAGAAGATTTGCATCATCCAGATCTCTCCGCCGACCGGCAGGTTTTGTTCGAGCAGCTTAAGGCCGGATTCGAGCGTGGTGGCATTGTGGGCGATCAGCCAGGCGGCGTGGGCTTGCGAGAGCATCCACAGGATCACAATGCTGAACAGGTTGCCGGCCAGGCGGGCCAGTCGCGATGCCTCAGTCCAGCGCCCCTGCCAGAGCAGGTAGACATCCAACCCGATGCCATAGAGCAGCGAGAGGTTGAGCCAGGGCACGAAATTGGCGATCAGCGGGTTGCCAAAGAACATACCGTTTTCCAGGGAATAGACACCCACCAGGCCCGAGTACCAGGTCAGGATGGCCATGAAGATCGATCGGAAAATGATCGCCACGACCTTTTCGGTACGGTTGACATCTTCCGTGCTGTCCAACTCGGGCAGGCTGGCCGGGTCCCAGTCCTTGTCGTCCAGGTCGGGGTGAACATCGAAGCGCTGCAGGATCATGAAGACGATTACAACCGAACCAAGCGTTGCGGGCAGGCTGTTCACCAATCCGGCGGCCACATTAAGCGGGTCGATTGCTTCGCCTGCCAGGAAGACTGAAACAAGCCAGGCGATGATTTGCGCGCCCAGCACGGCTGCCAGCGCGATCCCGGTCACCATGCGGAAGAAGGGGTAGAGCGTCGGGCCGACCAGGTACTGACCTTCAGGGTAATACGTGGCGGCTATCTTGCGTGGGTTGCCAAAGCCCTTGAGCATGCTGGCCACCTGTTGCGGGTTGGGGTCTGCACCGGCCTGGTCTTCGAGGGCGTCTGCCAGGGATGAGCGCAGTTCGCCGAGGATGTCTTTGCGGTTGTTGCGCGGCAAGTGCCGGCCGACTTCATTTAAGTAACGTTCGATGAGTTCCATGATTAGCTCCTTGAGTACATCTGTTAATTGCCAAGCAATTTTTCCATGATGCTGGTCAGCTCGCGCCAATCACTGCTGAGCAGATCCAGCACTTGTTTGCCGGCCGGGCTGAGCACATAATAGCGCCTGGGTCGCGCGCCATCCACGTTCCACTCACTTTGCAGCAAGCCCTGGCTTTCCAACCTGCGCAGCAGCGGGTAGAGCGTGCCCTGGTCTACTTGCAGGCCTTTTTCGGCCAGGCTGCTGATCAGGGCGTAACCATACTTGGCTTCGCGCAGTTCGCTCAGGGCGGCCAGCTCTAATACTCCGCGCCGGATTTCCTGTATTACGTTCTCTTTTTGGGTTTTGATCTGATCGGTATCCATGTACTTATTATACTGTGTGTCATACAGTATTGTCAATAAAATAATATAAATAAATTGATAATAATGACATAGCCGTGATATTATGCGAGCTAATGAAGGCTTTGCATGCTAACAAGCCTGCCAGACTGTCTGTTACTATTGGTGATAACCAGGTTGCCTGATGCCCCATCTTCATAAAAACGTCATATTTAAAGAGTATACTGTAATGTGTAGTTACTCATCTTGAACAAGAAAAGAAGGAAAAAATGAAAAAGACTTTGTTATATCTTGTCCTTGCCGGCCTGGTTTTGCTGGCATTGATCCAGCTTGTGCCGTATGGGCGTGATCATACCAACCCGCCAGTCGTCTCAGAACCGAACTGGGATAGCCCCCAAACCCGTCAGCTGGCCGTGGACCACTGTTACCAGTGCCACAGCAACGAAACCACCTGGCCCTGGTACAGCAATATTGCCCCCGCTTCGTGGCTGATTACCAAAGATGTCATTGAAGGCCGCCAGGAACTCAATTTCTCCGATTGGAGCCGCCAGGGTGAGTTTGATGAGATCGCCGAGCAGATCCAATCCGGACGCATGCCGCCCATCCAGTACACGCTTCCGCACCCGGAATCGGTCTTGACCGCCGAACAAAAGCAGGCCTTTATCCAGGGCTTGCAGTCCACCGCCGGTCGCTAGTTCCACCTCGCAGACCTGTAAACCATGAGATCGGGCAAGATTGGCCCGCAAAAAAAAGAGCTTCCACCCTGTCACAAAGCAGGGCAAGCTCTTTTTTTCTTGCCGGGTTGGGTAAAGCGTTGAGAAATATCCCCGGCTTGCCTGCCATTCATTTGTTAAAAAAGGTTCACCTGAATTGGTTCGGATTTTATGGCAGCACCTGGCCAGCCCACATCTCTTCCCCCTTCACCTTTCCAGCACCCAACGGGTAGAAAATAGCCCGCGCGGCGGGTATAATACCCTTCTCAGTCGTGAATATCTTTATCCTGCGGGATTGTTAAGAAGGTGTGTGGCATGCAAAGAAAGACCTCAAGGCGTGATCTATTAAAACTGGCCGGGTTGGCTGCCGGGGGGCTGGCGATAAAAAATATTGACCTGCGTTTGCTCGAGCAGTTCTCCAGCCCCAAGCGGCTGCCCGACTTTCCGCCCTTTGCGCATATCGGGCGGGTGGTGGATACCAACATCTCCCTGCGCAGCAGCCCCAGCAATGACCCCGGCCTGAACAACACCATCCGCAAGTTGGACGCGGATACACTGGTGGACTGGCAGCACGAGGTGCTCGGGCACGTCATCGGCGGGCCGGTCAACCAGCGTTATGTCGAGACGCCCGAGGGTTTTATCTATGGCTCGATGCTGCAGCGCGTCTACAACCGCCCCAATACGCCCATCAGCGCCATGCCAGCCGGGCAGCCCGGTTTTTGGGCCGAGGTGACCGTGCCCTACCTGGAGTTGGCGCACGAAGGTGCCAATGCCTCGCCCTGGCTGCGGGATCACATCGCCTATAACTTTCCGCCGCGCCTGTACTACGGCCAGGTCATCTGGGTCGACCAGGTCCGCACCAGCAACGGCTTCCCTGAGTACCGCTGGAACGAGGATGCCAATGGTCATGGCTACGGCTATGGCTATTATGGTGAGTTTTACTGGGTGGACGGGGCCGGCCTGAAGGTGCTGACCGATGCCGACGTGGCTGAGATAAGCCCGGACGTGGACCCGCTCGAGAAGACCATCACCCTGCGCCTGGCCAACCAGACGCTCTCGTGCTACGAGGGCAAGCGCGAGGTCTTCTTCTGCCGCGTTTCCAGCGGCCAGGTGCAGGACCCGGCCAGCGGGGAGGTGACCGATAAGTATGCTACCCCGGCTGGCACGCTGCTGACGCACTGGAAGATCATCTCCAAGAACATGACGGCTGGCAGCGAATCGGCGGGTTATTCCACCCCGGCGGTGCCCTGGTGCACCTTTATCCAGGGCGGCGTGGCTATTCACGGCGCGCACTGGCACAACGCCTATGGCGAGCCGCGTTCGCATGGCTGTGTCAACGTGCCGATTGAGGACGCCAAGTGGATCTTCCGCTGGACCAGCCCGCATGTCTCGCTGGCGGCCAGTGAAGAGCGCCGCAGCCTGCCCGACCACGGCACGGTGGTGACTTCGATCGGGATCGATCAGTAAAAATAAAGCGATCCGCGCGCCAGTCCACCCGGCGCGCGGATCGCTCTATTAATGGTAAAGCCTGCCCCTGGCTATTTCTTGCCGGGTGTGCTGCCCATAATCTCCCAGCCGCGTTCGAGTGCCAGGGCGCGCAGTTTGGCATCGGGGTAAACCGCCACCGGGTGTTCGGCGTGTTCGAGCAGCGGCACATCCATCATCGTATCCCCATAGGCGAAATCGATCTTGCTGACCTTCAGGCGCGTGAGCACTTCGTTGATCTTGTGCTCGCTGGACACCAGGTGACTGGAGATGCGCACGCGGCCGTTGACATATTCGACCGGGGTGCCGATGGCCTGCGCACCAATCCGCCGGGCAAAGGCCTGCACGCCCGGTTCAAAGACGCTGCTGGCGATGTAGATTTTGGCTCCACCACGCGCATGGGCCGCCAGGCGCTCGATCACATCCTTGCGGCGGAGCTTCCACAGGTTGTGTTCCACCGCCCACTCGGATACCTGCGCGAATTTCTCGGGGGTGGCCTGGTGGATCATCCCCAGGCTGTTGACCATCAGCTCTTGGCCCCACTTCTGCCAATTGATCAGGCCGCGCTTGGCCATGTAATAACCGGGCAGCATGGTGGTCATGTAGAGATTGGCCTGCGCTTTGCTCTGGTTGTGACGGACCCAGTCCACCAGCCCCATCACCGGTGAGCCGGTTGTTAGCGTGCCCATCATATCTGAAATTACGAGCATGTTTTCCTCTTTCTAGGGGTAGTCGATCTGGATGCGGGGCAGACCACCGCCTGGCTACAGCGGCAACCCCCGTTATTATACCCAGCGCGCGCATAATTGCGTAGCACCACTTGCCAGGTTGGACAGCACCAAAAAAGCCGCCTGGAAATAGGTGTCATTTGCATTCCCGCTATATGACAATTGTCTATTTATATTCACACGGCAACCTACTATAATAAATCGATCCTGAGGGAAAATTGCGTTGTAAACAAGGGAGTGAAACGATACCGATGAAGAAAATCCTGGTAGTAGTGGTTGTATTGGTAATTGTCGTTGCGGCGGGGTTGTATTTTTATAACAATACCCTCTTGCAAGCCGAAGCAAGTATTGAGGGTGCCCTGGCGCAGCAGGACTGCACAGCCCTGTCTGCCACAACGCAGGTCTATTTGGCAAAACTTGGGCATAAGGATATCAGCCGCTTTGACCCGGCCCTGGCCGAATGCCAGCTCTACCAGCAGGCCCAGTCGCTCTCAGCCGACACGGCCGCCTACCAGGCTTACCAGGACTACCTGACCAGGTACCCGCAGGGCATGTTCGTGGCCGAAGCCGAAGAAGCCAGCCTGGGCGCCCGGCTCAGCATCACCGAAGGCCAGCTGCAATTGGGTCAATTTGAACAGGCGGCCCAAACACTGGCTGACTTGAGGTCTGTTCCGCAGGATGTGGATACCCTGGCCCGCCTTGATGAACTGACCGCCAGCCTGTACCTGGCGCGCGCCAAACAGGCCGCCGGGCAGTCCGATTTCAGTGCTGCGCAGGCCATCTACCTGGAGTTGGAGGCCTGGGCCAGCCAGAACAACCTGGAGCAGGCCCGTGACGATGCTCAGCGCGGCCGGGTGGCGAATTTGCTGGCCTGGGGTCAATCACTGGAAGCCAGCGGGCAGGTCTTTGATGCGGCCGGTCTGTATGCCCACGCCATTAACTTAACCAGCGATGCCGCCCTGCGCGAACAGGCGGTCGGTCTGCTGTTTGCCAACCTGATCACGCGCGCCGGGCAGGCCAAACCGGATGCCGCCATTGGCCTATACACCTCGGCCCTGGGCGTGGCCGGCAGCGATGCCCAGCGTCAGCAGGCCCTTGAGGGACGCGCCCAGGTCTACCTGGGGCAGGCCGAGGCCCAAACCAAGGCCAGCGATTTCCTGGCAGCCCTCAAGATCCTTGAAGGCCTGGATGCCAGCCAGTTATCGGCCGGGCTGCAGCAGCAGGCAACCACGCTGCGCCAGCAGGCCATCGACACGCTGGCCAAATCGAGCGGTGGCCAATCCCAGGCCGCCATGGATGAGCGTGCCCGTGCCCTGTGCGCTGGTGAACAGCAAGTGGCCCTGCCGATCTTCGGGTTAGATGCAGCTGTTAAGAATATTTATTTATCGGGCTTGAAGACCGAGGACCTGACCATAAAGGGCATGACAGCCGCCACGCCCTCCGAGATGCGCGTGGTGGTGTGTGTCAATGGCCGCCAAAAACAGGTCGATAGCAAGACAGCCCAACTGACCATTTATAAAACCGTACCCGGGGTTTGGTGGAAGTACACCTATAACTCCTTAGCATTGGTCGGTTACCTGAAAAAAACCTTCCTTGCTTTCCAAATCTTTTGGGATGTGAGCATTTACGATGCCGTCAGTGGCGAAAAGCTGCTCGAGAAGACCCTCGATGGTTCTGCCCCAGGTCCATTGCCCAAAAATAGTCTTTATTGGGTGACACCTAACCTGCAGCCGCTCAGGGCGGATGTGAAGGAGGACCTCTCCAACCAGTATGGTGATCCGCCCATGCTCTCTGAGTTGTTTAAACTGATGAAGGAAGCCCTGGCGGTGGTTAAGTAAGACCGACCAGGTAGGGAAATTTTTTTTCCCAGGATAAATTTTTGCCCCATTCCCGTCATATTCGGGAATGGGACTTTTTTGTAGGCGGTCTGCTGATGTACGGCTGATGTTTACTAGCCGCGCGCGGAGCTGGGTTTGGGTGGAGACCACGGTTTGGCTCGCGCGCGAAGGATAAATTTTTAGTGGATATTTTCGCGAGAGTGCATCGCGAAAATATCCACCTGCGGGGACGCCCTGCCGCTGCGCGGCGGGCTGTGGCAATCTCGCCACTTGGGCGCAGAGCCCATTGGCCGCGCGCGGAGCTGCGATTTGGGGAGAGATGACGGTTTGGTCCACGCGCGAAGGATATTATTTTTAGTGGATATTTTTGTGAGAGTGCATCGCGAAAATATCCA